>CAZYQL010000122.1:0-6670 GCA_964650055.1 uncultured Phycisphaeraceae bacterium | reverse complement strand
AAAAAAACCCCAGGCAGCGTCGGGGGGCCTGCCTGGGGCGAGTACTTGGGTTGAGTCGGGGGAGGTCAACCCAAGATTAGGAGGTTTTTTCAGGTGATGATCCGTATCGGCTACTGCCAACTGTCATCACGTTTCACCCGCTCTAATCCTTGTATCGATGGGTCCGAAAATCAAGGAGTCAGGTCCGAAAACCCAACGAATTCCTTCCGGTATCTACCTTATACCGCACAACCGAAACAACCGACATAAATAGCAGGCGTTTAATCGCCACTACAGAGCCCTGCCACCTATAATCCATACCGCGAGGCCACACCTCGGCTGACCTTTTGGAGATTCATCTCGTGAGCATTCGCGTCGCCCTTCATCATCGCACCACGTATCACTACGACCGCGCTATTCAGCTTGGCCCGCAGGTTATTCGCCTGCGCCCCGCTCCGCATTCGCGCACGCCCATTTCCAGCTACTCGCTGAAAATCGAGCCGAGCGAACATTTCATCAACTGGCAACAGGACCCGCAGTCC
The DNA here is from genome assembly GCA_964650055.1 of uncultured Phycisphaeraceae bacterium. Classification (GTDB taxonomy): domain Bacteria; phylum Planctomycetota; class Phycisphaerae; order Phycisphaerales; family Phycisphaeraceae; genus JTS-RE9. The sequence goes on along the minus strand of CAZYQL010000122.1, from coordinate 6,149 downwards.
AATTACATGGCTCGCATCATCTTTAATAAGACGACGAAGATTTTCGATGTCACCGTGGACTTCATCGCAGAGATGACGGTCGTCAATCCGTTCGACTTTTTCCTCGAACCTGATGCTGAAGAATTTCCATTCACCTACGACGCTTCGCTGGCGCGAGAGATTGCCCCATTCCTTCACAAGGATGAAGCCGGCCCGCTTCTGCGCGGCTACCTCGCCTCGATCCCCCGATTCAAACGGCGGTCGATTGATTTTCTCGTCGATCTGATTCAGCGGCTCAAGACAGATATTCACTACCAGATTCGCATGGAGCCTGGTGTGCAGGAGCCAGAGCAGACTCTGCAATTGCGCAACGGCTCCTGCCGCGACACCGCCTGGCTTCTCGTGCATCTGCTTCGCCACATGGGGCTGGCTGCTCGTTTTGTTTCGGGCTATCTCATTCAACTCAAGCCTGATCAGAAATCGCTTGATGGCCCCAGCGGCGCTGATGTGGACTTCACGGATTTGCATGCATGGTGCGAGGTTTATCTGCCCGGCGCTGGCTGGGTGGGACTCGATCCCACCAGTGGTCTCTTCGCAGGCGAAGGACACATTCCCGTCGCGGCAACCCCCGAGCCTCAGTCGGCAGCGCCCATCAGCGGGCTCGTGGAACCGGCGGAAGTTGAATTCACTCATGAGATGACAGTGACGCGGATTTACGAATCACCGCGCGTCACCAAACCCTACACCGAACAGCAGTGGAAATCGATCGATGCACTGGGCCACCTGGTGGATGAAGAACTGCGCGATGGCGATGTGCGCCTGACACTGGGCGGCGAGCCGACGTTTGTTTCCATCGATGACATGGAAGGCGATGAGTGGAACACGGCTGCGGTCGGGCCGACCAAGCGCAATCTCTCGGAGAATCTGATTCGTCGTCTGCGCGATCGCTTTGCACCGGGCGGGCTTCTGCACTTTGGCCAGGGCAAGTGGTACCCCGGCGAGCAGTTGCCGCGCTGGGCGATGTCGTGCCACTGGCGCAAGGATGGCCTGCCCATCTGGCACAATGAAGAACTAATCTGCGACGAGCGCGAGGAGTATCACAACACTTCAGCCGACGCGAAGCAGTTCATCGCTGCGCTGGCAGTGAGGCTGGGCGTTTCGCAAACGAATGCAGTGCCTGCCTTTGAAGACCCTGTGCATTTTCTTCAGCGCGAAGGCCGACTGCCCATCAATGTGGACGCTTCGGACAATCGCCTCAAAGAACCCGAAGAGCGCGAGCGCATTCGCCGCGTCTTCAAGCATGGCCTGAGCGAACCCGTGGGCTTTGTGCTGCCCGTGCAGCGCGGCTGGAACGATGAAGGCGATGAGCGCGTCTGGCTCAGCAGTCTGTGGACCTTGCGCGGCAAGCACTTGCTGCTGATCCCCGGCGACTCGGCCATCGGTCTGCGTCTGCCGCTGGGCAGTCTGCCTTGGGTGAAGCCTTCGCAATACCCGCATGTTTATCCGACAGATCCGATGGCACAGCGCGGCCCGCTGCCGGTGCCGACGCAGCAGCGCGACTTCGCACAGACGCTGCTCAAAGCCAATGAAATGGATGAAGACGAAGCGCTGCGCCATGTCGCAGCCCGTCGTAAAAAAGTGCGCAGCCGTAACGGCAGCGCGGTGGATGTGGAAGAAATGGTCGCTGAAGTCGATCGCCTGCCCAAGCCCGGCGAGTCGGCGAACTGGGTGGTGCGCACCGCCATTTGTGTCGAGCCGCGCGACGGGCGCTTGCATGTGTTTATGCCGCCGGTCACCACCGCTGAAGATTATCTCGACATGATTGCTGCTGTGGAAGACACCGCGGCTGCACTGAAGATGCCCGTTGTTCTTGAAGGCGAGTTGCCCCCGCACGATCCGCGACTCGATTACATCAAGGTCACACCTGATCCGGGTGTGATCGAAGTGAACGTACACCCGGCCAAGAGCTGGGATGATCTGGTCAAAAACACGACCACGCTCTACGAAGAAGCAAGGCTCGCGCGACTGGGTACTGAAAAGTTCATGCTCGATGGTCGCCACACCGGCACCGGCGGCGGCAACCACATCGTCGTCGGCGGCGCGACGCCTACCGACTCGCCCTTCCTGCGCAGGCCCGATCTGCTGCGCTCGCTCATCGCTTACTGGATCAATCATCCTTCGCTGAGCTATCTCTTCTGCGGCATGTTCATCGGCCCGACCAGTCAGGCCCCGCGCATCGATGAAGCTCGCCACGACAGCCTTTACGAACTCGACATCGCCTTCCAGGAACTCGATGCGCAGCTCAAAAACAACGGCACGCCAACGCCCTGGCTCGTCGATCGGCTATTCCGGCATCTGCTGACTGATCTCACCGGCAACACGCATCGCAGCGAGTTCTGCATCGACAAACTTTATTCGCCTGATTCCTCCACAGGTCGATTGGGCCTCGTTGAATTTCGCGCTTTCGAGATGCCGCCCCATGCGCGCATGAGCCTGACGCAGCAACTGCTGCTTCGCGCCATCATCGCTCGCTTCTGGAAGAAGCCTTATACGGAGCACCCCACGCGCTGGGGCACGCAGCTTCATGATCGCTTCATGCTGCCTCATTTTGTGTGGAACGATTTCGAGGATGTCATTGGCGACATGAACCGTCACGGCTACCCGATCAAGAGCGAATGGTTTGCCCCGCACTTGGAATTTCGCTTCCCGCTGTTTGGCCAGGTCGAACACGCAGGCATCGAACTGGAACTGCGCCAGGCCATCGAGCCTTGGCACGTGCTGGGCGAAGAACCCGGCGCAGGCGGCACCGCGCGCTATGTCGATTCGTCACTGGAGCGCGTGCAGATCAAGGCGAACAATATGCTGAGCAATCGCCACATCATCACCTGCAACGGCCGGCGTCTGCCGCTGAGGCCCACGGGTATTCACGCGCAGTTTGTCGCAGGCATTCGCTACCGCGCCTGGCAGCCGCCCAGTTGTCTGCATCCGACCATTGGTGTGGATTCGCCGCTGGTGTTTGACATCATCGATACGTGGAACAGTCGCTCCATCGGCGGGTGCATGTACCACGTCGCCCACCCCGGCGGCCGCAGCTACGACACCTTCCCCATCAACGCCATGGAAGCCGAGTCGCGCAGGTCCAATCGATTCTTCAAACACGGACACACGCCCGGCCCCATCAGCGTGCCGCAGGAATATCCCAACGCCGAGTTCCCATACACGCTGGACCTGCGCCGCAAGTCGATGTGATTGAGCAGAGATAAAGTGCAAGTGATCAATCAGGCCCGATGGCGAGTCCGCGAGCCGTCGCGGGTAGGCATTCACTTTTTAATTGTGCATAAGTGTCTCGCATCGCACGCGCTGCTTCTTCAACTTCAACCACCGGCTACACTGTCATGGCTTACCGCGATGTGCGGATCTCATGTGTTGCAATCTTCGTTCGCCAAGGCGAACGGCTAGTCAGGCGACTGTGCCATGATGCCGATTCTGTTTACTGATCTTGTGTTGTCATGAATCAAGTTCCGCCTACAGCTGAGCCGACGCCCGCTTCCGCGCCGATACCACCGCGAGCGCTGTGGCGCTATGAATCGACACCGGGTCACTACGATGAACTCATCGCAAATAACGGCGAGATGCGCGGGGCCTGGAAGCCGCTCGTCTCCGCGCTGGAGGCAATGGGCCCTGAGGAACTTCAGCGCCGCTGGGAAAAAGGACGCCGGCTGATTCACGAGAACGGCGTGACCTACAACGTCTATGGCGACCCGCGCGGCATGGATCGCCCGTGGCAACTCGATGCGGTGCCGCTGGTCATTTCCACAGAAGACTGGAAGCAGATCGAAGCCGCAGTCGCTCAGCGCGCCACGCTGCTCAACAAAATCACCGCCGACATCTACGGCCCGCAGGACCTCATCAAACAAGGCGTGCTCCCCGCCGGCCTGGTCTATTCCAACCCCGGCTTTCTGCGGCCGATGCGCCATGTCGAAGTGCCTCGCCATACCTATCTGCACATTTATGCTGCGGACCTGGCCCGCTCGCCCAGCGGCCGGTGGTGGGTGATCAACGATCGCACTCAGGCACCCAGCGGCGCAGGCTACGCGCTGGAAAATCGTTTGGTGGTCACGCGATCGCTGCCTGATGTTTTTCGAGATGCACAGGTGCATCGCCTGGCGGAGTTCTTCGCCAAGCTGCGCGAGATGCTGCTCGAGATGGCGCCGATGCACAGGGATAATCCGCGCGTCGTGCTGCTGACGCCCGGCCCTTTCGACGAAACATATTTCGAGCATGCGTATCTGGCCCGCTACCTGGGCTGCACGCTAGTCGAAGGCGGCGATCTGACCGTGCGCGACAAGCGCGTCTATCTGAAAACACTCAGCGGCCTGCTGCCTGTCGATGCGATTCTGCGCAGGCAGGATGACAGTTTCTGCGATCCGCTGGAGCTGCGCGACGATTCGACTCTGGGCATCCCCGGCCTCGTCGGAGCGGTGCGAGCCGGCAACGTGGTCATCGCCAATGCGCTGGGATCGAGCGTGGTCGATACGCCGGCGATCATGGCGTTTTTGCCCACGCTTTGTCCTGCTGTTCTGAAAGAAGAACTGCTGATGCCATCCGCTGCCACCTGGTGGTTCGGTCAGCCTTCGGCCATGAAAGATGCCATGGGGAAACTGGATCGGCTGGTCATCAAGTCGGCCTATCCCTCGATGGGCAGCGAAATCTATTTCGGCGATCAACTCAATGATGTGACGCGCAAAGAACTGCTCGATCGCATCGCTCTGCACCCGCATCGTTATGTCGCGCAGGAACGCATCACGCTCTCGACCGCGCCGACCTGGTTCAGCGGTGCGCTGGAGCCACGCCATGTCATGGTGCGCGTCTTCGCTGCCGCGATGCCCGATGGCACCTTCAAGGTCATGCCCGGCGGCCTGTCGCGCGTCAGCGGCTCGCAGGATTCCATTCTCGTCTCCACCCAAGCAGGCGGCGGCAGCAAAGACACGTGGGTCATCAGCGATGCGCCGGTTTCCAATTTCTCGATGCTCAAGCCGCCCGGCAGTGCCGCTGAACTTTCGCGCGCTGGCTTCGTGCTGCCCTCGCGAGTGGCGGACAATCTTTTCTGGCTTGGCCGATATGCCGAGCGCATCGAGTCGGCCATGCGCGTGGTGCGTGTGATGATTCGCCACATGACCGACGAATCCGAAGCCGGCGATTATGCCGTGATTCCGGGCTTGGCCAATGTGCTGGCCGGGCAGAGCCGAATGGTCGGCCTGCTCGACGAGAATGATCCGAAATTCGATTTGAGCACGCTGCGCGCTCAGGTTATTTCGCTGCTCTTCGATGAAGATCGCCCCTTCTCGATTCGCGGCGACATTGAAAAATTTCATCGCATCGCATCGGGTGTGCGCGACCGCATCTCTATCGATTCGTGGCGCATCGTCACCAGACTCGTGGATGAATTTGTCACGCCCAATGTCAATGAAGCGCTCACACTACAAGCCGCGCTCGACCTGCTCGATGGTGCGCTCTTCACACTCGCAGCCTTTGGCGGGCAGGCGATGGAAGGCATGACCCGCGAAAAAGGTTGGCGCTTTCTCGACATCGGCCGCCGCATCGAGCGCTCTTCCGCACTGCTCTCGGTCCTGCGATTTGGCCTGGCCCGCAGCGACGCGATCGAAGGCAATCGGCTCGAGTCGCTTCTGGAAATCGCCAACAGCGCGATGACCTACCGCTCGCGCTACATGGCGGGCTTTGAAGCAGGGCCGGTGCTCGATCTTTTGCTGATGGATGAAATCAATCCGCGCTCACTGGCGTTTCAATTTGCCGAGCTTTCCAGTCACATCAATCAACTGGTGGGCGATACGCACACCGCCACGCGGCCAGCCGAGCAGAGACTGATGATGAATGCGCTCACCACGGTGCGCCTGGCGGATATTCACATTCTCGCCCAGCCCAACCCGCGCAAGCAGCGCGCCCTTCTGATGGAACTGCTCGATCGCTTCGAGCGCGACCTCACCGAACTGAGCGGCGTCCTGATGCGCACCTACCTGAGCCACGCGAGAAAAGTTCAGCACTTAAGTGAGTACGGGATGTGAAATCAGGTTCAAAGTTCAAGGTTCAAGGTTCAAGGTTTGGAAGTGTGCCAAGTCCTCCGGTTTTTACAGCTTGAACGCAACCTCGGG
>CAZYQL010000121.1:0-12681 GCA_964650055.1 uncultured Phycisphaeraceae bacterium | reverse complement strand
TGGAAGCCGTGGCGTTTTCGGCTTCGAATTGGTCGGGGGTTTTGTAGCCCAGGGTCTGATGAATTCGCTTGTGGTTGTAGAACGTTTCAATGTACTGGAACACACCTGATCGCGCTGCTGCCCGTCCGACAGCGTCGCCAGGCCGTTGCGAACCAAGGGGCCTTCATGCGTTGCTAATGCATGCGCCACCTCGTCCGAGAGCGTCGTTAGGCCGTTGAGATGTAGGCATTTGCCTTCATAGATTACTGCCAATTGTGCTGCCTGCTCTGGCGTCAGTTCCGTCAACATATCTGGAGCCAACTTCACGGGCATATACAAACCCCTCCAAAATTTGATGAATCAGTTCATCGCAATGTCATTTCATAGGTATATCATGGCTTCAGATCGCTTGTTTCAACTAGAGGTGATGCCATGAAAGCTTTTCGATTTCTGCCCGCAATGCTTCTTGCATGTGTCTGTTTTTCAGGCGCATCTGCCGCTGACAAGTTGCCGGTGGAGCAGGTAACGCCGCGCAAGATTGTGCTCATCGCAGGGCCCATCACCGGGCATCCCAAGGATGCCCATGAGTATGAGAAGAACATCATCCTGCTCAAGCATCTGCTGGACAATTCGCCGAGTCTGCAAGGCAGGTTGAAGGTCGAGGTTCATTTCAACGGCTGGCCTGCGGATGAGAAGACGCTCGATGATGCCGACACGATCCTCATCACCAGCGATGGCTGTGATCGTCGGCTTGAGGATCATCCGTTCTACATCGGCGACCGCATGACGGCGCTCGAAAAGCAGATGAAGCGCGGCTGCGGTCTGGTGCAGTTTCACTGGTCAACCTTCAATCCGGTAAGCGCTCACGACAAAATCACGCAATGGGTCGGCGGGTATTTTGATTACGAGACCGGCACCGCGGCGAACAAGTGGCGTTCCGCCATTACCACACGCGGCGACTGGCAGGTGCAGCCGAGCAAGGATCATCCCATCGCCAGTGGTGTGAATCCCTTCAAACTCAAGGAGGAGTTCTATCACCACATCCGCTTCGGTGACAACGATCCGAGGCTGACCGCTATCACCACGATCGGCAAGAGCGACAAAAACGAGTGGACCGTCGGCTGGGCGGTGCAGCGCGAGGATGGCGGGCGAGGCTTCGGTTTCACCGGCGGACACTTCTACGAGAACTGGTGGAATGATGACTTTCGCAAACTGATCCTCAACGCCATCGTCTGGACAGCCAAGGCGGATGTGCCAGCGCTGGGCATCGAATCGAAAATGGACAAGCGGTTTCGCGCCCTGATCCTCACCGGCCACAATCATCCTGCGCATGATTGGTCGAGCGTCACGGCGGCACTCATCGGTGTCATCGAGCAGGATCCCTTCGCCATTGTGCATGTGACTGAGAATCCTGAGGACATGGCGACGGACAAGCTCAAACAATACGACCTGCTCGTGCTCAACTACTGCAACTGGGATCGCCCCGGCATCAGTGATGAGGCGAAAAAAGGCTTCAACGATTACATCGCCGGCGGCGGCGGCCTCGCGGTGATTCACTTTGCCAATGGGGCGTTCAATGCGACGCTGCCCGCGAAGGATTCGGAATGGGCGGACTTCCGCAAAACAGTTCGCCGAGTGTGGATGCATGGCGAAGGCCGCAGCGGACATGACAGTTTCGGCGCATTCAAGGTGGACATCACCAGCGTGAAGCATCCGATCACGGCGGGCCTGTCTGCATTCGACACACTTGATGAGCTCTATTTCAAACAGGAAGGCGACGTGACCATTGAGCCGCTGGCGCTGGCGAAGTCGAAAGTGACGGGCAAGGATGAGCCGATGGCGTGGGCTTTTGAGCAGGGCAAGGGGCGCGTGTTTCAGACGGTGCTCGGGCATGATGCGCGATCGATTCGCGGGGCAGGGGCGCTGATCCGGCGCGGCTGCGTTTGGGCGGCAGGGCGGGAGAATCTTTCGTTTGATCCGCCGGCGGCTGTGACGGAGAAGATGATTTTTCGCAGTGGGAGTCAGTGGAAGCCGAAGGTGGTGGGGGATGTGGGGACGATGAAGGAGGGCACGGGAGATGCGGCGGTGATTGACGCTACGCCGCGAGCGGCGACGTTGGACAAGGCGTTTGGGAAATCGCTGGTGAGCGGGGCGGTGTTGGATGGGAATCAGAAATACATCGAGCCGCCGATCACGGTTGAGTGCTGGGCGCGCGCCACGGGCAAAGGCGGCTTCAACATCCTCGTGGCGAGCGAAACGAAAGCATCGCCGACGCACTGGGAAATCTACACCTACGCAGGCACCGGCGCGATCAGTGCCTACCTGCCTGGCACGCAGGAAGGCGAGATCAAATCGAATGTCAACATCTGCGATGGCACATGGCATCATCTCGCGATGATCTATGAGGCCAAGCGTGTGCGGCTGTTTGTCGATGGCAAGTTGGTGAAGGATCAGATCATCACCCGCCGCGGCGGCAAGTCGCTTGGCGATGGGCTTGCGTTTGGCCGGCTGGTTGAAGGAAGCATCGGACTCGATGGTGCGGTGGATGATGTGCACATCCGCAGTGGTGTGCATGAGATCATGGCGATACCCAGTGCACCGGCGAAGAAGGGGGAGCAGACGGTGGGGCTGTGGGATTTTGAATCGGCGCTGGCTCCGCGTGCTGTGACTGCGGCGGCGGTTGACGCTAAGCCGCAAGCGGCAGAGATGGATGCACAGCCCTGGCGGCAGAAGGAGGCGGACTGGGTCGATGATCGCTGGAGCAGGACCGACCTTGGGCCGTTCTTTGGTTGCTCCATGCGAACGCCAGGCGGCGATGTGATGCGCGCCATTGCCATCCGTGTCGGCGATCTCAATGAAGGCGCGATGGCATTTGATTCCACCGATTGCGTCATACGCGGCGGCTGGCTGGGCGGGTTCCTCAAAATGAATCCCGCCCGATACGGCCTGATCCGCTGGCCGGAGATGGATGGCAAAAAATATTTCGCCACGCCGAAGAACACATCTTGGAAAACCAACCTGCAAGGCAACGCCAAGGTGCAGTACAAGGGCCTGACCGTCCGTCCCGGGCAGATCATTCTCAGCTACCGCATCGGCGATGTGCAGGTGTACGAATCACCCTCGCTTGAATCAAACCCCGATGCCCGCATGATGGTGCGCACCTTCGAATTCGGCCCGCGCCCGCAAGGCAGCGAACTGAGCCTCGTCATTGCGGAGGGCGATCTTGATGTGAAGGAACTCACCGGCTCGCGCGACATCAAACTCACCAGGGACCAAGGCTGGTGGACGATGAAGATCACCGGCCAGCTTCCGGTGACCGCGAAAATCACCATCGCAGCACACGATGCCAAAGAGGAGGCATATCAAAAGCTGCTCGCCAGTTCGCCGGCTGCCGGGAAGCTGAGCGTGATCTGGCACGAAGCCCCGCAGCTTGAAACCAAGCCGGTCATGACGAAGGGCCATCGTGCTGCGGACAGCGGACCTTATGTGGTTGATACGATCACCGTGCCGTTCGAGAATCCGAGCAACTCGCTCTTCTTCACCAGTGGTGTTGATTTTCTCAATGATGGCACGGCTGCGGTCTGCACCGTGCATGGTGAGGTGTGGCTCGTATCAGGTATCGATGACAAACTCGACAAAATCACATGGCGTCGCTTTGCCACCGGGCTTTATCAGCCGCTAGGACTCAAGGTGATCAATAATGAAATCCATGTGCTTTGTCGCGACCGCATTGTGAAACTCAAATCATCCGGCAAGACTTTCGCAGCGCATGAGTACGAAAGCGTCGCTCTGATTCCCACCGCGACTTCAGGGGGGCACGACTACACCGCCTGTCTCGAAACAGATGCGCAAGGCAATCTCTATTACGTCGATCCCAAAGGTGTGCATCGCTTCACCGGCAGCGACATGAAACACGAAACCCTCGCCACCGGCTTCCGCAACCCGATCGCGATGTCTGTCGGGCCGCAAGGCGATGTGACGGTTTCGCCACAGGAAGGCACGTGGACACCTGCTTCGATGATCTGTCTCATCAAGGCAGGCGAAAGCGGCAAATACTTCGGCTTCGGCGGGCCTCGTGTCACGCAGGATCGGCCGCTGGGTTACGACCAGCCGCTGATGTTCATTCCGCACTATGTCGACAATTCCACCGGCGGGCAGGTGTGGGTCACCAGCGATAAATGGGGCCCGCTCAAAGGGCAACTCCTCAACCTCTCCTTCGGCATGAGCACCGCCCATCTCGTGCTTCGCGATGAGTCCGGCCCGCAGTCGCAAGGCTTGCTTCTGCCGCTGAAAATCCGCTGCTCCTCGGGCATCATGCGAGGCAGGTTCAGCCCGCACGATGGCCAGCTCTATGTCACGGGCATGCGCGGCTGGCAGACCAACGCAGTCCACGATGGCTGTTTGCAGCGCATTCGATACACGGGCAAAAACTTGCTGCTGCCGGTCGCATGGAAAGCGGAGAAGGGCGCGATCGTGCTGACGTTCGATCAACCGCTGGACCGCGAACTGACCGAGGATCCGGAAGGCTACTCACTTGAGCAGTGGAACTATCAATACACCGGCAACTACGGCTCCAAGGACTACTCCGTGAACAAGCCCGGGGTGGAAGGGCATGATGCAGTCACCATCAAGGACGCCAAGCTTTCCGCAGATGGAAAGACGCTGCGGCTGATCATCCCCGACCTCAAACCCGTGATGCAGTTCAAACTTAAATACGACCTCGAATCCGTAGCAGGCGAAACGATGCGAGGTGAAGCGTATGGCACGATTCATGAGATCAAATGAGTAAGGTTCCAAATCGCAAATTTGGAATACGCAATCCTCTTTGATCAAATATCAAGTAGATCGGATGTTTGCGATAGTCGAGGAATGGCGGACTCCAGTTAAGCGTATGAAATGTCCAGGTGCAAGATGGTGCGAGAATCCGCCATGTCTGTTATTCGTCATCGTCCAAGCAACGTTTGGCTACGAACTCAGAGTCGTCGCCGAGATGGATATGAATCATGCCCTTCAGCTCGTCGTTCTCAACGGTGGCCCAGCCCCGCCCTGTGAGCGGTGTGCCGTCGGCGGCGTCACCACCTTCCCAGGAAAACTCCACGGCTGGATTCCCATCGCGGACCACTTTGCGGTAGTCAATTCGTCCTTGCACGTAGCCGAATTGGAACGAACCCAGCCCCGCATCATCGAACTGGAAATACGCCTGCACTTCTTCGTTCAGATAATCGTTATCCCAAGCTGACATGGAAACGATGTGCCATAGGCCGACGAGCGGCTGCTTTTTCGCGGGTTTCTTTGCCACGGTTTACGCTCCTTATTCGCGATCTGCGGGTATGTATGGAATCAGACCTTTGTTGAATGCGATTTCCTGCACTTGCCTGGGGGCATGGCGAATGTCCATCACGATTCCATTGACCGCCAGCATCCATATCAACGGGTTGTCATCCCTTCGGCTGGGAAGGCACCAGTTCGGATCGAGCTGATGGATATTGAGCAGTTTCCGGATCGCGCTTGATTTAGCGGCCCCCGCGCTTTCACTCACATCCAAGCGCGCGTCGATGTCACTCAGTCGCATGTAAGGCACCTGGCTTTTGTCATGCAGGAAGTTCACCCAGCCGATGGTGCGGACAATTCCGCTGGCCCATGTGCTTGGGCTGCCTGACATGAGCGGTGAGGGTCGTTTCCGTGCCAGTTTTTGGGCCAGTTCGACGGACAGCGCTGCATACTCTTCGTTCAAATGTTCGCGGCAGAACCGTTCGATCAGTTCGATAATCGTCGTTAGCGTTTGGGCCGACTTCTCTTTCGTCGCCGACGGGGCAACGGTCTTGCGCGATGGTACTTTCGCGGGGCGTGCCATTGGGGCTGGCGCTGGCAGCGAGGTCACAATGCCCAACCGCGCTTTTGCCTCTTTGTAGGACTCATTGAGGGAACTGCGGATGCCAGCGCCAAAGGATACGCGGTAGGCGACAACGATGCCGTCGTACACAATCTTGTCTTTCATTGGCAGCAGCACCGTCTCCACCATGATCGGCAGGTGCGAGCCTATGAGTTCCTCGAACGGCTGCGTCAGCGCCAATACGCCATAAGCGATGGGGGGCTGATCTGTCGTGAGAAAAACGGTGTGCTTGGCGAGATCGCGGAAGATGTAAAACTTGCCGCGAATGAAGTGCCGCCATGAGCGAACGATATCGAGTTCATCGTTGGACAGATGGGCCGGATTTTCGGATGCGAATGATTCAATCAGATTAACATTCGCCAGTAACGCATCCCGGACGGCGAGCCTGACAGACGTCGGCTGGACGGAAAAATCTTCGGCTGTAGAGATTGGTTCGGGAACGACGCGTAGTTGCTGGTTCACGAAAAACATGAGCGCCCGATGCAGGCGGAAGAACAGTTGAGCATCTTTGGATTCGAGCAACATAAGCCTCTCCAGAACCGTCGTGTCAACATCATTCGTGGCGATCACAAATGTTCGCAAGCCGTAGTCTACCCTGACGTCAGATCAATCAGCACCGCACCCGTGTGCAGATGATAGTTCGATGTGCGACACTTACGATGAGATATCCGCTGGATACAGTCAAGCCGATAGCCACGTGAGTCAAACACGAATGATACTTCGACTTTCCCAGAAACTCAGCGCCAGGATCAAGGTAAGCTCCCCCAAAGCCATGCCACTGGATGACAATCCGTTTGCTGATTGGACGGCTCATCTCTTCTATGTCGAACGAACGCAATACGTCATCGTGAGCAATACTCAGTCACTCTACTCAACGGTGTTCTACGGCACAGGCATCAGCTACGACAGCAAGTTCATCGTTCGTGCACTGGGTGCCATTCGTGAGTTCATGGAAGACGATGGCCAAGCGTTCGCCTACCACCACTTCATCATCCCGGCCAGCGGGACCGTCTCTTTTGGCAAGGCCTTGGATCGCTCGGTGACAGGTTCGATGAACGAACTTATCAATTTTGCAAAGTCGTGGCTCAGTGGCGGCGAAATGGCTCCGCACGAAGTCGGCTTCAAGCTCAATGATGTATTGCTCTCATCCCTGGCACGCGGCACAACGGACTCGTACCGAAAGCCGCGAGAGGCATTCAAGGACATGCTCAGTGCCAGCGCATCGTGACCAATCCCGGCAGTGGAATTATCTCGCGGCGGGATCGGTTCGTAATGTTCCACTGTCTTCATCTTTATCGGCCTGCCGCATGCGCAAGCACTTTCGTAAAGTGACGGGATATCGCGTCGGCTACTGGGCCGGTCGTGTCGCGGCATTCTTGGACCGCTCGATCGCCAGTGCAAGCGCCGTCGCCGCCCAGCCCGTTGCGGCAGAGGAGATGAACTGGTCCTTGCCGTGCGGGAAGCCGGTCTCGAAGTATTTCTGAAACGGTTTGCTGCGGCTGGCAACATGCCACGTTCCATCGTCGCGCTGCGTCTTGAGTAGATACCGTAGGCCTCGCTGGTAGATATCGTGGTTTGTCGCCAGTCCGCCCGTTTGGTGCAGCGCCACGAGCGCCGTACCCGTGGCGTAGGCATCGGATTCGGTCGCTGACTTCGGCTCGCCAGCGTCGAGCTGGGCCCAGCCGCCGTCGTCTCGCTGCCTGTCGATCAACGCCTTGGCGGCAGCGGTGATCTCGTCCTTGTCCGCGCTGGCCAGATCCAGACCGAGCAGGCGGAAGACTCGGTCTTCATGGTCTCTGGCGGGCGTCTTCACGAGCCATTGCCGAACCTGCTCGCGCCGCTTCTCGAACAGTTCCTTTTGAGCGGCGGTGTGATATTTCGTCAGTCCCCGCAGCGCGACATACGTGGTCGTGAAGTGGCTGCCCTCCGACGGCGGCCGCTGCGAATTGGCACGCCAGTGTTCCAAGTCGGCATTGCGGCGCAGTAGATAGTGAGCGACGGCGGCGGTCGTGTCGTCAGGCTTCCATCCACCCATCTCAAGTGCGACCAGCGCGTAGCCAGCGGTGTCGGCCTGGCCGCCCTGGCCCTTGCCTTCAAGGTAGCTTTCCTTATTCGCGCCCAGGAAATCGGCGATGAACTGAAGCTGGTCCTTCAACTCGTCACCGTCGATGGAGAGACTACGGTCGCGGGCGACAGCCATTGCCATGATCGGCAGGCCCTGATTGTGGCACGCAAAGCAGGTGCGGTTTTCGCGGTGACCGGCCGCGCCCTTGGTCAGCGGCGGCAGCGATTGGGTGACTGCGGCCTTCAGTTCATCGGTTGCGACAGGTGGCTCGGCAGATTCAGCGCGGCTCAACACTGCGACCATCAGGATGGCGGCAGGCAGGCACCATTGCAGCAGCGTGACGCCCCGTAGGTCGGGGCAGTTGCGCTTGGCCCATGCGATAATTAGTTCACGCGACATTGCGGCTCCGTGTGATCCTGCTCATAATATATGGCTCAGCTTTCCGTGCCCTCTCTTTTGTGCCAGTCCCACCTATTCTGTTGCCCATGAACCAGCCTGTATCGTCCTCGGGCTCCCCGCAGCAGCGCCTCACGCTCTTCGACTGTGTCTGCATCATCGTCGGCATCATCATCGGCGCGGGCATCTTTGAGACGACGCCCAAGATCGCCAGCAATCACTGCATCCAATGATCATGTTTCGTCACTTGCTCTCATTGAGCAGGTTCACCGTCGCCGTTCCCAGCGCATCACCAACAAGAAAGTAGCTCTCGGCGTTGCCGAACCAGTGATGTCCATGGCCACGGTTGGGCGAAAGGTCTTTGTCACGTGCGAAGGTGTGCGTCTCGACAAATACAGCGCGGTCGATCCGCTCAGCACCACGCTTCTGCTCGGTGCGGAATAGTTGCATGCCGCTGCCAGCCTTCGCCGGGCCGCCGTTACCCAACTCGCCGATGACCATCGGCAACTTCGGCGACTTGAACTCAGCGCGAATGTCCTTCGCCAGATGCACCAGATTGTCGGCGTACTCAGCGGTAGCTTCCTTATTGATCATGTCGTTCCAGCCCTGCATCCAGACGAAGCCAGCCAATTCGTATGGACGGTCTCCCAGTGATGCCAGTGCCTCGCGCACCTCGGCGATCATCTGCGTGTAGTAAGGTCCGGTGTCGCCATCGGCGCTGGGTGGCCGAAAGTCCACATGCAGACTCTTGCCGCCCCATGCGGTCTTGATCAGCAGGACGTGTTCCTTGAAGGCATCGCCGACGATGTGACCGAACTGAAGCTCGGGACCGATGTGGCTCGAACCGCCGTAGCCGGTGTAACCGACGGTCAGCTTGCCTTGGCGCACCTTGTCGTTCTGCTTGTACCAGATGGTCACATCGTCTCGTTCAACCCACTTGCCATCGGCATCCCGTAGGTGCTTCATCTTGTCCTTGCTGGCCGAATGCTCCATCGACCAGACGAGGTTGCCCTTGCCGCCGTTGTAGTGATCGGCGTGATCCATCGACACCACACCTTGGCCCTGCATGTTCGACTGGCCCGCGAGGATGAATACCTTGACGGGCTTGGGTGCGTCAGCTGCGCGCAGTGTTGTCAACGGCAAAAGAGCGAGTATCGCAAATAACATCCGTGGGATCATGGTTGTGGCCTCAGTTCGTACGGGTTCACATGGTGTCGATGCGCTTGAGCCAAGCACTTGAACGGGCTATCAGCTGCGCGAAGGTGTGAGCAGCCAGTGAGGCGTTCGCGTCAGTCGTTTGCCCAAGAGCAGGAGCAGGTACGCGGACGGGAAACGGGAAACTGATGGGTTCATTTGTCACGCCAAATGGGCCTAGTGTTCTTCTTCAATTCTGCGTCGTACTTCTGTGCCAGTTCGCTGAGCGATGCGACGACCTGCGGATTGGAGTCGGCAACATTTTTGGATTCGCTGATGTCCGCGTCCAGATCGTAGAGCTCCGGGTTGTTGCCCGGCCTGAGCTTCCACTTGCCCTGGCGCACCGCTTCAACGCGACCGTTCTTGTAATAGTAGTACCCCGTCCTGCGATGCGGCGATTCAGTCTTGGGATCAGCGAATAACGCAGATACATCTAGACCGTCGATCGGATGCTCGGGCAATTTAGCACCGGTGATCGCAGCGATTGTGGGTAACAGGTCAATCGTACCGACCACTTCATCGCAGGTCTGTCCCTTGGGAATCCGCACCGGCCAGCGCACGATGCCTGGCACGCGCATGCCGCCTTCGTAGGTGGTCGTCTTGCCTGCGCGGAGCGGCAGGGCGCTGCCGCCATGATGCTTCTTGCTCAGCCATGGGCCGTTGTCGGAGGTGTAAACAATCAGCGTGTCCTGAGTCAGAGCCAGTTCATCGAGTGTCTTCATGATCCGGCCCACGGATGCGTCGATGTGTTCGATCGTGAGTTTGTAAGCCTTGCGCGGATCGGGATCGTATCGTTCATCCGAAACGAACAGCGGCACGTGTGGCATCGCATGGGCGAAGTAAAGGAAGAACGGCTTCTCCTTGTTCGTGCGAATGAAGCTGAGCGCGGTGTCGGTGTAACGGTCGGTCAACGTCACCTGATTCACGGGCGACTCGATGCTCTTGTCATCGCGGTAGAGATTGTTGTTGTAGATGTCCCACTTTTTCATCATCCAGATCTTGTCGAGGTCCGGTGCCTCGTTCCCCCAGTCCTTCTTTCGGGCCATGTCGTTTGAGTAGGGAAGGCCCAGGTAATGGTCGAACCCTTGAGCGGTGGGCAGCGTCTGTGGCTTGTCCCCCAGGTGCCACTTGCCGACCATCTGCGTCGCGTACCCTTTGGACTTCAAGAGTTCGGCGATGGTGACTTCGTCGGGATGCAGGCCGACTTTCGAGTTGGGTCCGAGCACGCCCGGCATGGAAATACGCGGCTGGTAGCAGCCGGTCATAAGCGATGCTCGTGATGCCGAGCAGACACTGTAAGCGGAGTAGAAGCTGGTGAACCGAATCCCGCCTTGGGCGAGCGCATCGATATTGGGCGTCTTGATGTTGGGCGAACCATAACAACCCAGATCCTGATACCCCTGATCGTCAGCAAAGATAATGATGATGTTGGGCGATCGTTCCGCAGCATCGAGACTGGATGATGAGACGAATGCAAGAATCAGCAGACAATAGAGCGTGCGCATGGAAGGCATCCTGTAGGTGTGAATCAGCCATGTGGTCAGATGCTGGCAGCGCACTGAACCAACCATCAATTACGGTTTCCTCGTCGTTGATGAATCCGATTGGACAAAACATATCGACACTACCGTCGTCCGCTGAATAGGTCATCAGGACCACATCGCGTCCGAAATGCGCTAGTGTGTAGCATCCGCGCTGGGCTCCGACTTTGCGCTTCTGGTATTCACAGCAATCACGCGGTAAATATGTTGCTTGCCTTGTTCCTGTTTTGTGTCGGTGTAGCGCATCGCCACGAGCGGCTGCGCTGGGGTGTCGCTGTACTGCAGGTTCTGGAAGATTGGACGGCCGAATGAATTTTTGCCCGTCTCTGGCACGCTGGCCAGGACTTTTCCGTCACGCTCGATGATGAAACCCGCCAGTCCGCTTTCCATATCCGCTTCCGCTTCCCAGCTCAGTTCGTTGCCGACCAGATGAACATTGGTCGGCGGAGGTGGCGGCGTCGGATCAGCCACGGCGGTGTCCTTCACATACTGCATCCACGCTTTGGCGATGGCCTCGTTGGGCAGCCAAATAGCTTTCATTGGATCATCTTTGAATTCCGCCGCTGGCACTGCTTCGGTTCCGGTGATTGGCGCAAGCCATGCTGTGTCCGGCGACATCGTCATAAGCGCATCGCCATTGACCTTTGGCAGACGGGCGCTCAGGCACGCATCGAGCCAGGGAATGGCCAGGTAACGCTGGTTGCCGCACTCGTGGCTTGTCAGTGGATCAACTGCGACGCCGACCAGCCCGCCCTTGCTGCGCACCTCCAGAAAGAACGCCTCATTCGCCGGCCAGACGCCAGCAAATCGACCGTCCTTCACACTGACGCCTTCCTTCGTGCCCAAGTTGCACATGATCGGAACCTTTAGCGCCGCCTCAGAAACATCGTAAACCTTGGTCGGACGCTGCGGATTGGCCTTCACCGGTGGCACGCCTGATCGTAGCCACGCCGCAACCACGCGCTGCGGGTGCAGCAATGCCATGCCGCCCGCCCAGTGCCCGCCACCACTATGTCCCCACAATGCCCATGGCACCGTGGCCAATTCTGGATGCCCCGATTTGGCTGCGAGATCGGTCAGCCCTTTGCGAAATGCTGCATCAGATCCGTTGCGCGGATCGCACCACATCTGACAATCCGCCTTCTCCGGTTGCTCGTACACAGGGGAGAGAAGCGCACAGTCATGCTTCTTCGCCAGAGCCTGCCAGTGCAGGTCGTAAGCTCCTGTGAGACCCGACTTGCATGATCCTTCGCCGCAGCCGTGCTGATGGACGATGACTCCGCGGAGCGTTTTGACGCCGCTAGGAATCCAGACGGTGTAGTTGACGGGAAAGATGAGCTCGCCCTGCTTCGATGCCGCTTCGTAACGTACGCGGTAGTACGGCGAATCGGCAGGCGGAAGTACGTCGTACGGCGCGTGCTGGGCAAACAACTCCGTTCCCAACGCGACGACTAGAAACAGAATAGACCACGGACTCTTGGAGAAGGATCGAATCATGGCATTCCAATCAGAAAGAAACAAGTGACCGAGGCAACACGATCGCAGCGCGAGAATGCGGCGATGAAAAAGTGAAGAATATCGTCCCCACCGCCAGATTGCTCGTGTCACTTCTT
>CAZYQL010000120.1:5926-12710 GCA_964650055.1 uncultured Phycisphaeraceae bacterium | reverse complement strand
GGCTGATGTATCTGGCCCTGCAACTTTCGCAGTCTCGCTTTCATCCTGCCTTATGATTATTTTCCTTTGGCAGCCTCGCGCCCTCGCTGTATGATAGTTTTCTTCGTCTCTTGATCGGCTGGTGGGTTCCAACCTTGAACGAGTCGGACTCATCAGGCGTAACAAAAGCCGACGCTGCGGCAATCACTGGCGACGCCCACATCGCTCATGCGTTTGTTTTGTAGTGAATCTTGCAGTGAGTCTTGCGGGTCTCGCCCAATCAGGTTGCAAAAGTTAAAAGCTAGTTCCACAACCCCAGAGGAGTCGTTTCATGTCCAAGCGAATGTCCCGTAGAAGGTTCATGCACACCGGTGCCGTCGCCACCGGCGGCTTGATCCTGCTTCCTAATATCACCCGCAACGTGCTCGGTGCCAACGAACAGTTGCACATCGCAGGCATCGGCTGCGGCGGCAAAGGCGATAGCGACATCATGAAGTGCGCCAACGCTGGCGAATTGATCGTTGCTGGCTGTGATATTGATTCTGGCCGCGCCAACTCGCTGGCTCAGAAGGCAGAGAAGAAGACCGGCAAGAAGACCGAGGTCTTCGCTGACTGGCGCATCATGCTCGAGAAGATGAACAAAGGCATCGATGCTGTCACCGTTTCCACGCCCGACCACTCGCACGCCGTCGCCGCTGCCATGGCCATCAGCCTGGGCAAGCACGTCTATGTGCAGAAGCCGTTGACGCACACCGTCTATGAAGCCCGCGTGCTACGGCAGCTCGCCAAGGAGCA
This sequence comes from uncultured Phycisphaeraceae bacterium, assembly GCA_964650055.1. Taxonomy (GTDB): domain Bacteria; phylum Planctomycetota; class Phycisphaerae; order Phycisphaerales; family Phycisphaeraceae; genus JTS-RE9. Next base: position 11,936 of record CAZYQL010000120.1, on the reverse strand, counting down.
CAAGGTCTGCACCCAGATGGGCAATCAGGGCACCAGCCTCGATTCGCTGCGCGATGGCGTTGAAATGATTCAGACCGGTGCGATCGGCGATGTGAAAGAAGTACACGTCTGGTCCAACCGTCCCGTCTGGCCGCAAGGCGCACAGATGACCAAGAAGTTTGAAGAAGGCAAAGGCAAGGAGTGTCCCAAAGACTTCAACTTCGACCTCTGGCTTGGGCCCGCATCGGATCGTCCTTTCAACGGTGCCTATGGCCACTTCATCTGGCGCGGCTTCTGGGACTTTGGTACCGGTGCCCTCGGTGACATGGCTTGCCACACGATGAACCTTCCGTTCTGGGCGCTCTCTCTCGAATATCCCGATAGCGTTGAAGCCAAGGTGCCTGCCGTCTATGACGTGACGCCGCCTGAGTGGTCGATGATCAAGTTCAACTTCCCCGCTCGAACCGTCGTCAAGACCGGCACCAAGCTGCCTGCTGTGGACATGACCTGGTACGACGGCACCCGCACCGGCCTGCCGCAGGATGTGCGCAAGTATGCTGAGATTCTCAAGGGACTGGGCGTGAGCAAGCCCAGCGACTCCGGCTCGCTCTTCGTCGGCTCCAAGGGCTACCTCTACTCGCCTGGCGACTACGCCAACGAAGTCAAGCTGCTACCCGCTGACAAGTTTGCCGACTACAAGAAACCCAAGCAGTGGCTGCCCCGCAACGGCGGCGGCGACTTCGACCAGCACCAGACCAACGAATGGCTCAAGGCGATCAAGGCCAACCAGCCTGACCTGGCGATGAGCAACTTCGAATATGCAGCCTACTTCACCGAGATCATCCTGCTGGGCAACCTCGCCATGCGCGTCCCCGGCGAGAACATCAAGTGGGACGGCCCAGCCATGAAATCGCCCAACGTCACCAAGGCCAACGAGTATGTCTCGATGGATTACCGCAAGGGCTACACGCTCAATCCGGGCAAAGCCTGAGCGGATGCGAACGACTTTGATGAATGAATAATTAAATCAATCAAACGAAACCCCCAGGCTCAGGCTGGGGGTTTTGTCTTGTATCCCGACAGGGCAAACGCAAATGCCTCTGGGAGGGCGAGGTTCCACCTGAACTGTTCGTTACAACACCCCTCGTCCTCCATTCGTATCCGTGCCCCTATCTGTATATGCTTATGCTATACTTTGGACATTATGCTCTATACTAAATCTCAATCAGCACTTTCAATCATGCCCACGCTTTGGGCGGTACTCCTCTTAACCGCATGGAGCCCGATGCTCCGCGCTGCTGACGAGCCGGCGGCTCTCGCTGCTCCGTTCAAAGTCAATACATTGACCCAAGAACAGTCGCGAGAATATTCACTGGATGAATCGTTCTATAAGAAAGCGACGCTGGTTCAGAATATACTCATTGTTACTTCGGAAAAGGTCTCCGACTATACACATCTTGAAGCGGCTTATCTCTTCGACAAAATGCTCAGCCAGATCAATCCTCAGATCGCTCAGCGCGTCAGGGATCGAAAGGTTCTGTGCCTGATCATCGGCCACGATGAACAGATTTCCGAGATGCCGCAGTTTCGTACGAACAAGACCGGCAAGGAGCTGGATTTCTATAACTGGCGCAGCCGGGGCTTCCTCAATATGAATAAGAACGGCCACCCCACCGTGGTGTTCGCTGAGGAAGATGTGATGGAATACGAAGGCGGCATGCAGCTCGAAAGCATCCTGATTCACGAGTTTGGGCATGTTGTTGGCGGCGCAGGTTTCGATAAGACGCTCAATGATCGTCTCAATGCCGCCTATGCCAAAGCTCGTGAGAAGGGCCTATGGAAAGATGGCCGAGCCGCCCAGAGATTTCGCCGGGTGAAGAGCGAAACGCCGGTGTCTTTACTCGATGCGCTGGTTAAGTCGTTCCCGGCACAGCCTCGCGAGTTTCTGGCGGCCTGCCTCGATGGCGGGGATATTCTGGTGAACGAGAAACCCAGTCATTCTAAAGTTCAGGTCACTAAAGACGACAAGGTACTGATTGTGTTTGGCGGCGAAAAGTATTGCTACGCTTCGTCGAATCGCTCCGAATACTGGGCGGAAGGGTTTCAGATCTGGTACGACACCAACCGCACCATGGATCACGACCACAATCACATCCACACCCGCGACCAGCTTAAAACATACGATCCCGTACTCGCCAAGCTTTGCGAAGATGTGATGGGTGACCATCAGTGGCGATTCGTCTCGCCGCGTCAGCGTGCAGGCAAGGATCACTTAGCAGGCTATGATCCCGCCAAGGCTCCCGTTGTTGCGAAGCTCGAACATATCGATGAGGCAGCGCAGGATTATTACGATGAGTATTGGAAGGACTTCTGGAAACGCCTTCACGATAAACACGACATCAAGGCGAAATAGAGTTCCTTCGACGGGTTTGCCAGTCCGAGCCGCGCGGCGTAAGCCCGCGGTTGTCCGGTGTAGGTAACGAATTTACTTCGCCTGTGCCGCCAGCCGCGCTTTGAGTGCTGCATCCGCCTGACTCTTCATCAGCTTGATCGCTTCGCCATTTTTCTTCGGGCCGTCCGGGTCCATGTGCGTAACCTCAGCGGCGAAGTCGATGTTGTCCGTGCGGAAGCTGTGCAGCGGCTGCCACGGAAGACCGTCCACTTTCAGGTTGCCCATCGGCGCACGCGCCCAGGCATAACGCACCGCCACAGGTTCCTTGACCAGCGGACTGGTAACGATGATCTGCTTGTTCTGAAGTTCCTTCTCCTTCGTGGACGAAGCAATTGCGTCAGCCATGTAGAACGTGCCTGAGCTATCCGCAATCGAAAAGCCTTCAATTTCAGAGCCGAAATCATCAGGGCGAACGACCTTGTCAAAGGTCAACAGCATCTTGTCACCCTCGGCGACAGCGGAGACGAGCTTCGCGGTTTCCCAGTCGATGTTGGTATTGCCATAGATAGTCTTGAGCGCCCAGTGTGCGGTGCGGATGCCCAGTTCGATTTTCTTCTTGGTGTGAAGCTGCGGAATCTTTTCGTCGTAAGCCGGGATGAAGGCGGTGTGCTCGGGGTCGTTCACATCGGCCAGGCCCAGCCGCTGCGATTCACGGATGTAGGACGCGGTGGAGAGGCCTTCGAGTTCGAAGTTGAGGCGGGTCTGTGCGGTGCCGCCAGCACAGAGGCCGATGACGGCAATGGGAAGATGCGGGTCGTTGAAATCTTCGCGGATGCCTTGCACCATGAGCTTCATGAGCAGGCGATAGAACTTGGGATTGCAACTGGTGTTCATCATGGCGTTGTTGAAGCCGTGATGAAACGCGACGCCTTTGATGTTGAGACCTTTGAAAGCGCCGAACATGCCGTTGTAGCACGAGGCCGCATCACTAGGCGAACGGCCGGGCACGGACCAGGTGCGAATATCACCCGTGGGCTTGGCGGGTTCGCGGCGATTCTGCTTCACGCCTTTAGCCTTGTCATCAGCAACTTGCGTCTCCCATTTTTCGTGAGCGACTGTCCAGCGATCCATCTCGGCTTTGAGGAAATCCGCTTCGCTGAACTGAGCATGGCGTGCATCGACCCACTTGAGATATTCAGCGGCTGCTGGATCCTTCGCAAACATGTGACGAGGCACGAGGCTTTCCATCGATGCGCCGCCGCGTCCGTTGTCGATAATGCCGATGGGGATCTGAAGACTGCGCTGAAGGCGCGAGCCGATGATGTACCCGATGGCGCCCATCTCCATCGCAACGTCGGGCGTGCAGATGCGCCAGTTTTTGTCCTCTTCATTTCCATTGAGGTGTTTGGCCGGGATATCAGTTTCGACAATCTCCGACTCTGCGCCGGAGGTGATGCGGATGTGGCGCAGTTGTGGCAGGTGCGCCATTGAAGCCTCGAAGGCACCCTGATACACCGCCTTCAACGCGAAGGCCATATTGCTTTGGCCATACATGACCCAGACATCGCCGATGAGGATGTTCTCCATCTCGACGACTTCAGCGCCAGCTTCGATGCGCAGCTTCTGGCCTTGCGCGTTTGCTGCCTGCGGCTTAAAGACCGCTTCCCATCGCCCCTTGTCGCCCGCGGCTTTGCCGGTGACGGTTGGTTCTGTGCCAAAGGTGACTTTCACATCGGTGCCAGCCGGTGCCCAGCCCCAGATGGTGATGGGTTTGTCGCGTTGAAGCACCATGTTGCTGGTGATGATCGAGTGGACTTTCAGGTGCTCTGCTGCATGGAGTGAAGAGATACAGGTGAAGAGCGTGACGAAGAAAGTTGCGACAGACTTACAGATCAGATTCATGGGTAGTCCTTTGAATCAGGGCGAAGGCAATGAAAGATAAAGCAGAGACATTGAGGTAACCCAACACGATTCTCAAATTCTTCTTGCTGGGAACGAGTAACCCACATCGTGATGCGGCCAGCGTAAAGCGCAGATCCATGGAGAAACTCGATTTGGCCACGAAGGCACGAAGTTTGAACCGATGCAATAATTAAACTCTGCCTTCTTGTATTTCTTCGTGACTTCGTGCCTCGTGGTTAAACCCATTGGGCATTGGGCTTCGCCGGTCGCCAGTTGCGTGATTACTGATATGGCCATGTCTCTCTGATAGCAGGTAGATTGATCACGCCATGAACCGTTTGATCGGGCCGGTTTGTTCGCGCTTCATCTTGTCCAATTCCAGATCGAGGTCGCCGTAGTGGCTGATCGGGTTGCCGTAGGCGTTGAGGATGGTGGTGTACCAGTTGCCCAGGGTCATGTGCCCTTCGTCGCCGTGCTTGGGAACGCGGATGTATTTGCCGGTGATGTCGAGCTTGGTGTTGCTGCCCGCCATGACGATGAAGGGCCATTCGATGCCGCTACTGTGATGCGTTTCGCCGTTGTCGGGGAAGTAGAACAGCATGGTGTTGTCGAACATGGTGCCATCGCCTTCGGGCACGGACTTGAGGCGGTTGACGATGGTGCTGATCAGGTTCATGTGTTGATTTCGCACCTTCTCGCGGACTTCCTCAGCCTTGATGATGCCGACGGATTTGCCGTGACCTACATCATGCAAGTTGACGCGCTCGTTTTCGATGCCCGCCAGTCCGGTGTAGGGCGTGCCCAGTTCGTCAACGGTGAAGGTGACGACATTGGTCAGGCCGGAGATGAGCGTGGACAGAAGAATTTCCGTGTGACCCCTTTGACGATCGGTGGTGCTCAGGTCATCCGCAAAATACTTAGCATCGAGCTTGGGCACGTGCTGTCGAATCGCTTGCGACATGGCATCCATCTTGCGGTTGCGTGTTCGAATGGCTTCGACGGAGTCGGCATAGGTTGCGACCTTCGACTTCTCGACGCCGCTGAGGTCTGCCGCCAGACTCGCTTGAGAACCTGCGACGAACTCGAGCATCTTGCGCTCGAGTTGGTATTTGACTTGATCGGTCTTGTTGCCGGAGACGGATTTGAAGAGTTCCTGCATGGCGACCTTCGGTGAGCCGAAGGCGTAGTTGGGCTGCTGCGGGCCGCGTGCGGAGAAGCCGGTCTCGATGCCGTTGATGTTGCCACGTGCGTTGCCGCCGCCATCGGGGAAGCAGGCGAGCTCGATGTGTTCGAGGGGCGAAGGGAAAAGTTTGGCGAGTTCAAAATCGACGGTGGCCCACTTGATGGAGCTGAGCCGTTCGTTGGCTTTGTACACGCCCAGGGATGACTGCCAGGTGTGGTGGCCGGTGGTACACATCTTGCCCGAGAGACCCTGGAGGATGGTCATGTGCTGCTTGAGTTGGCCCAGCGGAGCCATCCACTTGGGCAGTTCGTGCTTGCTGAGATCGACGGAGAAAGCCTGCTTGCCTTTTTCCTTGGCCATGTCAGCGTCGCTGAGCGAAGGAGGAATCAGCGTGGTGGGGATCAGGCCGTTGCCCTTGTGCATGAAGATGAATCGCTTGGGCGCTTTCTGCCCGGTCGCGGGAACACCCAGCACATTCGCAAGCCAGGGCGCAAGCATCAGGCCGCTGGTGGAGAGTGCTGAACCTCGCAAAAAATCTCTTCGGTTGAACATGG
>CAZYQL010000120.1:0-5826 GCA_964650055.1 uncultured Phycisphaeraceae bacterium | reverse complement strand
TACTTCCATACTTACTTACTTACATACTTCCATACTTACTTGCGATACATAAAAGAGTCAGAGGTCAGGAGTGAAACGATGACGGCTCTAAAACTGCCGCCGCTTGCGACATACGCCTTGTCGGCATCGATGAGCGTCTGCGAATCACTGAGCATTTCGTTACGCCCCATATAGAAGCGAAACGCATGACGAATAATAGACTGGCGAACGCGATCGGACTTCGCCAGGCGGTCGATCATGTCCAAGGCATCTTTAACATCGCCATCGAGCGTAGAGTCGCCGGTGCCTTTGATCTGGCCCGCAGGATTCAGTGGCTGCGTCTTGTACAGATCCGCACCATATTTGTCCTTGGCGCGGACAATCACGTTGTCCGGATGCTCCAGACTTTCCACTGTGCGGTAGCGACCAAAGTCATCGTAAATTTCAAACGGTAACCCCAGCGGATTCATGTGCTGGTGACACCGCCAGCATTCCTGCTTGGTGGTGACCATTTCCAATCGTTCGCGCAGCGTCTTGTGCGGGTCTTCGGGAATCTGCGCGTCGACCGTGATCGGTACATCTGGCACACGACCAGCCAGCAGCTTCTCGCGCACCCATCTGCCGCGCCGAACAGGATCAGTCGCAGTGTTCTGCGAGTGTGCGATGAGCCATGCGGGATGGGTGAGCAGACCCTTGCGGTGTTCGATTTTGAACGGCTGGACCACCGGGTAATCCCAGTACTCGGGCTTGTCTTTTGGTTCTTTGTAATTGTCGTTCTCGACGCCGCCGTACCTGTGGCGTGTTGGAAGCTCAGGCAGGTTGTAGCTGACGGAATGCTCATAGGTGTAGCCGTGGGTGAAGGGCCCGCGTGTGAAAGGTGTGCGACCCTGGCCAAAGGTGTCTTGAAAGTAATAGAGGTAGGACAGGAACGAGCGCTTCTGCTTCCACAGTTCCTTCTCCCGGCCATCAATGATTCTGGCCGCTGAGAGCATCGCGACATGCTTGGCCATCACTCCTTCAGGGTCGGTTTTCCAAGGTGTGTCTTTGAGTGTGTCGTAAATTTCTTTCCACTGTGCGATGAGTTTTTTGCCTGCCTGGGCATCCATGTTGTGATAGACGAATGCTTGATCGGTGGTGAGCAGATTTTCAAACACCTTCTTGTCCTGATCGACGCACCAGAGCACCAGTTCATCGGCTTCATTGATCAGCCAGCCGGGCGTGCCTGTATGACCACGATCGGGATTTGCGAAGTAGCCGCCGCTGCGCGGAATGTCTTTGAAGACTTTGAGGGCTGCGGTGTAGCCGAAGAACTCGCGGAAGAAACGGATGATCTTGGGATGCGAAGTGACATGCTGATTGATCTTGTCGCCCAGCGTCGTATCGACCGCACCTCGGAAGTAACTCTGATCCGCCAGGAGTCTGGTGACTTCGCGGTGGTAATCTTCCTTCGTGTTTAGCCGACCTTCGCTGGCTGCTTTGATCAGCGCCATATCAGGGCCGCGATCGCCCAAGGCATAAGCAATGGCGTAAGTCGCTTCGCGAGGCGAGAGCATTTTGCGGCCATCAACATCAGGCTTGCCCGCACCGAACTCGAGGCGATATAGAAATTCGGATTCGAGCAGCACTGCCGCGAGCATCTGGCGCAGGCCTTGGGTGTTGCCGCCTAGCTCAATGGAGTTGCGGGTCAGCGCGACATATTTTTTTAGTTCATCGCTACTGGCTGGCCGTTGAAGCACGCAGTCGAACTGCGTCTGCACCGCACTGGCAATCTCCGCATCCGTCGGCGGCGTCTTTTTCACGATGATCGCTTCAAACGCAGGCATCGAGACTTTGGGATTCCAGCGATCTTTCGGGTTCTCAAAAAAATCTGCTTTAATCTCGCCGCTCTTGACGCGGGCTGCTCTGATCTGCTTGTCCGCGATCCACTGAGCATTGCTAAGCATCACCAGCAGATGGCCGCCATCGATCGAGGTGAGGTCGTAGTAGCGAACGCCTGAATGTTCAGACAGGACAAACGGATTGGTCACGCCAAAGAAACCGCGGGCGACCACTTCGCGGTCACGGCCTTCGAGCTTGAAGACATCGCGGACACGCTCATTGAAAATCTGCGGACTCACCAGCCAACGGCGAGCAGGTGTGAAAGCCTTCTCTTTGATATCGCCGCTAAAGAGCTTGTCGTGATCGACGTAGTTGCCGTAGTCGGGGTAGCGAAGTTTGTCTGCGAGATCGGAGCCGCCCAGCCGAGTGACTTCACCCGTAACCCAATCGCTCAGCAGCTTGCGCTGAGCAGCACTGGGTTGCTTCTCATCTTCCGGTGGCATTTCGCCAAGCTCAAGTTGTTCTTGAACCTTGCGAAGCAGCTGCGTGCGTGCATCGTCACCGAGTTGTGCGAGATTGTCGAGACGAATCTTGCCCTTCTGCTTCGTCTCGCCATGACAGGTGACGCAGTGGCTGGTCATGACCTCTAAAGCATCTTCGGGTATGGCAGACAGAGCGGACGCTGCAGCAGAATCCACAGCCCGCGCTGTCGTATAAGCCGACAGCAACACAAGCATCACGACCAATCGACTATTAATCATGTCGCTCTCTTACTCACTTGCCATCTGCTTTGAGCAGTTCGACCATCGCCTGGCCCATCGCTTCGCCGACGTTCATGTAGGTCTCAGCGTTGCCGTTGTAATGGCTGTTGGAAGCGCCGCCCAGGCTCAGCGGATTCGTGTAAACAGTGGCGACATTGCCCTTGAACTGTTTGTACTTGCCGGTCTTGCCATCGACGGCCATCTGAGCCTTGAAGATAAGCCCATCATTGCCGGTGGCATCTTCTTTCTTCGTTTGGCCGAGCGTGGCACAGACGAACTTCGCGTTGGGCGCGTTGAATTCCTTGCGCAGCGCTTCGATCAAAGCGACCAGATTCTGCTCGTAGTGGCTGGCCAGACCGACATCGTAGCGGTCCTTGTCGCCCTGCCAGAAGAAGAAGCCTGCCACCTCGTAGCCCTTGGCACCGGGGTAGTGTTTGTCCAGTTCCTCAATCACCTTCTTCGCGCCAGCAATATCGCCGTCGTACTGCGCACCTGCGTACCAGCCGATGGGCTTGGGATCGGTGCCCTTCTCCCATTTCATCGGCGACTGCTTGTAGCCTGCATACACATACTTTTTCACTTCGCCGCTCTTCTTGTCGGTTTCTTCAGTTTCATAGCCCTTGCTACCCGGGGGCAGCAGATCCCAGCCCAAGCTGCGGTTGCCGATGCAACTTTTGAGGATCATCACCGGTGCGTCCATGGCATGGCCCAGCTCATGCCCGATGCCAAACTCCGGGCCGATGGTCTTGCCCTTGACGGTCATCCATTCGTTGTTGAGCAGCTTGCCGATGGCGGCGCCGCTACCCATCATGCGGACATTGCGGACATCCTTGCGCTCGGTCCAGTTGCCCGCATCATCGATCAGGTAGGGATACTTCTTCTTTTCCTTCACCGCATGTTCCAGCGAGCCGTCGCCGCCGCTAACCTTGCCCGCACCGACCATGTTGGACTGGCCCAGCAGGATGAACACCTGCACAGGCTTGGTCATGTCCGCATCTTTGCCATCGGGATCAGGCAGCGTGTCCGCGGCAGTTGCCGACAGGGCGAGACAGGCGATCATCGCAAAAGCGAGCGACAGAACGTTGGCGAGTCGATGGATTTTCATAGCTTTTGACTTCCTTAGCAGTGTGGAAAAATCAGTAATGTCGGCAAGCGCCTAACACGAAAGGGGCCACGCGGGACACTTAGGAAAATGCCGCGCATGACCGCTTCATAACATATTAGTGCGCAGCGGCCCATGGTTACGAAGAAATACATTTTCTTCACGCATAAATCAGTCGCCTCCGAGCCGTCTGAGGCTAGACCAGCACAATCACCCATCTAACGAACAACCTCGGCGCTGACCGAGGATCAGGCAAGACGACGAAGACGCTCCTCCCGCCGCGCCTTCATGCTCACTTTCCTGGCTCAACGATCTTCACATCCAGCCGGTAGTAGCTGGGCCCACGGCGGATGATGGTGCGAAACTGATTGCCGCTCTCAAACACCAGTTGGCCGGTTGAAAGGAACTGACCGTCGAGTACGGATTCAATCCCATCGACGACAAGGAATGATCTGTCTTGCCGACTGGCACCAAAAACCAGGTGCTTGCTGTCAGGGCTGAAATACAAGGCATTGCGCCAGATCTGATCGAAGCGTTCTGATACCGGCTTGCCGTCTTCCACGCAGTACATCTTGTCTGCCTCGACCGCCAGGTACGCCAGGCGTTTGCTGTCGGGGCTGAACAGGTAATAGGGAATCTGATCGTGGCGCAGGCCGGCCTTGCCATTCTGAATGAACGACCATTTGCCGTTCTGCATGGCCGCGTAGGCGACGCGCTGACTGTCGGGGCTGAAGATCGGTGCAGCAACGCCATCGAATTTCGGATCGGGGCGATCATCGATCACTTGAAACCACTGGCTGCTGCTTTTGGCCGATAGCGCGGTGCGTTTGCTGTTGCCACTGATGGATAGGCCGTTGATCGTGTCATACGCCCCCTTCTCCTGTCCATCGTAAACAAAGACGTACTGCCCTTCGCGCAGAAAGATGTAGCCACTGTGAAGACTATCAAGGCTGAAACCGAAGCCCGCCACTGCTTCGTGGGCTTTCCCCTCGACGCCATCAACGACCAAGCATTGTCGCAGGCCTTTGATGGCGAAATAGACAACTCGCTTGCTGTCCGGGCTGAAACCAACGCCTTCGCTGCCAATGTCGTCGTAACCCTTCTGCTCGCTGCCATCCACGACAGCGTGCCGACGGCCATCGCGCTTGCCGGCAAATGCCACGCGCTTGCTGTCGGGGCTAAAGCGAAGCTTATAAATTCTGTCGTAGGGCGTTCCTTCCTTGCCATCGATCACCGCCCGCCACTTTCCATCTCGTACAGTGACAAAAGCGACGCGCTGACTGTCAGGGCTGAACTGAACCGACCCCGTTCCAAAGTCGTCGCTGGGTTCGCTCTCCACTTCATCAACCACGACCACCAACTTGCCATCGGATTGCTCAGCAATGTAGAAGTGTCGCTTGCTGTCGCGACTGAATGTGATGGAAACCACTCGCCGGTATCCTTTGCCTTCCACGCCGTTGACCGCCACGAAACGAAGCCCATCTCGCTGAACGATAAATCCGATGCGACGACTATCCGGACTGGCCACCTCGCTGCTGACCTGAACATCATCACTCTTGGCCAGCAGCGTCTGCTTGTAAAGGGTGTTGCCCTCTCGTGCGAAAGGCGGACTCGGTTGCGAATCAACTCGAGCCAGCTTGTAGGTATCAATGCCAAGTGTCAACGTGAGCTGGTCTTCCTCAAGCGTTGCCGAGAACGGCGACTTGGTTGCACCGATTTCAAGAAGGCCTTCAAATGATTTGCCTTTGAGCTGCCCGGTGAAGTCGAATTGCTTTTCACCTTTGGTGAGTTTGCCCCGGTACTTTCCTTCGTGCTGCTCGATAACAAGGGACACCTCCCCCGTGGCGAACTTGCCGACGATCGCCCAAGCGGCATCATCGGCGACAGGCTTGGCGCCTGCCGTTGGCTCTTGGGTCTGGCCCGCAGCGAGGCTGCATAGTGACATCACAAGCATGGCAACAGCCGTGGCGGGCACGAGGGGCCGGCGATGCATTTCTTGCGTTCGAGGAGTGAGTAGTGTCGTCATAATGCCTTTATCCTATCGCACACAGCTTGGATGACATGCGATGGTGCCTTCTGGAGTCGCTGCATGATTCGTAAAAAGAGACAACCCCGGCGCTGACCGGGGTTGTCGATAGTACAAATTCATTCGCCAAGGCTTACGCC
>CAZYQL010000119.1:11031-12713 GCA_964650055.1 uncultured Phycisphaeraceae bacterium | reverse complement strand
TTAGAAATCCGCTGCTCTATCCAGCTGAGCTACGAGGGCATGCCCAAAGCGTATCGCGTCCATCCGATGTCGGCAAGAGGTCCGTGGAAATTGAAACCACCTTCGCCCACACTTTCAATTCACCTTCCCCCACTTGCATAAGCATATCTCCTGTTATGATCCGCAGCGATGGATTTCGCCAATTATCAAGTTGATGGTTTCTACGACGAGTTGTTTGATGCCGATGGCAAAGCAAGGCCCAGCGCTGCGCCGCTCATCGAACTGATTTCTTCACTCCCCAAAGGCGACCTGCTGCGGCGCCAGGCCGCAGCCGAAGCCGCGCTGTTTCAGATGGGCATCACCTTTACCGTCTATGGCGAAGGCGAAGGCACCGAGCGCATCTTCCCTTTTGACCTGATTCCTCGCATCATCGAAGCGCAAGACTGGGATCTCATCGATCGCGGCTTGCGCCAGCGAATCAAGGCACTCAACCTCTTTGTCAATGATGTTTATCACGATCAAAACATCATCAAAGAGGGCATCATTCCCGCGCACATGATTCAGTCAGCCCAAAGCCTGCGCCCGCAGTGCAACGGCTTGAACCCGCCCAAGGGCATCTGGATTCACATCACCGGCACCGATCTGGTTCGCGGCGGCGATGGCCAGCTCTATGTGCTGGAAGACAATCTTCGCTGCCCGTCGGGCGTCTCTTATGTGCTGGAGAACCGCGAGCTGCTCAAGCGAACTTTCCCGAAGGTTTTCCAGGCCATGCGCGTTCGGCCTGTTTACGACTATCCGCATCGTCTGCTCGACACGCTCAACCATCTGGCCCCCGATGGCGTGGCCAATCCCAACGTGGTCGTCATGACGCCGGGGGTTTACAACTCGGCTTACTTCGAGCACTCATTCCTCGCGCAGCAGATGGGTGTGGAACTGGTCGAAGGCCGCGATCTGGTTGTATTTGATGACCGTGTACACATGCGAACGACCAACGGTTTTGAGCGAGTCGATGTGATCTATCGCCGCATCGATGATGACTTCATCGACCCCAAAGTATTCCGCGCTGATTCGATGCTGGGCGTCGAAGGGCTGATGGATGTCTACCGCGCGGGCAACGTCGCCCTGGCCAATGCGCCGGGCACAGGCATCGCCGATGACAAAGCGGTTTACGCCTATGTGCCTCAGATCATCAAGTATTACCTCAACGAAGAAATGATTCTGCCCAACGTGCCCACGTACATCTGCGCTGAAAAAGAGGCGTGCAAGTATGTGCTGGAAAATCTGGACAAGCTGGTCGTCAAGGCGGTGAATCTGTCGGGCGGGTACGGCATGCTCATCGGCCCGCATTCCACCAAGGCAGAGCAGGAGGCTTTCGCGGCACAGATCAAGGCGGAGCCTCGCAACTACATCGCCCAGCCGACGCTTGCGCTGTCGCGATCGCCGGTGATTACTGGCGATCACTTTGAAGGACGGCATGTCGATCTTCGCCCCTACATTTTGTACGGCAAAGAGATATACGTGATGCCCGGCGGCCTGACTCGCGTCGCTTTGAAGAAAGGCTCACTCGTCGTCAACTCATCCCAAGGCGGCGGAAGCAAAGACACCTGGGTGCTGGGGGAGTAGTCAGTTTCGAGTTCAAGGTTCAAAGTTCAAAGTTAAAGTTTCAAACTGAACCTTAAACTCAGAACTTTGAACTTTGAACT
>CAZYQL010000119.1:2149-10931 GCA_964650055.1 uncultured Phycisphaeraceae bacterium | reverse complement strand
TTCACCATGCTCAGTCGCGTTGCCGAATCTGTTTACTGGCTCAGTCGCTATATCGAGCGCGCTGAGAATGTCGCGCGCTTCATTGAAGTGAACATGCGCCTCGTGCTGGATCTGCCCATCAGTCAGGCTCAGCAGTGGGAACCGCTGGTCATCACCAGTGGTGACGATGAGGATTTCAAGAAGCGATACGACGATGCGACACAGGACAACGTCATCCACTTTCTTACCTTCGATCTTGAGAATCCCAACTCCATTCTCTCCTGTCTGACCTTGGCGCGCGACAACGCCAGGTCTGTGCGCGAGATCATTTCGACGGAGATGTGGGAACAAGTGAACTGGTTCTACATGACCGTCCGCGGCGCTGCTACGAAAAAGCCCGGCGGCGAACTGCCTCCCGACTTCTTCGCCAAAGTAAAGATGGCAAGTCATTTGTTCTGTGGCATCACAGACAACACGCTGGCGCACAGCGAAACATTTCACTTTGCCCGACTTGGGCGGATGTTTGAAAGGGCCGACAAAACAGCGAGAATTCTGGATGTGAAGTATTTCATGCTGCTGCCCCATGTGGAATACGTCGGCACACCCTACGACACAGCCTTGTGGTCCGCGCTGCTCAAGTCAGCGAGTGCGTTCGTCATGTACCGACAGGCCTTTGGCACTGTGAACTCGGATCACGTTGCACAGTTTCTCATTCTCGACCGCCAGTTCCCGCGTTCGATGCGGTTCTGCATCGATCGCGCCGATGACTCTCTTCGCGTCATCACCGGATCAGCGCCGGGGGTCTTCAACAACATTGCCGAAAGGCGTGTGGGCAGACTTCGTTCGGAACTCGACTATGCTCAGATTTCCGAAATTCTGCGCGGCGGTCTGCACGAGTTTCTCGATGACTTCCAGGTCAGCCTCAACGGCGTGGGCAGCGCTGTGTCGGATAATTTCTTTGCCATGCGTTTGATCCCGAACCAGCTTGGTTCAACGAAATCTCAGTCCCAATCACAATCTCAAACTCAGTCCCAATCTCAATCTTCGCCGCGTTGAAGCGGTGGAGCAGATCATTTCCAGCATCGTGAGCATCGCCGTTGCAAGCTTTCCTCGACTGAATCATTCAGACAATCCCTGATTGTTTTGTCGGTCGCTGCATGGTCAACTCAGGGGTGAATTTTTCAGTTCACCCCTTTCAGGAGGTCTGTCATGAAGTTGGCCATTACCTTGACCCTTGCTGTCGCACTATTGTCAACGTCTCTACTAACTCGCGCCATGTCTGCGGATCAACCGGATCTTAGGAATGTGATGAAAGCCAAACTGGCGCACACTCAGTCGATTTTGGAAGGCCTGGCACTGGAAGATTTTGATCGCATCAAGCGTGGGGCGCAGAATCTGAGCACACTCAGTCGTGCTGATTCGTGGAACATCCACAAGACGCCCGAGTATGTGAAGTTTTCGAAGGACTTCCAAGACCTGGCTGATGTGATGGTGACCCATGCCACAGCGAAGAAGCTTGAAGCGGTGGCTCTGGACTATGTGGAACTGACGATGCTCTGCGTCAAGTGCCACACGCATACGCGCAAGCAAGGCGTCGCCGATGCAGGAGGCGCTTTGCCGAGCCTAACATCGCTTGCGAAGAGCCATTGAAATCGCGATGGGGGCGCGATGGGTCGCAATGGATCGGCAATTTCAGGGGCAGATGGCACCGAGCATGTTTCGATTTGCCATTGGGCGATAGATGACTACAATCTTCGCGTCCGCCGCCGATCTCAGACTTCTGAGTTCACCTTGCCGACCCTATCGTCTAGCGGCCTAGGACACTGCCCTTTCACGGCAGTAACACGGGTTCAAATCCCGTTAGGGTCGTTAGACCGGTTCTTAGGTCTTCTGCAAACCACGAAAAACGCCTCGCTTATGCGAGGCGTTTTTTGTTGGACCTATCGTGAATGAAGATCGTGCCAGATCGCCGCTACAACCACGCGCCCAAGCGAAGCTCCAGCGCGCAGAGCATTTCAGTTCGCAGACTTTCAGGCAGATGATTGAGCTGCCACTGCTTTTCTTCTTCCACCGGCTGACCTGCGGCTGTGAGCGCTTTGATCACGTAGATCGCCGCTCCCATGCTGTGGTCCGCCATGTGAGCGGTGGCGACGGCGGCCTTCTGCGCGGTGCCGACAGACACTTCGCCTCTACTCCAGGCACGAGCGGTTTCGATGGTACACAGTGGCCCATCGTCGGCGACGACAGATTCAAACAGATGCAGCACACGCTGGGCACAGTCAGCCGCCCACGCTGCAAGCAGGCGGTGGCTTGTCATATCCAGCGGCCCGCCTCGATGCACTGCAATGAAACGTCGGTCACGCAAGACAACCTCTGAAGTCGTTTGAGAAGCATCGCAACGAGCCGCGCCCGTCAGGAAGCGGGCCGCAGCTTGATTCATCCACTCCCTAACGGTCGTGGCTCGTCAGAGAGCCGTTGCCCGTCAGGAAGCGGGCCGCAGCTTGATTCATCCACTCCCTTACGGTCGTGGCTCGTCAGAGAGCCGTTTGACCTGCCGGGGTCCATCGAGTTGATAGCGGTAGCCTCGCCAGGTGAATCGGTTGCTTGATAGTGCTGACAGGACGATGAGCCAGTGAACGAAAATCCAAAGCGGCGTGAGGAAGCGATCGATCATCGTCGTGACGCGCAGCTGCTCGACCATCGACTGACCAAAGGCAGCGCGAATCGTTGCGGTGCGATAGTGCGCACGCATTTGATGGAGCAAGGCAACAATCAACATGGCGCTCAAGGGCGCGATGCTCTGCCATGCGACGCCATGTTTTGAAAAACCGATGACCGTCAAAGCAATTGCAGCGACGAAACCGGCAAGCCAGAGCGTGAGAACTGTCAGCGAAAACCAGAAGATTCCCGGCACGTAGATGCGTGTGATGATGTACTGCCTGCGGGCGAATGTCCAGAAGGAATGCAATGTGAAATCGACCGGTGTTGCCGCCAGACAGCGCGGCACATAGCGCACAAGCAAGTCCAAGTCCCGGCACATTTTCGTGATCGGATAATCATCGGTCAGAACACCCGCCAGAGTGCCGATGAGATCGCCCTTGCGTGCGGTGGATGCACGCATCGCCATCGCTCCGCCCCAGGCCTGATCCGTGCTGCCTGGCCGATGCGTCGAGGCAATCGCGCCGTTGATGACGCTGGCCAGGTGCGACCAGATCGTCGCTGGCTTTGTGGGGTCTGGCACCATCCAGCGGTACCCCGTCGTGACCCCCGCCAGCGGCGATGCCAACCTGGCGATCATGTGCGAGAGCCAGTGGGGCCCGGGAATCGCATCACTATCCGCAAAGGCGAGCACATCATCATCCTTCATCGCGGGCAGAATCTGCTGAAGAACGTAGCGCTGATTGTGAACCTTTTGGCCTTCATTGGCGTGCGAGAAACCCGCGATCATCACCGTCGATTCGCGCTGCGGATGCTTCGCAAGCTCGCTTTGCACCAGGGCAAAGGCGGGATCATCCTGCGACTCGAACACGACAATGACCCGGTAATCGCGATAGTCCTGTGTGCATAAGCCGCTGATGCACGAAGGCAGGTCGTGATCGATGCCTTTGATAGGCATGATGATGACAGCAGACGGAAAGAACGTGGCTGACCCCATAGGGGGCCTGCGCCGATAGCGCAGGCTGTGCCTTCGATTTTGCAGCACGCCTAGCGCCGCCAGCAGCAGCCAGAAAGCGATGGCGATGGCGAGCAGAATTTCCAAGAGAGAAGTCATATCCCGAGCATTATCCACACAGGTGCAAAGGCAAGCGCTGCGCGTAGATTTCGTCGTGCGCTCGACGCTCCCCTAACCCCTCCCTGGGAGGGCGGGGAATAAGAAAAAGCCAAACGCGTTTGCCTTGACACGTTCAATGTCCCGCTGCTGCGAGAATCTGTTTCATACCACTGGTCTTCACGGGCGGCGCTTCGCCTTCCCAGCGAATGAGGCCAGGCTCGTTGGCACCGGTGAAGAGCGCGCCGCCGGGGATGATGCGAATGGCAAAGCCATAGCGTCCGCTGGTCTCGGTCGGGATGGCGCCGGCAAAGCGATGGCGACCACCACCTAAGTCTTGCGCGTAGGTCATTTCGATCGCGATGCCGCCTGCGATCTGGCCATCGTTGTCCATCATTCCGGAGTAAATCTGCACGCGCAGTTCCTCAGGCCTCAGCGCTCCCATGGTGATAACCGTTTCCACCGGCAGCTTTTCATAGACACCAATGGCATGGCTCAGGTCTGCAATCACCTCTTCGATGCGCAGGTTGCCCCATTCGCTACGCAGACGCACTTTCTGCGCCGTCAGAGCCTTCGCTTGCTTGAGGCCGTCGGCTTCAAGAATTCGCGTACGACTAATGGCCGGGAAGTAAAGCTTCTCCGCATAGTCCTGCACCATGCGATTGGTATTGAAGGCCGGGGCAAGCGTGGCGATACACTCTTTCATCAGGCTGATCCATTTACGAGGCACGTTCTGCTGATCGCGATCGTAGAAGGTGGGCACGATCTGTTTTTCGAGCAGGTCGTAAAGCGCTGCCGACTCGATGTCATCCGCCTGTTCAGGATTGGTATAAGCCTCGCCGCGCCCGATGGCCCAGCCCACGCCGTTGGCGTAAGCCTCATCCCACCAGCCATCGAGGATGGAGCAGTTGAGCACGCCGTTGATGGCGGCCTTCATGCCGCTGGTGCCTGATGCTTCCATGCCGCGCTTGGGATTGTTGAGCCAGACATCGCAGCCTTGCACGAGATAGCGAGCGACGTGGATGTCGTAGTTTTCGATGAAGACGATCTTGTGTCCTGATTCAGAATCGCGTGCAAAGTGAATGAGCTGACGGATCAGGTCCTTGCCGCCGCCGTCTGCCGGATGGCTCTTGCCTGCGATGAGAAACTGAATCGGCCGCTTGGCATCTTTGAGAAGTTGCGTGAGGCGTTTGGGATCGCGGAACAGAAGCGTGGCGCGTTTATAAGTTGCAAAACGGCGAGCGAAGCCGATGGTCAGCGCATTAGGATCGAGCGCTTCCATGGAGGCCAGCACTTCGCTGTTGACGGTCGAGCGTGCTTCGAGTTGCTGCTTGAGTTTTCGGCGAGTCCAGATGATGAGCTTATGACGACGGCGTTCGTGAACGCGCCATAGTTCGTCATCAGGCACATCGCGCACATTTTTCCAGACGGTTTGATCGGCAGGATTAAACTGCCAGCCGGCGCCCAGATAACGATCAAAGAGATAGATCAGATCAGCCGAGAGCCAGGAGCGCGCGTGGACACCGTTGGTCACATGCGTGATAGGCACCTCCGGCTCAGGCACACCGGGCCAGATACCCGACCACATGTCGCGGCTGACTTCGCCGTGCAGCTTGCTCACGCCGTTGGCCCAGTCGCTGGTGCGGATGGCCAGCACCGCCATCGAGAAGAACTCGTTTTTGTTGAAGACATTCTCGCGCGCCAATGCGAGCAGGCCTTCCATGTCCAGCCGCAGCGAATCGTGATAGCCCTTGAAATACCGCTGAATCATCTCAGGCGGGAAACGATCGATACCCGCAGGCACCGGGGTATGCGTGGTGAACACATGACTGGCGGCAGCCTGCTGACGCGCTTCATCGAAGGAAATATTGTGCTTCTCGATGAGCACGCGAATGCGCTCCAGAGCCAGGAATGCGGAGTGGCCTTCGTTCATGTGGCAGATGGTGGGATCGATGCCCATCGCTGTCAGTGCGCGGATGCCGCCGATGCCCAGAACGATTTCCTGCTTGATGCGCATCTCCATGTCGCCGCCATAAAGCTGGCCGGTGATGCCCCGGTCAGTTGCGTCATTTTCGGGCACATTCGTATCCATCAGGAACAGTTCGATGGTGCCCACTTGGACGCGCCAGACGCCGATGTGCAGCGTGCGCCCCGGCAACTCGACTTGAACGCGCAGCGGCTTGCCGTGGCCATCTTTCACGCGAGAGATCGGCAGGTTTGCAAAATCGAGATCAGGGTAATACTCCTGCTGCCAGCCGTCGGCATTGAGGTACTGCTGGAAATAACCGTGACGATAAAGCAGGCCCACGCCGATGAGCGGCAGGCCCAGTTCCGCTGCGGATTTGAGATGATCACCGGCCAGGCAGCCCAGGCCGCCCGAATAAATCTGCAGCGCTTCAGTGATGCCAAACTCCGCGGAGAAGTAAGCCACCTTGAACTCGCCCGTGTCCTTGTGCATGCGCTGATGCCAGGGCGTTCGCTCCATGTGCCGTTTGAGATTTTCCAGCACGCGGCGAACGGAGGTGAGATATCCCTCATCGCCGGCGGCTTGATCGAGCGTGGCCTGCGGACAGAGGCCCAGCATGCGCACGGGGTTGTGCTTGGTCTGCGACCAGAGGTTGCGATCCAGCCGCACGAAAAGTTCGACAGCTTCAGGGTGCCACGACCACCACAGGTTATATGCAATATCAAGCAGCGGCCGCAGCGGTTCGGGCAGCGAAGGCACCACCTTGAACGAACGAATGCGAGCCTGTTCGGGACTGAGCATAAAAGTTTCCTGAATCAAAGAAAAGTGGACATCCGACGACCTGCGACAGCTTCGTCCATTATCGGTTGAAAGAGATGCTGAGCAACTGTGCAGCAAAAGAAATGCGAACCTTCGAGATGATGTCACTGCACTGAACTTCAGATCGAGCACTCTCCTGCCTCGCCGCTCGCGGCGTAGCGACATCAGCGCGGCAATCCGCCATACCCACTACTGACAGGAAAAAGATCAGATCATTTGCGAAATGAAATAGGGAGACGGTGTGCGACTACATCAATTATGGTGCCTGTGTCGGCGCCTCTTTTTTCTTGCGCATCTCTGATTTACCTTCGGGGCTTTGCCCACCGGTGGAGGGTGCTTCAGATTTGCCGCTGCGCTGTTGTGGTGTGCCATGCGGAGCAGCAGTTTCGCCGCCGCCCTGCGGAGCATCCTTGGGCGCGCTCTTATCAGCGTCTTCACCTTTGCCATCACCTTTAATGATGCCGCCGGGTAGTTCTTCCACTTCGCCCGCCTTGGGCTTACGGAGCAGCACGCGATCGCCTTCGACCAGGCCTTCGCGAATCTCGACATAAGTCTCGTTGGCTTTACCGATGCTGACCGTTTTACGCTTGACGCGGCCGCCGTCGGCTGGGACATAAACAAAACGATTGCGACCTTGGGTAAACACCGCATGAATCGGCACAGCAAACACATTGACCGCACGATTCACGAAAATCTGCCCGCTGCATCGCATGCCCGGATTCAGCGCGACCGGGCCATCTTCGCCTGGAACACCGAGCTCTCCGCGCTTCTTGGCCTGCGTTGAAACAGTCGTGCCACTGCTGCCCAGGTTCGGCGGCAGCTCCACGCGCACTTCATACTGACGCACATCGGGGTTGTACCAGCTTCCTTCTTCCGCCATGGTCGCCTTTTGAATGATCACGCCTTCCACAGGTCGGCCGCGCAGTGCATCGATATTCACCGACACCTTCTGGCCCACAGCAATGTCAGGCATGCGCGACTCGGGCACCTTCAAAATCGCAATCATCTGCGAAGTATCAGGCAGGATGATCAGGTTCTCGTTGTACAACGCATCGCGGTTCTTACCAATGGGTGTGTCGCGACGGCTGCGCCCCGAGCCAACACTCGATGCATAAACGACAATGCCATCCGAAGGCGCACGCATCGTGCAATACTCAAGCTGCTGCTCCAGTTTCGCCAGTCGCTCCTGCTTCAGTTCGAGCGAGCGCACAGCGCTGTCGAAGTTGGCCTGGGCAGTGGCGATCTTGCTGGTGTTCTTGCGAATCGTGCGGTCCAGCGAAGCCCGGGCCTCTTCCACATCCGAGGTGAATTTCTTTTCTTCCTGTGGCTTGGTGTACTGCTCGTAAACGGTGATGTCCTTCTTCGCCGTCTCCAAGGCCGAGTCCGCCTGCTTGAGCTTGAGCATGTCCTGATCGTATTCATCACGACTGATGAACTGCGCCTCAATCAGCTTCTTCGCTTCATCCGAGCGGCGTCTGGCGATGATGAGATTGTCCTCCGCTTCCACCAGCGACAGTTGCAACTTGCGCTTGGTCTGTTCCAGCGTGCCATCGCGCCACTTGGCCAGCTCAAGTTCGGACAGCGCCAGCTTCACTTCATCAGCACGCTTGAGACTCTCCGCTTCGCTCTTCTCAATGGCCAGGGCCTGCTCCTTGGCGATTTTGTCAGTCTCCGCTTTCTGTACTGCTTCCTTGGATTCTTCGATCTGAAGTTTGATGGTGTCATCGGCCAGCCGAATCAGCACATCATCCTTGTAAACGCGCGTGCCTTCATCGACGATGTCGGTGATGGTGGTCTTGCCTTCCACCTCGTTGCGGATGAAGAGTTTGTTCTTGGCATCCAGCTCACCCGTGGCGGTGACGATGATGTCGAAATTGGTCCGTCTCACCGTGTGCCATTCGGGATTGGAATTGGAAGTCGCCTGCTGATCTTCGCCGTCGCTGTTGGAAAGCGTGGTGATGCCCTTGGCCACCGCGATGAGTACCGACACCACCAGTATCACACCCACGACCACCTTCGAGGCAGCGCCACGCTGATGCTGACACTGCAATCGCGCAGAACAAAGATAAATGGATCGAGTTGAATTCATGTCGTGCATCATGCTGGAACCTAAAGTCAAAACCAAAACAACCAAAACCTGCCAGGGACAATTCCTGAGTCACCATCGGCCAAACGTCCACCGGCTGCCCTTTATTGTAGGCAACAGGCCTGTCTTGCTAACTTGTCGTAAAAGCACCGCAGGTTAGGCC
>CAZYQL010000119.1:0-2049 GCA_964650055.1 uncultured Phycisphaeraceae bacterium | reverse complement strand
TGTAGGCAACAGGCCTGTCTTGCTAACTTGTCGTAAAAGCACCGCAGGTTAGGCCCTATCACAGCGAAATGTCCCTTTAGCCGTACCCCAGTTCCCGCAGATCATCTTCATCCAGACCAAAGTGATGCCCCATCTCGTGCAGCAGCGTGATGCGGATTTCCTCTTCCAGTGCTTGCTTCGCACTGCGCTTGGCTGCTTCACGCACCGCACCAAAGCGACGGCTCACCCGCGCCGGGCTACTGGCCAATCGCATGATCGGCTCGCGAAAGAGCATGATCGTGTCGGGAATATTGCCGCTCTGTTCCACACTCCGCCGCGTCAGCGCAATGCCAGAATGCAGACCACACAAATCCGTGCTGCGACCATCGATGCCCAGTTCATCGAGCAGCGCAGGCGATGGCCGATCTTCAACAACAACCGGAATCACATCGAGCAGCTCGTGATACCGCTCAGGCAACTGAGCAATGATCTCATCAAGCAGCAAATCAAACTGTCGTCGCTGGGCGGAAGTAAGCATGGGGGTAAGTTCAAAGTTCAAAGTTCAAAGTTCAAAGTTCAGAAGGCAGAAGGCAGAAGTCAGAAGTCAGAGGTCAGAGGTCAGAGGTCAGAGGTCAGAAAGTCAGGGACGCTCGTCAAGGTGTAGAGTCAAAATCCAAAACTCCGAACTCCAAATTCCAAACTTTGAACTTTGAACTTTGAACTCAGAACTCCAAACTTTGAACTCAGAACTTTGAACTTTGAACTTATTAATCCCCCGGCAGCTTCACCGTCCCGATCACCTCCCCAACCGACTTGCACCCTTGCTGCCCCAGCCACTGCTGCACCCCGTCCATCACTTTCACCGGCGTCGCAGGATCCACAAACAGCGCCGTCCCCACCGCCAGCCCTGTCGCACCTGCCAGCAAAAACTCCACCGCATCCTGCCAGTACTGAATCCCGCCCATCCCGATAATCGGCACCCCCGCCTTCATCGCCACCTCCCGATACACCCGCGAAATCAGATAAATCGCCAGCGGCCTCACCGCAGGCCCGGACAAACCACCTGATCCATTCGCAAGGCGAGTCTTGCGTTTGTGAATGTCGATGACCATACCGTTGAAGGTGTTGATCATGCTCAGAATCTGCGCCCCGCCTTCGATGGCTGCGCGGGCAGTGGCGCAGATGTCGCCAGTGTTGGGCGAGAGCTTGACGATCAGTTTGCATTCCTTTCGCATGGCTTTACGCACATGCGAAACCAGTTCCTTTAAGAGCGGCGGATTCGTGCCAAACACCAGGCCATCTTTCACATTCGGACACGACACATTCAGCTCGATGCCATCAACAATCTCCTGCTCCGCCAGTCGCCCTGCCGCCTCGACATATTCATCAATGGTATGCCCCACCGCGTTGACGATAATGCGTGGCCCCGTCTCGCGCATCTTTGCAAGCTGCGGCAGCTTGTCCGCCAGAAACGCATCAACACCCACATTCGCCAGCCCGATGGCGTTGAGCATCCCGCCGCGCGTTTCGACAATGCGGTAAGCCTCGTTGCCCTTGCGTGGCTGCGGCGAAATCGATTTGGTGACAAACGCCCCCAGCCGCGACATATCCAAAAAGTCCCCATACTCATACGCATACCCGCACGTCCCCGAAGCCGTCATCATCGGATTGCCCAGCATCAGCCCCGCCAGGTCAACAGCGAGCGAAGGAGCCGCCAAAGGCGGGTTGGAAGCGGTGGTTGTCGCAGTCGTGGTCATGCCTGTTTTGTATCACAAAAACAAGCCGAAGGCGATGATCAGAAAGTATCACATGCCTCAACCCCAAGCCGCTTGCGGCGTAGCGACATCAGCGCAGCAATCAACGATGACAACACCTTCAGCCACACAGCAAACGACATGGTGAAAAATCCATCTCACCGCCCACCATGAATAACCTTCGCTCTCCATCGTGGTGGGCAATGCCCACCCTACAAAACCCATCCGAGCCGCAAGGCGTAAGCCTGCGGAACTTGGAGACCCCTTGCACCACCGACCCACCGCAGGCTAACGCCTAGCGGCTCGGATAAGGCAA
>CAZYQL010000118.1:0-12754 GCA_964650055.1 uncultured Phycisphaeraceae bacterium | reverse complement strand
AATCCAACCCTCCCCCAACCCCTCCTCGCCTTTGCGAGTCGCCTATGGAGACCTGGAAGGGAGGGGAGTACGAGCCAAATGCCTCTGTGCCTTTCACACCTTTCGCTGCCCCCTTTTCTGCGCCGCGCATTTGCGTTAATCTGTGCCTTGTGCCTTACCGATTCGGAATTCATCATGCCGACGAATATTGACACCTTCAAGCCCGGTCAGCGCGTCACCGTTACGCACCAGATCCCTCAGCGCGCCCGTGTCTGGACCACGCAGGTCACAGGCATCGTCGTCAGTTACGGACAGAAAAAGACCGGCTCATGGTTCGCCCACGCCAAGGATGACAAGCTCTGGCTCGATCGCCTGACGCTCAAGAAAGATGATGGCGAAATTGTGGTGTGCAACCTCGATGAGTTTTCCAATGTGAAGCTGCATGCGGCTCCCAAAGCAGCACCGGCTGCCGCACCCGCTGAAACTGCGACAGAACCACCGACTGACACAGCGGAACCTGCCGCGACGGAAGAACCTGCTTCCCATTGAGGATTGAATTCGCGAATGGGACTTTTGAATAACTCGGACGATTCGGCGGAAGGGCCTCTTAGGAAAGTAGGAAAGCAGGTAAGTAAGAAAGCAGGAAAAAGCCTTGAACCGTTGACATTCTTTTCCTGCATTTGCCTTCCTTAGCGGCGCTCGGGTTATTCAGAGATTCCTATTGATGACATGAACCATCGGCCCGCGCCTTTTCAGGTGCGGGTTTTTTTACGCCAAGATGTCGCGCACCACGTGGCCTGCCACATCGGTCAATCTGAAATCGCGACCGGCATAGCGATAAGTCAGCGCCTCGTGATTCAGGCCCAAGAGGTGCAACAGCGTCGCGTGCAGGTCGTGGATGTGCACCTTGTCTTGTGCAGCGTAAAAGCCGTAGTCATCGGTCGCTCCGTAGCTGAAGCCGGGCTTTGTGCCGCCGCCTGCGAAGAACCACGTGAAGCCGTGCGGGTTGTGATCGCGGCCGTCGCCGCCTTGCGCCGTCGGCGTGCGGCCGAACTCGCCGCCCCAGATCACCAGCGTTTCATCGAGCATTCCGCGCTGCTTGAGATCAGCGATGAGGCCCGCGACAGGCTGATCAATTTCGGCGGCAAGCTTGGCGTGATCATTCTTCAGGTTCGAATGCTGATCCCAGTAGCCATGCGAGCACTGCACAAAGCGCACGCCCTTTTCACTGAGCCTTCGCGCCAGCAGACATTGCCTGGCGAACTGGGCGGTGTTGGCTTGATCGAGTCCGTAGAGCTGTTTTGTTGCATCGGTTTCGCTGGTGAGATCGAGTAGCTCCGGTGCCTGCGTCTGCATGCGGAAGGCAAGCTCGAACGATTCGATGCGCGCTTCCAGCGCTGCATCTGGGCCGGTGCGGGCAAGCTGATCGCGATTGATTTCACCGAGCAGATCAAGCTGCGCGCGCTGCATGTTCAGTGCGATGCGATCGTTGCCCAAGCACTCGACCTCGGCTTTGTTGGTCTTGGCGCTGATGGAGTGGATGGCGGTGCCGTGATGGACGGCAGGCAGAAATGCGGAGGCATAATTGTTGACGCCGCCGTGGCCGCTGGTGGGGCTCATGGTGATGTAGCTGGGCAGGTTTTCATTTTCGGTGCCCAGGCCGTAGCTGATCCATGAACCCATGGAAGGTCGAACGAACGTATCGGAGCCGGTGTGAACTTTCAGGAGTGCCCCGCCGTGCGCTTCGTTGGAACCGTGGAGAGATTTGACGAAGCAGAGGTTGTCCACCTGCGTAGCGATTTGGGGGAAGAGATCGCTGACCCACGCGCCGCACTGGCCATGTTGTTTGAATTTCCAAGGCGAAGCGAGCAGATTTCCGGTCTGAGCAAACTGAACGCGTGGCTTAGCGAAAGGCAACGGCTTGCCGGTGTCCCGCTGAAGGAGCGGCTTGTAATCGAAGGTATCCACCTGCGAAGGCCCACCATGGATGAAAAGAAAAATCACACGCTTGGCACGCGGGGCGAAGTGGCCGGGATGCGCGGCTAGCGGACTGCGAAGGGTTTTGTCGTCGCTGCTGGTACTGGGCGCGTTGCTTGCGGCGCGCGAAGGAGTCGTGCTGGCAAGCATACCCATCAGCGCCAGGTTGCCAAAGCCTGCGCTGGATCTGCGAAGCAATTCGCGACGGCTCAGTTGTGAAGTCTGTTGTTTCATCAATGCAATCCGATCCTCTCGCTTACTCCACATAAACAAACTCACTGGACGCCATCAGCGCGTGACACAACCGCTGCCAGGCTACATCTCTTGTTTCTACCGGCGTCTTCTTTTCATCTTGAATCATTTGGGCGGCGCGATCGAGAAACTGCATCGCTTTGCCTTGTTCGATCTTCGTGGGCAGACGCGTGAACAGGCGTTCATACAGGCGCGAAAGCCTTGCTTGTTCATCGATGGCTTCAGTCTTCAGTTTCGTCGCCAGTATCGTAGCCTGATCCATCACCAGTTCGCTGTTGAGCATGAACAGTGCCTGATGGGAAACCGTGGTGCTGGTCCGCTGCGCGATGGGTACACCGGCATCGCCATAATCGAAGGTGGAAAAGAGCGGATAAAGCGCGTTGCGAACGACGGGCAGATAGATGGCTCTGCGGTTGGACTTAAACACTTCGCCGCCGTTGCGGAAGTTGTCGGGCACGTACTCATCATGCTTGGTCGCCATGAGCGTGCCGCCCATTTTCAAATCGAGATTGCCCGCCACGGCGAAGAGCGCATCGCGGATCGGCTCCGCTTCCAGCCTTGTTCTATTGAACCGCCAAAGCAACTGATTGTCCGGATCAAGCTCCGCAGCCCTTTCATTGTGCTGCGTGCTCATGCGATAGGTCGCGCTGAGCAGGATTGCGCGGTGCATCGCTTTGATCGACCACTTCTCCTGGATGAAGCGAGTGGCCAGATGATCGAGAAGCTGCGGGTGCGAAGGCGTATCACCACGCAAGCCGAAGTTGGATGAGCTCTTCACCAGTCCCTGGCCAAAGTGATGTTGCCAGATGCGATTGACCATGACGCGGGCGGGGAGCGGATTGGCGGTGTCGGTGATCCAGTGCGCCAGTTGCAATCGGCCGCTTTGACCCTTGGGGATGGGCTCCATCTTCACCAGATGCGAAAGCACCGAAGGCTCTCGCCGCTCTACTGCGGTGGCGGCGAGATTCAGATGACTGCCACGAATATGCACCGGCACGTTGGCTGGTTTGCCTTCTGTCACCGCCATCGCTTCATCAATGGTGGGCAAGGGCTTGGCCTTGAGTTCTTTCAGTTCCTCGCGCATCGATTGCAACGCCGCCTCGCGAGCCTCTTTGCCCTGAGCTTCTTTCGATTTGTCTTTGAGGTCTTTCTCTGCTGCGGCGATGCGCTTGTTTAGTTCCTCGACCGATTTGTTATGGGCCTTGCTCGCGGCAATCTGCTGTGGCGTGGCTAGCTCGCGCTGCATCACCTGCGAGACGAAGGCGAGGTTCGCCATCGTCTTCGTACTTTTGAAGATGCCCGCCAGAGCGTAGTAATCTTCTGCGGAGATGGGGTCGAACTTGTGATCGTGGCAGCGGGCGCAGCCGAGGGTTAAGCCCAGGACGGATTGGCCGATGACATCGAGCTGTTCATCGACCAGGTCCATCACCAGTTTTTCTTTGTCTTGTTCCGCAAGCATCTTCGGGCCAAGGACGAGCATGCCCGTCGCGGTCCATCGCTGATAGCTCGCAGCGGGATCGCTTGTTTCAGTTGCCTGACCGGGCAGAAGATCGCCAGCGATTTGTTCATGCAAAAAGCGGTCGTAAGGCTTGTCGCTGTTGAAGGCGCTGATCACATAATCGCGATAGCGCCAGGCATTGGCGTACACTTTATTTTCATCAGAGCCATTGGAATCAGCGTAGCGCGCCAGGTCGAGCCAGTGTCTGCCCCACCGCTCACCATAGCGCGGCGAAGCGAGCAGATGGTCCACCACCTTCGCAAAAGCGTCCGGCGATTCATCGGCAAGAAACGCGGCAATTTCGTCGTGCGTCGGAGGCAGCCCGATCAAATCAAACGTCACCCGGCGAAGCAGCGTGCGCTTGTCCGCTGGCGGCGCGGGAGTCAGTGACGCTTCTTCAAGCCTGGCCAAAATGAAATGATCGATCGGATCCCGCGGCCACGCCTGATCGTTCACCTTCGGAGCAGTAGTGGAAGCAAGCGGCGCAAACGCCCAGTGCCTCGCGCCTTTCACGAGATCAATACCTGGCGCGGCGGCAACTGCGATGCCGCCCTCGCCTGTACCCGGATAGGGTGCGCCGCTTGCCACCCAGCGCACCAGATCGCTGACCTGCGCATCGCTGAGCTTGTTGCGCGGCGGCATCTTCACTTCCGCATGCGTCTGCTTCACCGCTTGAATTAGCAGACTTTCCTCCGGCTTGCCTGCAACAAGGGCGGGGCCGCTGTCGCCGCCTTTGAGGATGGCCGGGCGACTGTCGAGTAGAAGGCCACCCTTGGACTTTTTGCCTGCGTGACAACTGTGACAATGCTCCACCAGCAGCGGACGCACTTTGCGCTCGAAGTGATCGAGAGCAGCAGCAGCAGGCGCAGCAGGAACGAGCGCGACAGGATCGAGCAAGGCGGAATCGGCAGCGAGTAGCGATGTCGCCAGCATGGACCAGGCGAGGGGCAATAAGATTCGCATGATGTAGAGACTTGAACGAACAGGCATACCGCAGGCTCCATGTCCACACTCGATGTCCACACTCTATGAGCGATGGGGGTCGATGGTACATGGGAGTATTGTTGCCGGCGGGCACAAGGTTTCGATTTGAGCGACTTGTGAGAGAACTGGACTGGGCCGATCAAGGCTGACTCGACCGTTGGCGTGAAAAATGGTGAGAAACAGAGTGTCAGTTGTTTCCACACCCGTAGCCGCCAGATACGTGCTCGCCGCCGTTCATCACATCTTGATCGTGTGGCTCGAAGGAGTTTTTCGCCAGATCAATCGAGGAACTTTTCCCAACGATTCATGGCTTCAAACCGCCGGCTGTTTTGTGCTACTCTCAGACTTGTTCAACGTCAGGCGAGTAACGAAGCGGCGTTGATGATCCGGGAACATAATTCCCAGCCTAACGTCCGACAGACAATAGGTGCTTTCGGTTTGGAGCGCTGATCATGGATGCCAAATCGCTCGAATGGGCGCTGAAGTCTGCATGGATGTCTTCCCGTGCCTTCCTCAAATGGGGCACCGCCTGGCCGCGGCGCGTGCAGCCGCAAGGCGCGGCCATTGAGATCACCATCGATCCTACAGACAAGCGTGCTCGCAAAAAATTGATATTCGATACGCTGAAACGGAAAGTCCCCCGCAATCGCGATTTCTGGATTCAAGGCTGCACGTTACTCCAGCCGGACGTCGCCCTGGATGTAGGCGTCAACTTTGGCGAGTGCTTGTTCTCGCCTGCTTACGCGCCAGCCACACGGGTGTTCGGATTTGAAGCTAATCCTGAGCTGCATCCATATCTGGAAGATTCGCTTTCGAGACATCCGCACCGTGCCGAGATGTCGCTTCACTGCGGCCTGGTGGGAAGTCAGCATGGCGGCGATGAGGCATTTCATATCGACACCCTGTGGAGCGGGACCTCCTCATCGACGCAGACCGTGGACGACCCGACGCGCTACAAGACCGTACGCGTACCTACGCTCAGTGTGGATCGCGTTCTCGCAGAAGCCGGCGCATCACCCCAGCATCTGTTCTACAAAATCGATGTGGAAGGATTCGAACCTCAAGTCCTTCAAGGCATGCAGGACACACTGCGTCAGGTGAAGTGGTCCCTGGGTTTCATTGAGTTCAATGAGTCGGCAGCACAAGCCGGCGGCGGCGACCTGGCTGCCTTTTATGAAAAACTGCAACAGCAGTTTCATGTGTACGCGTTCAATCGAGAAGACCATCTGATCGATCTGGCCGGCAAGCCTTTTACGATTTTTAATGACATTGCCCGTAAGCAGCGCAGAGGCGCGAAACTTGGCACCATCTTCACCGATCTGGTCCTGGTGGCCGGCACGCCTGTCGCAGCGGTGAATGAGTTGCTTGCCCGCTGGCAATGAAATGCACGGGCACCAAGCATCATCTGGAAGCCCCGATGCAAATCAGTTCCTTCATGGTGCGTGCATAGATGCGACCATCGACACTGCAGAGGTGTTCGCCGACGACGATCAGCCTCGCCGCTGATACATGTCCCCAGCCGTCCTTCATGGCGCGCTTATCCTGACAGACAACGAAACCATCGATATTCTTCGCGGCGTTGGGCAAGGCCTCATCCCACAACAGTTGATCGGGCTTTTGCGGAAGCCGAACGACCTGCACCGGAACTTGCAGATACTCAACCTTGTTCGTCTTGACATTGACTCGCCCGATCAGGTGTTCGCCAAAGGAGGGGACACTTCTATTGAGCGTTCACACAAGAAGGGGTTACCTCTGCATGATGATTGATGTGAGCCTCACGAAAGTTTTCATGTGCTTGCCCAACCGGAGGGTCACTTATAGGTGTCGCCCATCTGATAGGCCTTGAGGCGATAGTGAAGCGTTCTTCTGCTGATGCCCAGTTCCAAAGCAGCGGCAGTGCGATTGCCATCGTTGCGTTCAAGTGCAGCGAGGATGTGTTCTCGCTCCAGTTCTTCGAGAGACTTTGCGGGCTTTGACTCACCATGATCAGGAGTTGTGTCTGAAGATTCAAAGGCGGGAGTCTGAAAAGCCGGCTTGGGTGCTTGCGTGCGTCGAACCGCGAGCAGATTGCGATGACAAGCGCGGGCAATGGCCAGTTCAAGATCCTGCAGCGCGCAAGGCTTGGTGAGAAACTCGACAGCTTCCAGGTGAATGGCCTTTTGTGCTGCCTCAAGGTTGCCATAGCCGGTGGTGATGATGACCTGTGTGCTGGGCCAACGATTGCGAACCAGATCGAAGAAGTCCAGTCCCTGCATGCCGGGCAGTCGCAGATCAAGCAGAATGACTTCGCAGGGATCCTGCTCCATCAGCTTGATGGCCTCTTCCGCCGATGCAGCTTCGATGGGTGCGAAGCCCATGGCGGGGATAGCGCGTGCCAAGCCTTGGCGCAGTCGTGCTTCATCTTCCACGACAAGGACGCGCTGTTGCCGCAACTGTTCACTCATGAATCACCTCGAATTCCCGCGCGGTCAGCGGATGTGCGCTTCTTGGAAGGACAAGGGTGAACGTAGTGCCCATGCCTGGCCCTTCGCTTTGAGCGGTGATGCGACCGTGATGGCTTTCAATGATCGCATGGCAAATGGAGAGGCCCAGCCCTGAGCCGTGTTCGCCGTTACTTTGCTTGCGAGTGTAAAACGGTTCAAAGAGATGCTCGATCGTTTCGCTGGTCATGCCGCAGCCGTTGTCGGTGACACGGATCTCAATGGCCGCCTCTGTGGTGCTGGCTTGGATGCTCACCTTGCCTTGCTGCGTGACGGCTTCCATCGCGTTGACGATCAAATTGAGCAGGACTTGCTTGAGTTCGGCATCGTTGCCCTGGATGGTGATGCCGTTGAGCTCATCAACGATGCTCATCAACTGGCGATCGCGGAACCGAGGCAACCTGGCAACCATGGCAACCACATCATCAATGCACTTACGAATGTTGACAGGACCGCGGCTGCCATCGCCCATGCGCGAAAGCGTCAGTAGTTTTTCAGTGATGCTCTTGCAG
Source organism: uncultured Phycisphaeraceae bacterium (assembly GCA_964650055.1). GTDB lineage: Bacteria > Planctomycetota > Phycisphaerae > Phycisphaerales > Phycisphaeraceae > JTS-RE9. Next base: position 5,072 of record CAZYQL010000118.1, on the reverse strand, counting down.
CGGAACGCCTCCTCCTTCATCACCTGTAGCGATTCACCAATCTGCTCCACGCTGGCACTGGCGGGCAATGACTCAAGATCGCGCAGTGACAATTCGGCGTAGGTTGAAATGATCGCCAGTGGATTGTTGATCTCATGCGCGACGCCGGCCGCCAGAAACCCGACACTTGCCAGGCGCTCTGATCGGACAAGCTGCCGGCTGCGCTGGGCAACCTTGCCTTCCAAGTCGTTGTACAGCGCAGCCAGTTCGAGTGACATGCGGTTAAAGTCATCGGTCAGCGAAACGAATTCGTCATCTCCCGCGGCGGCAAGTGCCTGATCGAATTTTCCGTTGGCGACTTTGCGGACACCCCTCTGCAGCACGCGTAGCGGTGTCGTGATCGCCCGATGTTGCCGCAGACCAAGTAGTACCGCAGCGATGATCAAGGCCAGGCACAAAGACAGACATATCCCAATGGTCAAGCGAATCGTGGCGGCGGCTTCCTCCTGCGATGCGCGGACTTCTGCCAGCGTTTCGGCTGCCAAGGCATTCAACAGATCAAGGACGCCCGAAGCTTCCGCGATACTCGTTTCGCGGTGCCATGCCCAAATGAGTAGTGATGGCCGGACCTGTCGGTCACGCATTGACTTGAGGCCGTTGAGTACCTGTTTGATCAGGCTCAGTTCACGCACGCCATGTTCTTCATGAACGTGCTCCTCATGGGCCTGCATCTCATAGAGCGGCATTGTCAGACCAATGGCCTCATCAAGCCGGGACAACAGATATTCACGATCTGCAAATTCCTCCCGCATCGCGCCCATCACCTCGGCAACCGTGATGCTGACCTCATCAATCCATCTCAGCTCCTGATGCTCAAGCATCAAGGATTGAACATCCTTTTTCATGCGCACCATGCCCCACAAAGAAACCGCGCCAAGGATCGCGATGGCAGCGATGAATGCAGCGTTTGTGATGATTAGCCTACGGCCCAGCGTCATGAATTACCTGTCTTGAAACATGAAGATCATATTCGAAGGCGCCAACCAAACGTGAACCTGTGCAAGCCCTGCTCACCCTGCAATTCAAGCTCAATTTCACACTGAGCAATCGCTGCTCATTCTAGGCTTTCGCACAAGGCATCACGATATACATCTCTACGCACGCGCTCCGTCGCGCAGCCTGTGCCGCTGTTTCCACCACCATCAGGGACATTCAATGACATCACGAACCTCACGCTTGCTGTCTGTATCAATCATCGGCGTGTCCGCTGTGAGCATGTCCCTCATTCATGGATGCAGCGGCCCGCAGCCGTTGTCCGTCGCGATCAGGCCTGCCGATGAAACGGCCTACAACCAGTTTCTTCAGATGAGCCCCCAGTCTCCCAAGCAGGCGTTCTATGCTTGGAAATCACATGAAACGAGTAAGTCCCTCGCACAGGTCGAGGCCCAGGATATGCAACTCGATGGCAGCGGCAATCCTTTCTCTGCGCGGACAGATCATCAGGCCGTCAGTCGCGGCGCGGTGGTGTACAAACTGCACTGCGCCAGTTGCCACGGTGACAATGCCGATGGCCGCGGACCCGCATTGCCTCGCGCATTGGACTCCCTGGATCTTCACGCATTCAGCAAGCGGTTTGCCGTCACGCTTCATGGCGGTGCGCCGCGTGCCTGGTATCGCAAGATCAGCGAAGGGATGACCAGTGAAACCCTTGGGCCTGACGGCAAGCCGCTCGCGATGCCACCCTTTGGTGACGTTCTTGCCCGTGAACAAATCTGGTTGGCGATCACCTATCTGCAATCGCTGGACATGCATGCACAGAAACAAGCCGCGGGAGAATGATCATGCCAATACAGACGCATCATCCAATCGTGTTGCTCACTGGCGCGACCGGTTTCGTCGGCCACTACCTGCTGGCGAAACTGCTTGAACAGGAGTGCCGCTGCGCTGTGCTGCTCAGGGCTCCGCTGCGCGAATCACAAGAACGACTTCGCTTGCTGCTGGCCGACCTGAATGTCGATCTGGATCGGCAGATTGCATCAGGTCAGGTGATTCCCATTGAGGGAGATCTGTGCAGCGAGCTGCCTGATGTCGGTGAGCTTCAGTGCGAAACAATCATCCACGCTGCCGCGTCCACACAGTTCGACCGCGACGGCAGAGGCGAGCCAGCGCGAACAAATATCGATGGCACTGCACGCCTGTTGCGATGGATCAGTCAGTGGCCCGTGAAACACTTTCATCATGTGAGCACCGCATACGCCAGTGGCCGATACGACGGGTCGATTCCCGAAAAGCTGCATGAAGGCCCGCGCGAGTTTCGCAATGAGTACGAGCGAAGCAAATGGCAGGCCGAGCGATTGTGTCAGCAGTGGGCGAAAGAAGCCGGCACCTCGCTGACGATTCACCGGCCGTCGATCATCATCGGCGCCTACGAAACGGGACGTGCCAGTAAGTTCGATGGTCTCTACCTCTCAGCGCGAGCGACGGAAGTCTTCAGCCGGATGTACGACGCGGATGATCCTGCGCGTCATGCCTTGTCGCTGCGTCTGCGCGGCCGTGCTGACGATTGTCAGAATCTGGTGCCCGTTGATTATGTGGCATCCATGATCGCCGCCGCTGTGGTGCGACCGCAGATGTGCGGCAGGGTGTACCACCTGGTCCATCCCAATCCGCCAACCAATCAGAACATCAGCGATGCACTCAATACCTACTTCGATGTGCACGGCAGCCACTGGGTTTCGCCCGAGTCGTTCGACGAGATGACACTCAGTGAACACGAGCGAATATTCAACGACTTCAGCAAACCGATCTCACACTATTTCACCGACACCCCGAAGTTCCAGCGCGATCACACAGCGGAACTGGAGAACGCGGCCGGCTTGTCCTGCGGCATCATCGATGCTGCGGCTATTGCGCGGCTGATGCGCCATGCGCAGTCCTGCCATTGGGGAAAGAAGCGTCGCTCCAGCTCTGTGGCAAAGGTCAAATGCTCCGACTATTTCGAGAAGTTTCTGCCCTTGAATGTGGTGCGTTCGCAGGTGGCCAAACTGACGGGCCTGAGTGTCATCGTCCGCTTCATCATCGAGGACGAGGCCAATGGTCAATGGGTCTGTCGTTTCGAGCGGGGCCTACTTGCAGAGGTGCATCGCGGCGCGAACACGCTAAGTGAAGACTTTGGCTATCGCCTGACACGTGATGTGTTCTGGCAGGCTGTCAACGGCAAGGTGCATCCGCAGCATGCGTTTCTCATGGGCCAGGTGCATGTCTTCGGTGACATCGAGCGGGCGCTGAAGATGGCCATGATTCTGCATGCTTTCAATCAGGAATTTCCATTTGATCAGGGAGGACGCCAATGCCTGCTGCACGCCTCCTGAATCAAGACGAACAGCTTGCTGAGTCGGTGCTCATCCGCACATCCGACGGTGAACTGGCGGGTGAGCTCAGCTACACGCTGCGACCAGCGCGTGTGGGCTGTGCGCTGATGAATCCGCATCCATTCATGGGCGGACAGATGAACAACAACATCATCCGCGCACTGGCGAAGCGACTGCCCGAATGTGACGCGGTGACACTGCGCTTTGATTACAGCGGCGTGGGGCAAAGCACGGGTAAGCCGGTCAATGTGCCAGCGGCCATGCTCGCCTTCTGGGAGACCGGCAGTGCCCCGCAGGATCCGGCGCTGATTGCCGACAGCCGCGCCGCCACTCGCTGGCTGCATGATGCTATTCGCAAGCCGATGGTGATCATCGGATATAGCTTTGGAGCTTTCGCCGCGATGCAGGCCATACATGAAAATGTCGTCGGCCTTGTGCTCATCGCACCCACACTGAGGCAGCACGACTACACCGCGCTGTCGAAGTGCACGCTGCCCAAGCTGGTGATTTATTCCGACAACGATTTCGCTACGCCGCGGGATCAAACCCAGCAGTGGATCACCACATTGCAAGAAGCAGAATCGCTTTGCATCGTAGGCGGCGAGCACTTCTTCAAAGGGAAAGAAAACGAAGTGGCGGATGCTTGCAATGGCTTTGTACGCTCCGTCACCATTGCGGAGGGTGTGTGATGTCGATGACTTCCAATTCCGCATCGGCGCTCGTGACCGAGAATGTCAGCGATCGACTGCTTCGAATAGTGGACATTCACTTTGACCCGGTGCATGGCTCGGCGTTCTGGCTGGATCGCGAAGCTACGCTGAAGCTCGATGCCAGGCGACAGATCAAGTCGATTCAGGATCTGGAACTGCTGGGCAATCTCAGCGCCAGCGATTTGTGTCAGCATCCGCTACTCCATTACATCCCTCGTCGATTTCATCACCGTCTGGATCAACTGACCATCGGCCAGACCGCAGGCACAACATCGCTGGTGCCCGCAGGTGATCGTGAGCTTCGACGCATCACTGCCGTCTGGTCCGCATTTCATACGAACGAGTAAACCCCTCACCCCGAAGCCCCTGACGCCAGGCCGCTTGGAATCAAATTTCCTATCAGTGAGCCGCAAGAATGGCAAGTAAATCAATAAAGTTTTCGATATTGGCTTTAATGCTCTTTTTTTTAATAGCTTTTACGCAATGCGATCACGAGGTGCCGAAAGCCACTTATTCTTACGGCAGTATCGTTGGTTACGTAATCGTAGATTTCATCGAGGATGAATCGACTAGCGATTTGTACGAAGCCCTCATTGATGGGCAGAAGGTAAAGTGCCCTTTCAAGATTTTGGCTGCCAAGTATCAAACGCGGACCGAGCATGGGTTGAAAAATCCAACAGTTATTATAGGAGATGTCAATCTCAGTTTTACCAAGAATGGCGAGCTATTTGAGTATCGTATTTATCGGCAGAGCCGGGCTTCGAGGCCGTCTGGAACTAAAGGTGTGGTGATATATTTCGATATCCTTCTATTGAAGTCCGCAGATAGTCATCGAGAGGTGCCGGAGCTATCTGAATCTGAATTACAGAGTATGTTTGACAATATCGCAGAGTATAAAATTACGAATAAGTGAAACCCAGTTACTTGGTATTTTAGTCAATCGAGTAAACGTACTTACAAACCCCTCACCCCCGAAGCCCCTGACGCCAGGCCGCTTGGAATCAAATTTCCT
>CAZYQL010000117.1:0-12917 GCA_964650055.1 uncultured Phycisphaeraceae bacterium | reverse complement strand
GAGACGCCTTGCACGACCGAAGCACCGCAGGCTTACGCCTTGCGGCTCGGATAAGCAGCGGAACGCCATCGCGGTGTGCAGACAGGTCGCTGCGCCGAGTTCGATCTTCACGGCTTTGAGCCGTGAAGCTAGGCCCAGCGCCGCCGCGCCTCGCAGAAAACCAGCGGGGCAAGGTGGTGAGAAATGCGGGTAAACTGCCATCATGTCGTCTTACGATGTCATCGTGCTGGGCGTGGGTTCGATGGGTTCCGCTGCTGCCTATGAACTGGCATCGCGGGGCCATCGTGTGCTGGGCCTTGAGCAGTTTTCCATTCCGCACACGCAAGGCAGTCATGCCGGTTCTTCTCGCATGATTCGCCTGGCCTACTTTGAGCATCCCGATTATGTCGCGCTGCTTCGCCGTGCTTACGAGCGATGGCATCAGCTCGAAGAAGCGTCGGGCGAAAAACTCCTGCACATCACCGGCGGTCTCTACCTCGGTCGGCCAGATAGCGAACTCGTCGATGGTTCCATTCAGGCAGCCAAAGCCTACGACTTACCACATGAAGTGATCGGCCCCGCTGAGCTGCGAAAGCGATTCCCGCAGTTTCGTGTACCCGAAGAAACCGTGGCCTTCTATGAAACGCAAGCGGGCATGCTGCTGCCTGAAGCGGTTGTTTCTACGCAGGCGGAACTGGCGATGAGGAGCGGTGCGGTTCTGCGTGGCCACGAGCCTGCGCTGAGTTGGAAAGCCCAGGGCTCGGGCGTTGAAGTGCGAACAGCCAGCGACACCTATCGCGCGAAGTCGCTGATCATCACCGCAGGTGCATGGTCGGGGCAAGTGCTCAAGGAATTGAAGGTTGATCTGAAAGTGACGCGGCAGGCGATGGTCTGGTTCTGGCCGCGTAAGCCGATGGATTTTGCGCTGGGGACTTTTCCATCATGGGCATTGGATTTGACGGATCGTGCGAGCTTTCGCGGCGTTCACTATGGCTTTCCGATGCTGCCGCCGTCGCAAGGCAATCCTGGTTTCAAAGCGGCGCTGCACTGGCCTGATGAGGTTTGCGATCCTGATGCGGTGGATCGCTCGATTCGCGCTGCTGATGTGCAGGCAGTGCGCGAGGCGATCGAGCGGTACATCCCCGATGGGTGCGGCCCTGTGCTGGCGGCGCGCACCTGCATCTACACCAACACCAGCGATGGCCACTTCATCGTCGATCATCATCCTGAGCATGACAACGTCACCATCGCCTGCGGATTCAGCGGCCACGGCTTTAAGTTTGTCAGTGTGATGGGTCAAGTGCTCGCAGACCTGGCGACGAAGGGCACGACAGTTAATCCGATTAAGTTTCTGTCGCTGTCGCGATTTCAGTGAGTCGCTACTTAAGGCATCTGATGCAACCATGAACGATGCGATTTCATCCTCTGATGTCACCGCGTTTCCAACCGCCGATTCGCTTTGCGAAGAATGCGGCTACGCGCTGCGCGGCCTGGTCAGCACCGGCGACTGCCCCGAATGCGGCAAGGCCATCGAGCTTTCAAATCCGGTGCATCGTCAAGGATTGCCATGGCAACGGCGGGCGACGTTTCGCAATGGGTTCAGGACTGTCAAAGCGATTATCACATCGCCTCGCGCTGCTTTCGATTCGATGATTGTCGCTTCGCCGTCTGGCGCTGCTGGCACTGCTCGCTTCACAGCTTCGCACAACCGCAAGGAACGGCTCTTTCTCTTTCTGATCGCCATGCTCGCAGCCGCCATCTACAGTTATTGCGTCCGAATCATCGGCACACACCGCGACAGCGATCAGATCATCCTCGCCCCGATCATGCTCGTGATCCTTACCTATATTGAAGCGCTGGGCGTGACCTATTTTTCACGCAAGCGCGGCTGGCGCGTGCCGTGGCGATTGGCGGAGCGGATCGTCTGCTACGCGTCCATTGGCTGGCTGCCGGCGATGTTCGTTGTGCCGCCGTTGATTTTGCTGCAAGGGCAGACGCCGTTTCTGCCCGCGTGGGCCAGTTGGATTCCCTTGCGCGGCGAGCTGACCGACTGGCTACTCATCGCGGTGGTGGGCGGCGTGGCCAGCCTCTGGTTTGAGTCGCTCGTCTGGCTGGGCGTCAGACGATTGCGGTACGCCAATGGCTGAACCCTGGCGGTGCAACTCGGTCAAACTTCGTTCGCCAAGGCGAACGGTTAACGGGGGCGACGCCACCGGCTCATTCTAAATTTCATCGCTCAACTTGACGACTTACGTATAAACGATTTATGATGCGCACGCCTAACGTTGAATGGCTTGCTCGTCAAGCTGTTCTCCACAGTCGAATCCGTCCGCGCCTGTGCATCTGCGGAGTGTTAATGATTGGTTTGATGGCAGATGCGACAACCGTGCTCCTTGGCCGTTGTCATTGTTGAGGGTGTGTTGGGAATCGGAGCCGTTACGGCATTAACAACCGGCACGAGTCAGCTAAGGTGAGCCTTGGCCTCGCAGCCGATCAGCCAGTGAATTGGAATGATTTGTTTTGTTCCAACCATTGGCCGTCTGCCCGAAAGGGCTTAGGCGGATAGATTGACGATGATAAAGCCCGGTTCGATTGTATTTGCGGTTTGTTTTTGTTGGGTATGTTGGGGTAAAGCGTTGCTCGCATTGCCTGCACAACTCCCGGAGGTTGCGTGCGCTCTCACCACGGTATTGCCGTGCGCTGAAAGTGTCACATTAAGACCTGTGACCTGATTCGGTTTGCTGTCGCAATTGTCATGCGTGACACCACGGCCAAAGGCGACGCCGATTCCAACCGCCAGACATCCGTTCCACTGCTTGCCTGACGGCCCATCGCTTAATCACTGATCGCTTCAGTCCCCAGCGCACAGGCGTTCTGGCTTTCTGAAGGCGAGCCTATCTCCCAGTTCGAGCCTTTCGCTCGCCCTGCGTCTGATCTGACCTGTGCCCTGACACGCGTTTTGCCCAGGCAGCGCGATGTTCCATTGCCGATGGCAAGGGGTCTGTTCACCGAGTGTGGCATGGCCCTGAAACCTGTCGGGTATGAAGCTTCGCACCACTGCACAGGCACGACGCCATAGATTGAGAGGGCCGTTACCTTGCAGATGATTTACGTTCTCTCGGAAGTGTCCACCGGCATGGCAATCGCCGCGGGACTGATCGGACTGATTGCCGGCGGGGCCGCAGCCCTGGCGCTGGGCAAAACCATGGGCATCAAGACGATCGCCCAGTCCAAGCGCGAAGCGGAGGATGTGATCCGAGCCGCACGCAACGAATCAGAAACATTCAGGAAACAGGCAGAACTCGATGGTCGAAACGTAGTGGCCAAACGCCGCGAAGATTTCGACAAGGAAATGGACAAGGAGCGCGAGGAAGTCAAAGAGCAGGAGCGCAGGCTCAGCAAGCGTGAAGACAACCTCGATCGCAAACTCGACACCCTTTCAACCAAAGAAAAATATCTCGACGATCTCGACGGCAAGATCAAGGTCCGCGAGAAAACCGTCGCAGGCAAGGAAGATGATCTCGATGATCTCATCGCCGACCGCCGCAAGCTGCTCGAAGAATCGGTGCAGGAGCAGAAGCTCGTTCTGCTTCGCGTCGCCAAGCTGAGCGAACACGAAGCCAAGGAACAAGCCCTGGCGATTGTCGAACGTGGCTGCCAGCACGAGGCGGCTCAGATCATTCAGCGTGTGCAGCAGCAAGCTGAAGAAGAAGCGAAATCCACCGCGCTCAAGATCACCCTCCAGGCGATCCAGCGCTATGCCTCGGAACACACCGCTGACTCGACTGTCAGCGCGATCCCCATCGCCAGTGATGACATGAAAGGCCGCGTCATCGGCCGTGAAGGTCGCAATATTCGCGCCTTCGAAAAAGCGACTGGCGTTGATGTCATCGTCGATGACACGCCGGGCGTTGTTGTTGTTTCCTGCTTTGATCCGGTTCGCCGTGCTATTGCGGCGGACTCACTGCGCAAGCTCATTGAAGATGGCCGTATTCACCCGGCTCGCATCGAAGAAGTCGTCGAACAGATGACCAAAGAGATCGGGCAGAAGATCATCAAGTTCGGCAAAGACGCAAGCATCGAATGCAACATCCAGGGCCTTCACCCCAAGGTCAGCGAAGCGATGGGGCGCATGTATTACCGCACCAGCTATGGCCAGAATATTCTGCGCCACTCCGTCGAGACTGCGTTCCTCTGTCAGGTCATTGCTGATGAACTTGGGCTCGATGGTGAGCTTGCCCGTCGCTGCGGTTTCCTGCACGACATCGGCAAAGCGATGGACCACGACATGGAAGGCGGCCACCCGGCCATCGGCGCCGACTTCTGCAAGAAGTTCGGCGAGAACGAAACCGTGCTCAACGCCATCGCCGGTCACCACAACGACATCCCCGCGACGACGCCTTACACGCCGATCGTGATGGCTGCGGATGCGATCAGTGGCGCCAGGCCGGGCGCTCGCCGTGAGACGCTGGAGAAATACATCAAGCGTCTGGAGCAGCTCGAAGCCATCGCGATGGACATGAAAGGCGTGCGTCAGGCGTTTGCGATTCAGGCTGGCCGCGAGGTGCGTGTGATTGTTGATCCCGACAATGTGGATGACACCAACTGCACGTACATCGCCCGTGACATTGCCAAACGGGTGAGCGAAGAAATGACCTTCCCCGGCGAGATTCGCATCACCGTGCTGCGCGAAATGCGAACGGTGGAGTATGCGAGATAATGAAGGCAAAGCGAGCCGGGCCGTATTCGGCCCGGTTCTTTTTTTATACTATTGACATCACGCTTTGAAGATTCCTAATTCATACTCTTGTAAGGGTTCCAACCATGAAACGCTCCATCGCTCTGTTGCTCGTCCTTTCACTTCTTTCCGCCTGTTCTTACATACCGTTCTCCAGCCCGAAGGAATCGCTGCCCATGACTCTGACGCAAGCCAGCTTTGGCAAAACGACTGACGGCCAGGAGATCACGCAGTACACCCTCACCAACGCAGGCATCACCGCCAAGGTCATTGACTATGGCGCGATCCTCACGGAGCTGCACGTGCCTGATGCCAAGGGCAACGTGGCGGATGTCGTGCTCGGCTTCGACAATGTGAAACAATACGAAACCGAAAGTCCTTACTTCGGCGCGACCACCGGCCGCGTCGCCAATCGCATCGCCAAGGGCAAGTTCACACTCGACGGCAAGGAATACACCCTCGCCACCAACAACGCCCCCAACCATCTGCACGGCGGCATCGTCGGTTTCAACAAAAAAATCTGGAAAGCGGAAACTCTCAAAACCATTGAAGGCCCTGCGGTGAAGTTCTCTTACACCAGCCCCGATGGTGAAGAAGGGTACCCCGGCAATCTCGCAGTTGAAGTGACGTACACGCTGACGAAGGATGCAGAGCTGCGCGTTGACTACAAAGCGACGACGGACAAGGCCACGCCGATCAATCTGACGCATCACACTTATTTCAATCTCGCAGGTCAAGGCAACGGCACGATTCTCAAGCACGAACTTGAGCTGACCGCAGATCACTACACGCCCGTCGATGCCACGCTCATTCCCACCGGCAACATCGCCAAAGTCGAAGGCACCGTGTTCGATTTCCGCAGGCCCGCGCCCATCGGCGGACGCATTCACCTCCTCAAAGGCGACGCTGCCACGAAGGACCCGGGCGGCTACGACCTGAATTACGTCCTCAATAATCAGACGGGCAAGGTCGCCCTCGCCGCCAAACTGCACGATCCTTCGACGGGCCGCATCATGGAAATCTGGACCGATGAGCCTGGCATTCAGTTCTACACCGGCAACTTCCTTGATGGCTCTCTGACGGGCAAAGCTGGCAAGGTTTATCAGAAGCACTTTGGTCTTTGCCTGGAGACGCAGCACTACCCCGACTCCATCAACCAGCCCAAGTTTCCTTCAACCGTTCTCAAGCCCGGCGAAACCTACACGCAAACCTGCGTGCATAAGTTCTACACGGAGCGATGAGCCGCCAGCATCCGCCGCTTGCGGCGTAGCGACATCAGCGCTGCAATCCTCGCCAATTCACAGGCCCGGTCGCAAAGTGCGTGGTATGATTTGTCACACCGTCAACTGAGAATATGCAGTTGGGACTTCCATATTCGCTGATTCGTTTTGAAACGCCGCATGGATTTTGTCTTTGACAAACTCGAGTCCGCCAACTGCGCCCAGTGCGGGGGTTTGGTTGATGTTGCTGAGCGCGTGGCGTTTTCCAAAGTCGTCTGCTCCAACTGCAAAACGCCGATGCTGGTGCCTGGCAAACTGGGCACGCTGTTGCTGCTTGAAGTCGTGGGGACAGGGGCGGCAGGCATCGTCTATAAGGCGCTCGACTCCACGCTGCACCGTCATGTCGCCGTGAAGATTCTTAAGAACGATGAGGGTGAGAGCAGCGAAGGCGAGAGCAACAAGAAAATCGTCGAGGCGACTGTCGCTGAGGCCCGCGCTCTGGCGGCGATCAATCATCCCAATGTGGTACACATTCACACCATCGGGATGCGCCATGGTCAGCCTTATATTGTGATGGAACTGCTCATCGGTTCGGGCAAGCTTAACGTCATGCTCAAAGAAGGCTGGGTGGCTGACGAGAAGCGTGGCCTCGAAATCGCCATTGATGTGGCGCAGGGGCTGCGTGCTGCTCAAGGGGCGGGACTGCTGCATCGCGATGTCAAGCCTGGCAATATTCTTTTCAACAGCGAGGGTGTGGCGAAGCTGCTCGATTTCAGCGTCGTGCATGCCTCAACGGGCGACGGCGAGAAGCTGGTCATCGGCACGCCTTATTACATCTCTCCCGAATCAGCGCGCGGCTTGGATGTTGATTTTCGAACTGATCTATATAGCCTCGGTGCCACGGTATTTCATCTGATGACGGGCCGGCCAGTGTTTGAAGGCGAATCGGCTCGCGATGTCGTGCGCGCAAGGCTCAAGCAGCGGGCGCCCGATATTCGCAAGCTTCAACCTTCGATCACCGCTGCCACGGCTGCGGTGTTGGCACGCATGCTGGCCACGGTGCCCCAGGAGCGACAGGAAAGTTACGACGAACTGATTACGCAACTCAAGGCAGCTCTTGAAGCGCTGGTGAGCGGTCAGGTGGCGCTGCCGGTCAATAACGAACTGGCGGATCTTCACGATGCGCTTAGCGGCACGGGTACGGTTGCCTCGGCTTCGACTGTTCCTGTGGCGATGTCCAAGCGCTCGCACAGCGCTGCCGCAGCACCGGCGAAGAAAGGCATGTCGCCAGCGATGATCGGCTTAGCGGTGGCGGCAGGTCTCGCGCTGGTGGTGGGCATTCTCATCGCAGTCTTGGGCGGTGCCGGCGACAAGGACAAAGGTCCACTCGCCAGTAACACAGACCCGCGGCGTCAGCGCGTGGATCCGGCTGGTGGTTCAGGCGATGGTTCAGGCGGTGGCACGAATGGATACTCGAGTGCGCCCCAGACGTCGGACCCGAGTACAGATCCCAAGGATGGCACAGAAAGTAAAGATGGCCAGGGCGATGAAAAGAAGGTGCCCGATCCTGCCCCGGTGCCGATGCCTGATCCCGATCCTGCTCCCAAGCCTGATCCTGAGCCGGTGAAGCCGCCGCCAGTAAATCCACAGCCGCAGCCTGCGCCGCAGGTCAACTTCGATCAGGCCTTGAAAGCGTGGACGACGCAGGTCACCGCGCAGGTCAAGCAGCCCGCGACGAACTGGCAAGTGATGAAGCCGACTGGTATCGGTTCCGCTCATAGCTCGAAGCTTGCACCGCAGGCCGATGGCTCGGTGCTCGTCAGTGGCCCCAATGATGCGATTGAAGTATTGCTCATCGAATCGACAGCCATCAAAGTGAAGCTGACGGATATCACAGCGATTCGTGTTGAAGCCTTGCCTCACGATTCGCTTCCCAGCAAAGGGCCCGGTCGCGCTCCCAACGGTAACTTCGTACTGAGCCACCTCACTGCAATCTTGCGGCGCAATAGCGAAAAAGAGCCTACGCCTTCGCCTGAGAATGTGTACCTCTTTGGCGCAGCCGACGCTGATTTCTCTCAGGACAAATATCCGGCGATTGAGGCCATCGACAACAATCTTCAGACCGGCTGGGCCATCCTGCCGCGCTTCGGCGAAGCGACCAGTGCGATCTTCTTTGTGAATAAGGTGCCTGCGCTGGCCAGTGAGAATGATGTGACGCTGCGCATCATGCTGCATCACCAATCCGGAGCCGGGCAGCACACGCTGGGGCATTTCCGCGTTTCAGTTACCTCTGACAAGAATCCGTTCCTGCCGCTGAATCTGCCTGGGAATATTGAAGCGATCGTGCGCTTAGGCAAACGAACGCCGGAGCAGAACAAGGAACTGGAGTCTTATTTCCGCAGGACGAAAGTGGAAGGCTTGGATTACGTGCCGCCTGGCGGTTTGGCGCTGGGGCCTGACCAGGGCAATCCCAAACCCGAGGTGAAGCCGCCGGAACCGGTGGGGCCGCCGCCACCGAAGCTTGATGCGTATGAGCCGGTAGAACTTTCGACGCTGCGCGATCACAAGCTCTACGACGCTGAGCCTGATGCGATGGTGTTTATTCCGCGTTACGGCAAGTGGCACTACTGGGCCTCTGCGCAAGCGCCTGCGGCCAACTGGACCGCAGCCAACTTTGTCGCCACCGGCTGGAAACTTGACGATGCCTCCTTCGGCTACGCCTACGACAATCTGCGCACCAAGCTCAATGAGATGAAAGGCGATTACGCATCGCTCTACATCCGCGCACCATTCAAAGTTGCTGACCCTGCCAAGCTCAAAGATGTGCTCCTGCAAGGTCGCTTCGATGACGCCATTGCTGTCTATCTCAATGGTCAGTTGGTCTATCGCTCAGAAAACCTCACCGGCGAAGGGGCCAGCGCCAAGATCACTTCGCCCACGACGCGTGCCACCAGCGCATCACTCGAACTCAAGGATGCCAAGAAGCATCTCAAGGCTGGCGTGAATATCATCGCCATCGAATGCCACAACAACTCAGCGGACGACATCGATTTCATCGTCGATCCCGCGCTGATCGCCACGCCGATGCTCGAGCCGCGTAAGCCGGTGGATGGGAACAAGAAAGACAACTGGTCAGCCAAGGATGCGAAACTTTTCACAGATTCCGCTGGCCTGATCGTCGATGCTGACAAGAAGGCTCCGTCGATTGAAAACTCCACAACCAAGACGGATTTCGATACTCGCTCCTACCCGGTGCGTGTCATTTTGCGAATGCAGTCAACCGCCAGCGGGCAGGTCAAGGTCAGCGCCAAGAGCAAGCCCAAGAATGTGAACAACTCTGTGACGGATGATGCCACGCAGAATGTACCTGCATCACCTCGTATGTTGGAGATTTCTTTCGACGTCAAGGTGACGGGCAAGCTCCAGGCACTGACGGTTCATCTGCCCGAAGGCGAATCGATCATCGGATCAATTCGGATCATCAATCGGCGAGACGGCAAAGTCCTGGAAGAGTGGGATTTTTCCAAGTGATGACCGCGCGTTCTTGTCGCTTGCGGCGTAGCGTCGTCAGCGCGGCAATCAAGCGCGCACCTTTCAAAGCCAAGGAGCAGCCGAGCATACCAACCGCCAAGAACACGAAGGACACGAAGATGAAGATGAAGATGAAGAAGTTCACGAAGTAAGAATTAAAGTTTCTGAATGCCGACGGATTCTCGACCGTTTTTCATTTCCTCGTGCCCTTCGATTTTCCTCGTGTCCTTCGCGTTCTCCCGAGCAGGCCACGCCATGTAAGAACTTAACGGCCATCTCTTAGATCAGCCTCTTTTGACGTACAGGCTCAAGTCACTAAAATCCTCGCCTTCCCTTATGGAACGCGTATGTGTCGCCGCGCCTTTGGCGGCACATGATTGTCCCTCTTTTTCAGGAAACATCGGCCATGGCCAAGACCACGAGCAAACCCAAAAAGGTTGCCAAAAAAGCATCCTCCAAGCCCGCTAAATCCGGGAGCAAGCAGCCTTCCAAGCTCATTTATTATTTCGGTGAGACCCGCTGCGATGCGGATGGCACCATGAAGTCGCTCGTCGGCGGCAAGGGCGCCAACCTCGCCGCCATGACCAAGATCGGTCTGCCCGTGCCCCCCGGCTTCACCATCACCACCGAAGTCTGCACCTACTACTACGCCAACGGCAAGAAGTTCCCCAGCACCCTCCAGTCGGACATGCTCAAGAACATCGCCTTGATCGAGAAGGAAACCGGTCGCAAGTTCGGCGATCCGAAAAATCCTCTCCTCGTCTCTGTCCGCTCAGGCTCACGCGACTCGATGCCCGGCATGATGGACACCATCCTCAATCTGGGTCTCAATGATGTCACTGTCGAAGGCCTCAAAGCTTCGACAAGCAACGGCCGATTCGCCTGGGACTCTTATCGCCGCTTCGTGCAGATGTATGGCGATGTCGTCATGGGTGTGCAAAAGCGCCATGAGAACGAGCATGAGCCCTTCGATAGCGTGATGGATGATCTCAAGAAGGAACTGGGCGTCACGCTTGACACGCAGTTCAACGAAGCCGATTTGCGCGAACTGGTTGCTCGCTTCAAGAAGCTCATCAAAGAGCGCACCGGCAAAGCCTTCCCCGTCGCTCCTATCGATCAGCTTAATGGTGCCATCGGTGCGGTGTTTGGTTCGTGGATGAACGAACGCGCCATCATCTATCGCCAGAAGTACCGCATCCCCGATGAGTGGGGAACCGCAGTCAACGTGCAGTCGATGGTGTTCGGCAACATGGGTGATGACTGTGCCACCGGCGTCGCCTTCACGCGCGATCCGGCGACGGGCGAAAACGTGTTCTACGGCGAGTACCTCATCAACGCGCAAGGCGAAGATGTCGTTGCCGGTGTGCGCACACCGCTGGCTGTGGCTGAAATGGCCAAGGACCCGATCATCAGCAAGACCTACGCTGAGCTGGAAAAAGTTCGTCACAAACTCGAAAAAGCCTTCGGCGATGTGCAGGACTTCGAGTTCACCGTCGAGAAGAAAAAGCTTTACATGCTGCAAACCCGCAACGGCAAGCGCACCGCGCTGGCTTATGTGAAGATTGCACATGACATGGTCAAAGAAAAGAAGATGAAGCCCGAGCATGCGATCAAGTCCGGCGATCCGGAAGCACTCAATCAACTGCTCCAGCCGATCTTCGATCGCGCTGCTTACGCCACGGCTCTCACGGATGGCTCGCTGCTCGCCACCGGTCTGCCCGCAGGCCCCGGTGCTGCATCAGGCAAGGTCGTCTTCACCGCAGGCAAGGCTGAGGAACTGACCGCCAAGGGTGAGAAGGTCATTCTCGCTCGTGTCGAAACCAGTCCTGAAGATCTTCGCGGCATGATCGCCTCCGAAGGCATCCTCACCGCACGCGGCGGCGTCTCCTCGCATGCGGCGCTGGTCGCTCGCCAAATGGGCAAGGTCTGCGTTGCTGGTGCTGGCGATGTGCACATCGATTACCGCACGCTGACGCTCACCGCGCAAGGCATCACCATCCGCGAAGGCGAAGACATGTCGATCAACGGATCGACTGGCGAAGTCTTCAAGGGTGCGATCAAAACCGCTGACAGCGAACTCAAGCAAGTGCTCGTCGCCAAGACGATGAAGCCCAAAGACAGCAAGGTATTCCAATATTACGACTTCGTGATGAAGCTCGCGGACAAGTACCGCAAGCTGGGCATTCGCACCAATGCGGATCAGCCTGATCAGGTGCGTAATGCCATTGCGTTCGGTGCAGAAGGCATCGGCCTGGTGCGTACCGAGCACATGTTCTTCGAAGGCGATCGCATCACTGCGGTGCGCGAGATGATTCTGGCGGAGACCGATGCCGGCCGTGCGAAGGCGATTGCGAAATTGCTACCGCACCAGCAGAGCGATTTCGAAGGCATCTTCGAGGCGCTTGAAGGTCGCCCCGCTTGTATTCGTCTGCTCGATCCGCCGCTGCACGAGTTCCTTCCGCAGGCTGACAATCAGCGCGGCCAGCAGGAAGTGGCGAAGCAGCTTGGCGTCTCCGTCGAGAAGGTCGCTCAGCGCGTTCACGAACTGCACGAGTTCAACCCGATGCTCGGCTTCCGTGGCTGCCGCTTGGGCATCAAGTTCCCGCTCATCACTGAGATGCAGGCCCGTGCGATTTTCCAGGCCGCGGCTGCGAGCCTGAAGAAGGGCATCAAGGTCGCTCCCGAAGTGATGATCCCGCTCGTGGGCTTCAAGCGCGAGCTTGATCTGCAAGTCGAGATCGTTCACCGCGTGGCCAAGGAAGTGATGGCTGCGACAGGTAAGAAGTTCAAGTACAGCGTCGGCACGATGATCGAAGTGCCTCGCGGTGCCCTCACTGCTGACGAGATCGCTCAGACCGCTGAGTTCTTCAGCTTCGGCACGAATGACCTCACGCAGACCTGTTTGGGCATGAGCCGTGATGACTCGGGCAGCTTCCTGCCTTCGTACCAGAACCTGGAAATCATCAAGACGAATCCGTTCGCCTCGATCGATGAAACAGGCGTGGGCCAACTGATGAAGATCGGCGTGGACAAGGGCCGTAGCGTCCGCGAAGGCCTGAAGATCGGCATCTGCGGCGAACACGGCGGCGACCCGTCCTCCGTCAAGTTCTGCCACAAGCTGGGCCTGACCTACGTGAGCTGCTCACCGTTTCGCGTGCCCATCGCACGTCTGGCGGCAGCACAAGCAGCACTGGCTGATGTGAAGAAGTAAGAGCCAGAGGTCAGAGATCAGAAGTCAGAGGTCAGAAGTCAGAGATCAGGAAGACAATTCGGAATAAGAAACAAGGCCCACGCACTCCGGTGCGTGGGCTTTTTCTTGCGCCATTGCAGCGCATAACTCAGCGCATAAAAAAGCCGCCAGCGTTTGCTGGCGGCTAGTAGTTTCTCAATTATTTCGTTGGCGCAATACGCCCGCTGAATTACCAGCGGCCGCCGCCACCGCCACCACC
>CAZYQL010000116.1:7664-12971 GCA_964650055.1 uncultured Phycisphaeraceae bacterium | reverse complement strand
CTGGCGGTTTGATATTTGAAATCGCGTTCAACCTCCGGCTTATCGTGCCCAAGTTTCAGATGCTCATTAAACCACTTGTACATCACCTGCCGCGAAGGATAGTTGTAGTTGTGGCCATACTGAAGGTAGGCGACGCAGAGCACGTGATCAGGCACGCCCATCATTTTGAAATGCTGCTGAAGCTCCGGATATCCCTTGGTCATCATCTCTTTCGTCCAGTCATTGGCAGCGGTCATGGCGACAGGGCGAGGCGAGAGCAAGGCTGCAAATTCGATGTTGCCCGTGTTGATGCGAAGGTAGGGCGCGTTCTCGCAGTTGCATCCGCCTTGCATCGCGGTGGAAACCATGACAGCGGGAAACGCCACCTTGATGCGATCATCGACACCCGCCAGCAGGAACGTCTGCGTCGCGCCGCCTGATGCGCCGGTGACTGCCAATCGTTCACTATCAACATCAGACAAGCTGGCGACGAAATCGAGAGCCGCGATGGAGTTGTAAGTTTGCAGGCCCATCATGTTTTGAAGATGCAGTTCAGCCTGAGGCGCGGTGTAGCCCCATTGCCCGGGCTTATCGCTGTTCATGTGTGGCCGAACACCGGGACGATGCAGCGGAAACTGCACCGAGTCCGCGTAGCCAAGCATGTCGTAATGAAACACGACGCAGCCCAGGCGGGCCAGTTGCACGCATCGCGCCTGAAGCGGACTGCGACCTGAGTCAACGGAAAACTCTTCGCCGCGCTCGACGTATTTCTTCGCGTTGCCTTCGCCTTGATCGAGGAATCTGCCATTAGGCCAGTGGCCATGCGGGCAAAGAATCCCGGGCAGTTTTCCATTGTTTTTTGCCTGCTTTTGAGCATGTTTGAGCGCATCACCCGCAGGGCGGTAGAGCGAGCCAGTGACATAATGCCCGGGATAACTTTCGAGAAAAACCTTCTCGATGGTGTAGTCGCCCATGTCGCTCTT
The DNA here is from genome assembly GCA_964650055.1 of uncultured Phycisphaeraceae bacterium. GTDB lineage: Bacteria > Planctomycetota > Phycisphaerae > Phycisphaerales > Phycisphaeraceae > JTS-RE9. Next base: position 12,009 of record CAZYQL010000116.1, on the reverse strand, counting down.
GCTGTGCACGATGGCATTGATCGGCGTGCGCGTAGGCATCGGCCAAAGCCCCTGCGAGACGAGAATCTGCTTGCGCAAATACTCCGCGCGCGGCTGCCACTGCTGCGGTGATTCACTGGGCACAAAAGGAAAATACCCATCGAGATTTTTCAGCGCACCTAGCCGCACATCAGCGGGAACTTCGCCCACCGGCAGCGCACGCGGCGCGGCGGAAAGAGTTGCCGTGGAAGAGAAAACAAATTGCATTGCAAGAACAGAAACGATGAAAGAAAACAGACGTGGCATCATCGCGTGGCCTCCTGCTTCAGTAGAGATCGATTGGTTCAGATCAACCAGTATGGAACAATGCGACATGATGGCACGATATGGGCGTGCCGTCCATTGCGCCAGAATCTAGGCGCCAGAATCTAGATTTTGTGGGAATCAGGCCGTGTTCTTACCGGTCGCCGTTTAGCCGCGGAGCAGAGGCTTTGCGCCGCTCCGCGCGAGCCACCGTAGGTTCAAACTGATTCGGATTAACCACGAGGCACGAAGGCACGAAGTTCGAAGACCCTGAAGCGATAATACTCTTCCTTCGTGCATTTCTTCGTGGCTTCGTGCCTTCGTGGTAAAACAAAGTTCACCAATGATGGCGTTTTACAATGGCTTAGAAATGTGTCGTTCAATGCGCTGTCGATCATCATGCTCGATTGCACACAATAAAATTCACGCCGGCTCCACCGTCACCGTCAGCCCGCGACTGGAGAACTGCTGCTGGATCAGCTCCGCACGCTCCAGATGCGTCGTCATCAGAAGTGACACGCCCGTCTCATGCGCTTCCTTCATTTTCTCCACCGCATCCTGTGCATTGAGCGGCGTGAGCATCACGATCGTCTCCACGACGAAAAGCACTTCGTTCGAATCGTCGTTGTGCAGCAGCACGTTATAAGGCGGCAAGAGCTGCGGCGGACGCCTCGTCGGCACAGGCTTGGTCTGCACCGCAGTCGCGCTGTTGCCATCGTTGCTCTTGGATTTTTCTTGCGGGTCGGACATGAATGCTCCGTGATTCGTACTGGTGAAAGTCAGTCAACATCTGCCAAATTCGCACAGCCGATCTTGGGTGGTTGAGTGTGATTTTACTGTGTCTTCTATCCCAAAGAATATCGCCCGCTCACTGCCAGGGCAAGTGATTTCTGTTTATGGCTTCATCGCGTTATGCTTTCGCCCCGCACTCAACCTAAGAACCTTGGATCATTATGTATCTATTTCCCGCCATTGATCTTCGCAACAATCAGGTCGTTCGCCTGCATCAAGGCGACTACGACAAGCAGACCACCTACGGCTCTGACCCCGTCGAACAGGCCCGCGAATTTGCCGAGGCAGGGGCCACATGGCTGCACGTGGTCGATCTCGATGGCGCTCGCACCGGCCACTTGGTCCACCTCGAAATCATTCGGCGAATCTGCAAAGAAACCAAACTTAAAGTCGAAGTCGGCGGCGGCGTGCGCAGCGAAGCCTCCATCGATGCGCTCTTCAATGCAGGCGTCACTCGCGTCGTACTAGGTACCGCCGCTTTGCAACGATGGTCATGGTTTGAAGGCCTCATGGGCAATCCGACTTATCGCGGTCGCCTGGTGCTTGGTCTCGATGCCCGCGAAGGCATGCTCGCGGTCAGCGGCTGGGAAAAAACGACGAACGTCAGTGCGATCGACATCGCGAAAAAAGTCAGCGACTGGCCCGTGGCTGCGATCGTCTATACCGACATCGCCACCGATGGCACCATGAAAGGGCCCAACATCGAAGCGACCCGCGAAATGGCCAAAGCGACACACGTCCCCATCGTCGCCAGCGGCGGCGTCGGCACCCTCGCCCACCTCAAAGAACTTCGCAAACTCCCCATCCAAGGCGCGATCATCGGCCGCTCGCTTTATGAAGGAGCGTTCACCATCAGCGATGCGCTCGAAGCCTTCGAAGGATGAAGCAGCTTTTCAGCAGTCAGCCATCAGCCATCAGCCATCAGCTTTCAGCTTTCAGCTAACAGCTAACAGCCATCAACCTTTGCATGTGGACCCCAAGCCCGATGGTGAGGCTTTGCGAATCGTCGGGGTACTGGCTTGTAGCTGAAAGCTGAAAGCTGATAGCTGACTGCTAACTGCTGAAAGCGGACCGCTGAAGTCTGCCTCCCCTCCCCGCTATCATGCCTCGCATGGCGTTTGATCCGCATGACATTCTTGCCCCCGATGGCCCCATTGCCCGCAGGCTCAGTGGGCAGTATGAAGTGCGCCCGCAGCAGATCGCCATGGTCGAAGCCGTCGCCAGCGCTCTGGCCACCGGCGGCAAACTCCTCGTCGAAGCAGGCACCGGCGTCGGCAAATCTTTCGCCTATCTTCTGCCTGCACTCGCCGCTGTCATCGGCGATCGCGCTACGCACGAAAATCTCCCATCGCAGCGGCGCAAGCGCATCGTCATCTCTACGCACACCATCGCGCTTCAGGAACAGCTCATCAGCAAGGATGTGCCGCTCTTGCGTGCCGTGGTGCCCGATGAGTTTTCCGCAGTGCTTGTGAAAGGTCGTGGCAATTATGTTTCTCGCCGTCGCTTCAAACAGGCGTCGGAAAAAGCATTCCAACTCTTTGGCGATCCGGAGCAGATGCGTTCGCTCGATGTCGCCACGACATGGATCGACAAAACCGAAGACGGCACCCTCGCATCGATGCCTCCTCTCGAAAGGCCCGGCATCTGGGAAAAGATGCAAAGCGATTCGGGCAACTGCATGGGCAAGCGGTGTCCTACTTACAAAACCTGCTTCTATCAGAATGCCCGCAGGCGAATGGAAAATGCAGATGTACTGATCACCAATCACGCGCTCTTTTTTTCTGACCTTGCGCTGCGCGCCGCAGGCGTCGGATTTCTGCCTGCGTATGACTATGTGATTCTCGATGAGGCGCACACGGTTGAAGATGTGGCCAGTGATCACTTTGGTCTGCGCACCAGCGAAGGGCAGATTCGCTTTTTGCTGAGCGGCTTATTTCAGCCGCGTAGTGGCAAGGGATATCTGCCGACGCTTGAGAATCAGACCGATTCTGATTTTCTGGCGCGGGCCTGTGAAGCGGTGATGGATGCGGAGAAGGCGACCAATCGGCTCTTCGATGAGTTGCTCGATTATCAGCAGACACGTGGCCGCAGTAACGGCCGCATCGACGAGCCTGGTGTCGTGAACAATCACGTAAGCTCCGCGCTGCGTGTGCTGGTGCTCGCGCTAAAACTGCTCAAGGATCGAGTCGATCGCGAATCGGATCAGTTCGAGCTGTCGGGCTACATCGGTCGCTGCGAAGAAGCCGCCGCCGTCGTGGCTGCGCTCATCGATCAGACGATGATCGATTGTGTTTACTGGGCGGAAACTCGCTCCAGTGGCAAGCATGGCACGCGCAGAAATATCACCCTCACCTGCTCGCCCATCGATGTCGGCCCGCTCATGCGCGCTCGCCTTTTTCAAGCCACGACAGGTCACGATGAACCACTGGCTGTCGTGCTCACCTCGGCCACGATGGCGACTGATTCGCGCAGCAGCGAAAGCAGAAAAAATCGCAAGGCCAGTAGCGATGATGATCAGACACAGCGCTATGTGCAGGATGAAGAAATATCAGAAGAGATCGTTGATCGCCGCGATGTAGCCGGTGACAGCCGGGCCTTTGCGCACATCGCCAAACGCCTGGGCTGCGAAGATGCAACAACATTGCAACTCGGCTCTCCATTTGATTATCAAACGCAGGCGCAGCTCATTGTTGAAGCTGCGATGCCTGAGCCTGCATCGCCGAATTATTTTGACAAACTGTGCCCGAAGATTTTAGAGCACATCGATCGAAGTGATGGCGGGGCGTTTGTGCTCTTCACCAGTTTTGATTTACTTCGTCGCTGTGCACAGTGGCTGCGGCAGCCGTTGATCGAGCGGGGCATGCCGATGCTGGTGCATGGCGAAGGGGAGCAGCGCTCGCAACTCCTCGAACGATTTCGCGGTGATGCACGCAGCGTTTTGCTCGGTGCTGACAGCTTCTGGCAGGGCGTGGATGTGCGCGGGCAGTCGCTGCGCAATGTCATCATCACACGGCTGCCCTTTGCTGTGCCAGATCGGCCGCTCGTTGAAGCGCGCATGCAGCGCATCACAGCGCGCGGCGGCAATCCTTTTAGCGAATACTCATTGCCCGAGGCGATTCTGAAATTCAAGCAAGGCTTTGGCCGACTGATCCGATCGAAGGCGGACCGCGGCACGGTGGTGGTACTCGACAGCCGAATCACGACCAAGACCTACGGCCACCAGTTCATCGCCGCACTGCCGAAGCTGCCGGTAACGCGGGTGCGCAGTTGA
>CAZYQL010000116.1:0-7564 GCA_964650055.1 uncultured Phycisphaeraceae bacterium | reverse complement strand
CCACCAGTTCATCGCCGCACTGCCGAAGCTGCCGGTAACGCGGGTGCGCAGTTGATTGAGCCGCGACTCAACGAGTCGCGGACGCCAAAGGCCTGAAGGAGAATTCTTCGCGCGATGGATCAACATCAACATCAACAACGCCACGCGATGCGATTGGTGAGGCGATTATCTTTTCTGTTCCCTGTTTCAGGCCTGAGGCGTCACGATTTATTTTGATGCACAGTGTTCGCTCACGTCCGCGACTCGTTGAGTCGCGGCTCAAAATTACTGTTTCATTGTCACATCCAAGCGCGTCGAGGTGTCAGCCTTCACTTCGATCTCGATCGACTGCTTCTCGATGCGTGACAGTTCGTGCAGCACTTCGAGCGTGTATTTCCCTGGCGGCAGGCCACGGATTTCAAATCGGCCTTCGACATCGCTGACAAAGAAGAACGGATGAGCCACTACGTGGACTCGGGCATTCATCCACGCGTGCACATCGCACTTGATGAGGATGTTTTCCTCGGGGTTCTTCATGATGATCGTTTCGCGCATGCCCTTGGCCGGCTGGCCTACGTTCTTCTCGGGATTCTTCTTGGGCATTAGGTGCACGTTGTGGAGCGTGCCGTCGCTGTTGAGTGCGATCAGCGGCTGGCCCGCCATCACACCCGCCACATGCGGGTAATAAATGCAGCCCTTTTGATCGAGCACGACCGGCGTCGTTGGCACGTCAAACTTACCGGGCACTGATTTGATCTGCACGAACGCATTCTGAAGTGTGCCATCGGTATTGACGACGAGGCTTTCGTCGAACACGTCATCCTTGTGTGCTTTTTCGCAGTAGGGATCTGATGCCATGCGAATGATGTTACGGCGAGGCCTTGCCCCATCGAGCTTGATCAGGCCCACGACGCGGGTCTTGTTGCCGTGTAGTGCTTCGCCTTCATAAGGAGCATCTCCGTCGTGCAGCACGATGTCGCTCTTGAGTTTCACCTCGGCTGCGGTGACCGGGCCGGTGATCGTCGGGCCAGCGGCGGTCTTGCTGGTATCGACAACTTCAGGCAGCTTGAACTCATCAGGCTTGGGCGGATAGACCTCCGACAGCGCGATCTGCGGCGGCTCTTTGCCCTCAAGCTTCCACAGGCTAGGCGTGTAATTGCGCATGCCTGCCGCGTAGATGTAATCGAGAATGAGCTGGCGCTGCTCGGGGCCGGTGTAGTAAAACTTTTTGTGGGCTTCGATTTTTGCTTCATCGGGGAACTGGAAGAAGAACGAATCGAGCGGCGAAGGGCCGGCCCACTGGTTGGGCATCTTCGTGCCCGGCAAAATGATCAGCGAACGCTGAAGCCATTTCTCGGCCCACTGCGGCTGAATGCGATGGACAGCGTACTTGAGATTCGGCGCAGACCAAGCCGGGCCAACGGGTGCCACAGGCGCAGCAGCGGCGGGATCATCGCCATAGTCGTCATCAGCAGCGGCAGCGGCAGGAGCAGTGGCAGGAGTAGGAGCAGTGGCAGTGGCAGGAGCGGCAGCAGGAGCAGCGGGGGCGGGGGTTGGAACTGGTGCAGCGGCGGGAGGCTTGGGCTTGGCAGGGGCATCGTCGTAGTCATCGCCTGGCGCGGCGGGCGGCTGCGGCGTACCAGCGTTGGGATTTTCCAATTTCCAAAGGGCCAACAGTTTTTCTTCATCACCCAGCGCGTGACACTTGGCACAGAGGACTTGATTGAACAGTGCTTCGCCGCGCACAAAACGTTCGACTGAGATATCTGGCAAGCGCAGCGGCGGATAAGGGTACTGCACCTGATAGGCATCATGCAGGAAGCGCGCCGCACCCAGTGCGCCGTCGAAAGTCGCCAGGCGATCATCAGCAGTGGTCTGCCTGGGATCGAAGACGCGCGGCTGCGACAGATCATTGCGAAGGGCGAAGGTCTTGAGCCGATGCACCGGTACAGCGAGGGCGGGCTGTTCGCTCCAGCGATCGGTCGAAGCCTTCTGCGATTCGATCTGCCGCTGCCGATTGGTCATGGCGAGGATCGAGTTGTCGCTGATTTTCTGCTTGGGATCGGTGGCCTTTTCATTCTCGGCCAGTCGCTCGGTGATCTTGGCCATCTCGATGTCGAGATCGCGTTTGCGGGTCGCGTTCTTTTCAAGCTGTGCATCAATGGGGGCCAGAATCCTGGCGATGCGCTTGGCATCGGTCTGCGTGGCGCCAGCGAAATATTCAGCGATGCCGGTCCTGTCGTCGCCATCGAAGTGGAAGCTGGGCATGCGAACTTGGAGCCAGGGGCGAAGCGGGTGGACGTTGTCCAAAAAGTGTACGACCCAGTCCGGCTGCGTCTTGGCACCTTGGCCAATCAGACGCGGCGGGGCGTTCATGAGCCTTTCAAAGTTGCCGTTGAATTGGCCATGCTCGTTGTGAACATCGTAATACGCATGGATCGCCACCTCATTGGCATCGATGTTGTGGCAGCCATAGCAGTTGTATTTCTCTGCAATCTGACGGCCAACAGTGGCGCGAATGCCCGCATCATCAGCGACCTTTTGCAGTTCTGGATCGACCAGTGGTTTACGCACACTCGTGACGAAGGTGATGATCGCCTGCGCTTCTTCATTGGTGAGGAAGAACTTGGGCATCTTCAGCTTGTCATACGCGCGGTCGATGCCCTTGTCCATCGCTTGCCGCATGGACAGCGCTTCATCCTTGATGCCTTTGGGGTCAAGCTCGGCGACGGCTTCGGTTACGACATATTTGCCGCGATCGAAGATGCGCGTGTTGTGCAGCTTCTGCGTCGCCCACTCACGGCGGTCGCCATCGATATGTTCCCACGCCACCGCACGATTTTGCAGATGCGGATTGATCACGTGAGCGTCACCGCCGACAAAGGCTGTGATCTTCGCGGCATCAGCGCCAAGACCTTCGTGGGCGACTTTCCAGACGTGAGCCGGTTCGCGGCGACGGCGTTCTTCAGCGTGTTCGAAGTAGCCGTAGTCGAGTTTGTGCGGATCCTTGAGGCCCCAGTCATTGAGCTGCGGCGCGGAGGAGGCGGTCGCTTCGTAGCCGTTGATCTGATGGCAGGCCTGGCAGTTGTAGTGCAGCACCAGTTTCTTGCCGACGAAATTCAGCTTGGCTTCAACGGGCAGTGCTTCGTTGCCGCCGAGTTTCTTCGTGAGAGCATTGAGCATTTCCGCATTGAGTTCACCCTTGACCTCGGCGATGAAATCGACGGCGGTGTAGGTGGAACCGGCGGCATCACCTGGGCGCTGCTGCTGGAGCAGGTAGGCGGTGAGGTCGAGCGCTTCCTGCTCGGAAAGGCGGAAGCTGGGCATGATGGTGTAGGAAGAATAATGCGAAGGATTTCGCAGCCAATCGTAGAGCCAGCCTTGTGCTTGCTGCGGTGTGCGGCCAGCCTGAAGCTTGGTGCCCACACCCGAAAGCTCCGGCCCACGGCGATTGAAACGATCGCCCAGATACTGAAGCACGTAGGTGTGCTGCTGGTTGTAGGTGAGGCTTTGGTAATGTTTCAGTGCGTTTTCACTGCTGAGGCCTTCACGGCTCATCAGGTCGCCGGTGATCCACTTCTCGCCGGTCTCGTTGAGATTGGTATGACAGGCGACGCAGCCGACGCCGCCGTAGGCGACGGTTGAGCCGGGGGTACCCATGAACAGTTCGCGGCCGCGCTTGGCGTCGCCGAGCATTGGTTTTTCTTTTGCGGTTTTGATCTCGCCATCGATCGCAGCCAATCGCGCTTCCAGTGCGGGCTTCTCTTCCGCCTTGGTTGCTGCATCCTTCAGCCTTGCCTTGATCGATTCTGCTTCATCGCTGAGCGTATTTACCTTCGCCAGTGTCGGCACCAGCTCCGGCTGATAGCGTGCGATGCCAGCCTGCTTGAGCGCAGCCACATCAGCAGCGATCGCGGTGCGACGTTTATCAATTTCAAACTTGCGACTGCCCAGCGTTGCCTTTATCTCGCGCTCGGCCAGAAGCTTGCCATCTTCCTGCATCAGAATCGCGATGCGTTCCAGGCTCGATGGCGGAGCGCTGAGCAGATACTGCGTGATGGCGGCCACTTCAATGCGCGTGCGCAGAAGATCGACTGGTGAACTGTTGTTCTCCAGCATGAAAAAGTGAGGCATGCGCGAAGTGGGGCGGAAAGCCTTGGGCGACCAGATCCAGGTGGCGATCATGGAAGGGGAAAGTTTTTCCTTCACATTCGACAGATTCGGGCCGACTTTCTTGAGGTCCTTGTGCTCGGCAATCTGCTCGACAGCGTGGCAGTTGGCGCAGCCGACTTGGGCGAAGAGTTTGCGACCTTCGAAAACTTTCGGGGCTGATTCGCGAAGGTCGTAATGGTTGGTGTGGCACTTGGTGCATGAGGACTGCACGTACTCCATCGCGTGCATCGGCTTTTCCCAATCGACCAGATGCACTGCATGCCAGTGATACTTGCGCTCCCAGTAAGTCTTCTGCTTCACAGCCACGCGAGCCTGCTGCGTGGCAGGATCCATATAGAGGCGCGCTTCGTGGTGGTCAGGCGTGGGCGGAGCAAACGGCGCGGGATGCGAAGGCGTGAGCAGGTTCACATCCTGACCCGATGAAAGCACGCCATGTGCACGATCGGCCTCAGAATCATCGTGCTTCTTCGCTTCGCCTTCGGCAGCCACCGGCGTTGCCGAGGCAAGCGTGATCGAGCCAGCCGGCGCACCGGCATTGACCAGCACATCTTTCTTTGGCGCTGGTGCCACTGGAGCGCTCTGTTGCTGGCGAATGCGCGAGCGCAGCGTGGCGATGTCGCCCTGATCTTTTTCATCGGTGGTCAGGAGGAAGCTGGCGATGGTCGCGCCGCTATCGACATCGACCCAGATATCGCGAGGCGTGTGAGCGGTGTGGAAGAAGCTGGTGTCTTGTCCCGAGCCTTCGTGACAGACGGAGCAGCCCATGGTTTTGAGCGGGTGGGGCGAATCAGGATCGAGGTAAAGATCCAAGCGCGGATGAGCGAGCATGACCGGGCTGGTGCTTACTGCGGCGCTGCCGCGCTCTTTGCGGACAGCGTTGAACTGTTCGATGAGAGTGTGACGGAAATAGCTTTGGAGCAGGCCAAATTCCTTGGGGCCGACGGTCTTTTTAATGAGCGATTGCAGATCGTCCATGTAGAGCAGCCGCTGCTCGTACCAAGCGCGGCGAGAGACACTTTCATTGCCCGCTGTCTGGGCGATGCGCGTCAGTTCACTGCTGAGTACTTCATGCCACTGCGTTGCCTGGGCGGCTGTCCATGTTGCCGCAGGCTTTTCGCCCAGCGCTTTGACGATGGCTAGTTCAGGCAGCGTCTTTTCGCCTGAATCGATGCGCTTGGTGTTGATGCGCATGAGCGTGTCGAATTGAACCTGACGGTAGCCGGGGCCAACCGACGCATCGCCGCCGGTGTGCGCCAGTTTTTCGATGGCGTTTTCCCAGAAGCCGATGGCGACTGCTGCATTGTCGAGGGTGTTGACATCCTGATTGTCAGCCGCGGCAAGCTGGCGCGAGAGGAAGCGAACGAGATCGCCTTCCGCAAACTCAGGCTTGTCGATATTCGTGTGACAGGTCTGACAGGCATCTGCGGTTTCAACCGTGAAGAAATTCAGATCCGTGCGCACGCCGGGCACGATGACCTGCTCGATCTTCTCGCTGGGGTTGAACCAATCCACGAGGGGGGCGTTGCGACCCTTTTCGCCCAGCACACCCAAACCCGTCGGCTTGAGCTTGGCCAGTTTGTCTTCCAACGTGCGACGTTCGCGGGCCAGGTTTTCCAGGTCTTTTTTCTGATCATCTTCCGCTTTGCGATAGGCGGCAATTTCTTCTTCCTTCTTCGTCACCAGTTCGGTCGCCGCCGCCAGCGCGGCTCGCTTCTCTTCATAATCCGAAAGAATGTCGCGCAGCTTGGCGCGAAGGGCCACGGTCTGAGCACCCTCTTCGCCAAACTGAAGGCGAGCGCGCTCGATGAGCTGTTCGGTGGGAACGATCTCGCTCTTGGCGCGGGCAGCGGGAAGATCTTTCTTGATGCGCTCGGTTTGCAGATCAGCCAGTTCGCGCTCCAGGCGCACGATCGTGTCCGTGGGCAGCGCAGATCGCACTCGGCGAATCTCTTCTTCCTTTTGCCCGAGTTCCAGTTTGAGCTGATCGGTATCGACGCGCTTAATCCAATCAGCGGTGAGCACCGCCTGCCACTGCCTTGCGTCCTGCTGATATTCGCGCCAAGGCCGATTCCAGTCATCGAAAATCAGCCAGGCGGTGACAAAGAGAAAGAAAACCGAAGCTATCGCAAACAGAATATTGAGCTTGCGAATGCTGCGAAACGTTTCGGTAGGTACAGGCATGATCTAAGCACCTGATCGAGTACAGAATGGGAGCCAAAGCGGAACATAATCCCGGTCATGTGCAATGTATCGAAAGGGCGGCTAAGGGGCAAAGGCGGAAAGCGAGAAAGCGTGAAAGCGTGAAAGCGAAAAATCAGAAATGCAAACAGCGGGGTGCATGGAGGCTACGATCGCCATGCCTTTTATTTCTCGCTTTTCCTCACCGCCACTCGCCCTGAAAAACTTCCGTCGCCGGGCCGGTCATGTTGAGGTGATTGTCGCTGCGCCAGTTGAGGGTGAGGTCGCCGCCGGGCAGGTGGGCGAGGATTTTGCGATCAGTACGATCGGTCAGTGCGCCGCTGATGCAGACCGCCGAGGCACCGGTGCCGCAGGCGAGGGTGATGCCGCTGCCGCGTTCCCAGGTGCGCATGGTCACTTCGCTGCGCGAGTGAACCTGCACGAAGTGAACATTGATGCGGCGCGGAAAAAGCGCATGCTTTTCAATGAACGGGCCAACCGTTTGCAGTGGCACCTTCGCAACATCGCTGACGAAGAAGGTGACGTGGGGATTGCCCATGGAGACGCAGGTCATGCGCGGGTCCAGGCCGCAGGCTTGCGTCCAGCCGGTGTGCAGTGATGAAGGCCAATCGATGAGGCCGGCAATATTGATATCGAGATCGACAATGCGATCGAGCTTACCGATCTCTACCGGAATCTGAGCGGGCTCGAGGATCGGCTCACCCATATCGACAGTGACCTGAGCAACTTTGCCTGCGCTATCGAGGGTGTAACTGAGAGTGAGCACGCCGCGCCCGGTCTGGATGCGCATGGGGTTGGCATCGGACAGGCCGTGGTCGTGAGCGAGTTTGCAGACACAGCGGACGCCGTTGCCGCACATCTCGGATTCGGAGCCATCAGCGTTGAACATGCGCATGCGAACGTGAGCATTGACGCCCGCTTCAGGTCGCAGCACAAGGATCAGGCCGTCGCCGCCGACGCCTGTGTGGCGGTCAGCAATGATGGGGGCCAAGGCGGTGGGATTGGTGACGGTTTCGGTGAAGCCGTTGACATAGACATAGTCATTGCCGATGCCGTGCATTTTGATGAATCGCATATCGCACCTGAAAGAAATAAGGTGGGGGATTGTAGCGAGTGAAATCGAAGGACGCGGGGCGGCAAGTTTTCTTCAGACATGTGGCATGGGCAGGCCGTCGCTCTGGACGGTTTGCCCGTGGCGATATAAGAGAAACGA
>CAZYQL010000115.1:0-13163 GCA_964650055.1 uncultured Phycisphaeraceae bacterium | reverse complement strand
CCGTTGAGCACGGGGTTTTGAAAGTCATCAAACTCGCCGATGATGTAGGGGATCGTCGGCTTTAGCGGAGCTATGAAGGTGATGGCGTCGGTGGAGACGCGATCGAGGTTGACCATGCCGCCGCGTACTGCGTTGAGCTGTGCGAATTCGCCTAGGCCTTCCATGGTGGCGACGCTCAGTTCGGACATCGCTTCCATGGCTTTGTAAAACTCGCCGCGCCCGCCACTGGCATCGTAGAAGGTCTGCTTTGAAACATCGTTGGCGGTGAAATAATTATTGAGCGGGTTGAGGATGTTCAGTTCATCCTGAAGTTCCTGCTCCATGTCGGTGACCTGATTGACGACCCACGCATCAGCGATGCCACGGCTGCGTGCGCCCTTGAGCGCCTCAAGGGTGAACTCGTGTTCCTCTTTGGTGAAGCGCACGGAATCAGGCATCGCATCAACGACGTTGACCAGCGAGAGCAAACGCGTGATGCCGATGTTGTTCATCGCCACGGTATTGAGCGAGCGCGCCACCCACCCAGCGCCGGCGATGGCGGTGGAGTCGGCAGCATTTTGCACATCGATGCGGCGCGTCGTTTGCCGACCCAGGTTGATGGTGAAGAGCACCATGCCCACCAGCAGGATGACGGCCAGCAGCGTGAGCATCAGCACGATGCCACGATCGCGGGAAGTCGCACGATTGGTCATGCATGATTGCGTGTTCATTCATTCACCTGCTTTTTGTCGAGTGCAGCCTGAATCTTGTCGAGCAGTGCCTTGGCGTCATCGGTCTTCTTGGTCTTGATCGCACCCAGCGCGTTGGCCCGGGCAGTATCGAGTTTGCCCAGTTCAAAGTCGCGCTTGGCTTTGCTGTAGAGATCGATGTATTCGACATCGTCGAGATACTTGGTGGCTTGTCCCAGAAGCTGATCGCGAATCACACCATCGGTGATCGTCTTGGCTACATCCTGTGCACGGCGAAGCTCGCGCTTGGCGTCGGCATATTCGCCCTTGGTCCGCATCTTGTCGCCAGCGGTGATCAGGTTCAGAATGCGACGGCGAGTCTCGATGAGCGTCTTGAGCGTCGAAGCTCTGTCGTAAGCAGCGTCCTGAGCGAGCACCACATCAATGGCTGTGAGCGTGGCGGCATCGTCATCGCCGGACCAGGCCTGATCCATTTTGCGGACGGCGATCTGGAACTGAGCCTTGGCGATTTCCTGAGCGACGGCGACGGGGTCTTCCTGGAAATCATCGCGAAGACGGGTCCAGAGGTTGATGGCTTTTTCGTATTCGCCGGTCTGATGGGCGGTGATCGCCTGCCGTTTGAGTGAAGCCATTTGGCCTGCGGAATCGATCTTATTAAGGATCGCTTTGGCCTCAGCCATGTCAGGCACATAAGAGAGCGCGCGGTTGCACTGCTCGATGGCCTGATCGGTGTTGCCGCTGTCGTAGGCTTCTTTGCCCAGGTTGTAAGCGACGCGGCCTTTGATCGAGTTGATCTGCGAAGGCAGCCCCATTTCCTCACCAGCGCGGCGGTTGTAGCCCAGCGCTCGTTCATACGAATCGATCGCTGTGGCGTACTCCATACGCTGCTGCGCCGACTTGCCTCGGGCGACGGCGGTCTCGAAATCGGCAGCACCCTTGAGCGCGATGATGAAAGCATCGACCACGCGATTGGGGTTGTCAGGATTCTTGGCACGCCAGGTTTCGAGCAGGGCGACGGCGGCGGAACGATCCGTGCCTTCGAGCGCCTTGGCATCGGCGACCACGCCTTGAGCTTCGCGCTCTTCCTGCTGAGCGGAAATCTTGGGGCCAAGGTCATCCCAGCGAAGCTGTTGATCTTCGGAAAGGAACTTATAGAAACCGTCGCTGCGGAACTTGAGCCATTCGTGTTTGGCGGCAAAGAACTTGCCCTCAGCAATCAGCTTGGTGATGGTCTGTTCCTTGTAGCCGATGCGGTTGAGGATGTCCGCTTCTTTGCGAAGAGAATCGATCTTGTTGAGGTCTAACGCGGACGCTGCTTCGGATTTGTTGAGCAGGTCAATCGCTTTGTCATAGTTCTGCATCGCAAAGGCCTGACGTGCATCGCAGAAGTAGAGATGCCCGGCGACGGCGGTTTCCAACGGCTTACGCTGATTGCCCGCGACAGGCACGGCGAGCTTGAGGTATGCCGCGTGTTCGGACAGCATCGACTTGAACTTCACGGAGGCTTCGTCCCACTTTTCCTTACTGAAAAGGTCGAGCGCTTCGCGGTAGTCTTTGTGGACTTCGCTTTGCCTGGCGAGTTCGACGGCGTTTTTCTTGCTCTGCGTGATGAGCATGTAGCCGATGCCTACGACGGTCCAGAGAATGATTGTCACGGCAGCGATGAGCACCACCTTGTTGCGCTTCTTGAGCTTGATCGTCTGATCGCCCACGGCACCGGGCGTCATCATTGTGGAAGGCAGTGATCCAGCCGAGGGCCCGACGGGCGCTGCGACAGCGGTTCCGGGGGTGCCGGGGTTTGATAGCTGGCGGCGCATGGCGTCGATGAGCTGTGATGCACTGGCGATGCGCTGATTGGGATCCTTCTCGATCATGCGCTCGACGAGCATGCCGATGGGCTCGGGAATCGTCGGCACATATTGACGGATCGGCGTCGCCTTGATCTTCGTATTGGTGTGCCACTTCATCCAGCGCAGCGCCACATTGCGCTGATCGCGCAGCACTGTTTTGAACGAGTCGTCAAAGTGGGTTCTGCCGATGAGCATCTCGTAAAGCATGATGCCCAGCGAGTACAGATCAGCTCGGCCATCCACCGGCTTGCCATCCAGTAGTTCCGGAGCCATGTAACGCACTGTGCCCACCGCAGGCACCTCCTGATCCGCCATCAGCGTCGCCAGACCGAAGTCGCAGATTTTCAGGCCGCCTTCAGCAGGCAGCAGAATATTCGCTGGTTTAAGGTCGCGGTGGACGATGCCTTTATCGTGCAGGGCACCCAGGGCGACCGCTGCGGCTGCGACGATGCCCAGCGCGGTTTTGAGATCGACAGGCCCGGGATTCTGCGCGAGCAGATGCTCAAGGCTCGGGCCGTTGACATATTCCATGATGATGAACAGGCCACGCGATTCTTCGACGAACTCGATGATGCGCACCAGGTTCTTGTGATCCTGTGCAGCCTTCTTTTGAATCACCGCTTCAGCGCGGAAGCGCTCGCGGAAGGTGTCTTCATCAGCGGAAGGATCGACCGTGATCTGTTTGACTGCGACGTGTTTGTCGAGCAATCGATCGTAGGCTTTCCAGACGACGGAGAAGCCGCCGGCCCCGATCTGTTCGATGACTTCGTACTTATCGATCTTGTCGCCGGGGCGAAGGCCGATGGATGAGATATTGGTGGAGTTTGCAGTCATGGGTCAGGGTCAGTGGCAGTGGCAGTGGCAGGGTCAGTGGCAGGGGCAGGGGCAGGGGCAGAAGTCAGAGTCAAGTTCGATGATCAGGGTTGGCGAATTGTCGGGGGCTGGCAATCATTTCATCACGGGATCAATTGGCCATTGCTGTCGAAGTTCACAATCGGCGACAGCGACGGGGTCACGCGATCGATATCAGGTCGCTCAGGCAGATGATTAGGCACACCTTCATTCGTGAACGTGGCTCTGGCGGTGACCAGCGTGTACCGGCCCGGGCCTTTGGCACCGTTGTCACCATCAGAGAAAAATCGGCTGGCAAAAGGCACGCCCAGATTCAGCTTGTGAATCACACGCACCGTGATCACATCGCGAATGCCAAAGCGATAAGGATTCTCCGGCAGCATCTCGAAGGTCACATCGTTATCCGACTGCACCAGCGTCTCGAGCAATTCAATCTCCGTATTCGACTCGGCATAACCCACCTTGGCGGCAAGCATGGCCTGCACCCACTTGGGCTCGTTGGCACCGTAGGTAGAAAAGTGAGTGGTCATCGAAGAGACCGCTTCGCCCGCTGGGCCGGCGCCGCTATCGGATTGGCCGGAGACGGGGACTAGAGCCATGTAAGCAGCACGGCGAATGCGCTCGTGCTTGATGCTGCCTTTGCCGGGCGCGTAAAAATTCGCTTCGTAGTCGCCGCGATTGGTGTAATCCTGAGCGATCTCAATGGTGGCAGCACGCGTTGCCGCAAACGCGGCATAGTGCACGTACATGTTGCCCGCCATCATCATCATCGACTGCACCATCAGCAGCGACAGCACGAGAAGAATGGGGAAGACGAGGGCGAATTCGATGGAGGTGGTGCCACGCTGATCGGAGAGGAACGAGGCGAGGCGCGAAAGAAGCGGATGACTGGCGCGAGCTTTATAGGAGGCTTGCTGCCGCCCAAGGCGAACGACAGCGCGAACCAGCATAAAGAGGATGAGGAGACAGATGAGCGTGATGGCGGCACAAAGCAGCGAGAAGTCGCTGGTGAGCGCATCTACGAGCCAGCCTTGAGCGAGTAGCACGGGGGCGGTTGTGGCCATGTCAATCCTCACAACGGTAACGGCCCGCAGGCAGCGGACTATTTCTAGGAGTTCCAGGAGCCAAATCGGAAGTCGCTTCTGGAGCCAAAGGGGCGACAACTACTGGTATTATCGTACCATAAACGTCAGATATCCATGCTCATTGCGTGGAAACGATATAAAACGTAACGCTTCCGCTTCAATAACGATTGACCTGGCCCGTTGTCCGGTTTCAGTGGCTAATGGGATCAACCTTAAATAGTGCATTCTAATCGCCCGGCGACTGTTCAATTCACATCTGCTATCGTGTCTGCGTGATTGCAAGGCACTATTCCATTCGTACTTTCTTCCTCACGGTCGCTCTGCTGGCTGGCGCTGTTTTGGCGCTGCCGGTGCAGGGGGCCGATTCGCTCCTAGCCACCGGGGATTCGCAGAATCTGTGGATCATCAGGCCGGCGGTGACGGGCGAGAAATTTACCATCTTGCACCGCAAGGTGTCCGATCAGCCAGAGAGCAAGCTCAGCACCGCCACCGAGCTGCGCGGCAGGCTCATCAAAGATGGCATCGTCGCAGCCGATGGCCAAATCTGGCTCTTCTATCAAGACTCCACCGTGCAGTCGATCCGCGTCCTGGAAGACGCCGTCGGTCGCCGAGGCTACACCGATATCATTTTGCCCTCGCTGCCCAAAGGCATCAATGTGCGATCCATCGCCGTGACTCGCACCGGCGGCTGGGTGCTGGCCCGGATCGAAGATCAACGGCTCCTCGATGCTCTGGATCATCCGAGTGCCGATGAGCGTACCTTGCGTGAACGCCGCCGCGATGCTCAGGAAGCCAGGATCAAGCTCAAGGAACAAACGGACAGTGAGAACGCGAAGGATGCGGCGAAGGATGTGACGTCTAAGGATGATGCGAAGGCTGCTGTAGAACCGCCGATTGAATCGACTGCGAAGTCGGATGAGAAAGATCCTCCCGTCGTTGCTCCTGCACCCACCGCGATCAAAGCAGATCGGCTGCTCCATCTGGTGCGCGACCGCTGGGAAGTGGTAGAGCTTCCTGCCGATTGGAATGTGAATCTGCCTGCGACGCTGGTGACGCCATCCTTTGAAGACCCTCGTCCGATGCTCGTTGTGAACTCCACGCCCAGCGCCACTGATGCGAGCGCTGCGCCAGCGCCAGCAAAGAAAACGGTGCGCTGGTACTCGTGGGAAAAGCCAGTTGGCACCACGCCAGCCACCCAGCCACCTGCTGCTGAGCCGTTGCCGCAGTGGATCGCCAGTGAGCAAACGATCGAGCAAACCGGCTCGATGCTCGCCACCACGATCGATCGGCAACTGGTCGTCATGCATCGGCTGTCCACCGAAGGCAAAATCGAATGGGCAGTGACTTCCATTCGCACCGAGCGCGTCTCGGAACTGGGCACGCTCAGCCTCGATGATCGCGGCGGCGATTGGGCATTGACTGCTTCAGGCGATCAGCTTTGTCTGATCACCGATGATGAAGCAGGGCAGTTGCAGCTTCGCCGAATCAATCTGCGCGGCGTCGCCGATGCCAATCCGATTCCCATGGCTGCCGCGCCGCCTTCACTTGGCCCGGTGGCTGACTTGCTGGTGTTTGTGATTGTGCTGGCGCTGGTGACACCGGTGCTGATTCTGATGTGGAAGCGCGATCCTGCGGGGCAGCCCATTGCGCTGCCCCGTGGTGTGCGCGTGGCCGATTTGTTGCCGCGTGCCTTGGCCGCTTCGATTGATTTGTTTCCGTGTCTGTATCTGTCCACACTGATTACTGGTGTGAGCATGGAACAGATGGTCGATTTCTGGCCGGGCAAAAGCGGCGGCTGGGAGCCGATGATTCCCGGTGCAATCGCCATGGGTCTGTTCATCACTTCGACGTTCCTCACCGAACTCTTCACCGCACGCACCATGGGCAAAGCGCTCATCGGTATGCGTGTGACGGGCCTCAAGGGTGAGCCGCCAGATATTTGGCAGGTGCTGGCTCGCAATCTGTTCAAGGCACTGGACCTGATCGCGATGCCGCTGCTCATTTTTGCAATCATCAGTCCCAACCGTCAGCGACTGGGCGATGTGGTAGGGCGGACCGTGGTGGTCATGCCGACTTCGCCGACTGATGGTCAGAAGCAGGCTTCGCCGCGCGGCAACCTGCGCAATGATGAAGATAAAGATGACGATCAAGATGGCAGCGATCCGCCGCCGGACCCCAGGCCCAAGCGCTCGAAATAATTAGCCGTTCGCCTTGGCGAACGAAGAATCCGTTTTCATGCCGCCCATTGCAATGTCTTTGCCAACTGCACCTCAACCATCGAATCCCGCCGCAGTAGTCCTCCTCTCCGGCGGCCTCGATAGCGCCGCCACGCTCGCCATTGCCCGCGCTCAAGGCTTCGCCTGTCACGCCATCAGCTTCGACTATGGCCAGCGTCACCGCGTCGAACTCGATGCAGCTCGCCGTGTCGCAGCGCAACTGGGCGTCGCCTCTCACCGCTGGGTCACACTCGATCTCACTGCCTTTGGCGGCTCCGCGCTCACCGCCAACATTGATGTCCCCAAAGATCGCGATGACGATGCCATGTCGCACGGCATCCCCATCACCTACGTCCCCGCACGCAACACCATCTTCCTCGCTTACGCGCTCGCCTTCGCCGAGGTGCTCGGCTCCAACGACATTTTCATCGGCGTCAATGCTGTCGATTACTCGGGCTACCCCGATTGCCGGCCGCAGTTCATCAGTGCCTTTCAAACCATGGCGAACCTCGCCACGAAAGTCGGCGTCGAAGGTGCGAAACTCTCCATCCACACGCCGCTGATCGACTGGCCCAAGACCACCATCATCGAGCGCGGCCTCGCCTTGGGGGTGGACTTCGGCCTCACTCACAGTTGCTACGACCCAACGCCTGATGGCAAAGCCTGCGCGCACTGCGATTCCTGCCTGCTGCGCAAGCGAGCCTTCGAATCGCTAGGCATGACCGATCCAGTGCTTGGCTCTGTCTCAAAAAACGATGATTCAATCTGAGCCGCAAGGCGTAAGCCTGCGGAGTATTGAGAGTTCAAGTAATCCCGTGACTCCGCAAACTTACGCTTTGCGGCTCGGATGAATTGCTCGCGCTCCAGCACCATTGGGTTTGGATTCACTCGCCTCGCGCCCTACCATTTCATCCAGCATTTACGATTGATCTGACGAATCTGCGGTGCAATTACGGTGTATCTTTTTCTTTCGTATCGACAATGGCCGACATCTATGACCATGACACGATTTCAAATTCTCACGTTTGCGGTGCTGCTCATATCCGCGTTGCCAGCACGCGCTGCTGACATTGATTTTCAGCGCGATATTCAGCCGATCTTCGCCAAGCATTGCTATTCATGTCACGGCTCAGAAAAGCAGAAGGGCGGCCTGCGACTGGATGTGAAATCCGCTGCTGTGCATGGCGGCGACATCGGCCCGGCGTGGGTCATCGGCAAAATCGAAGAAAGCGAACTCATCAAGCGCGTGCGCGGCGATGACCCCGAGGACATCATGCCGCCCAAAGGCGATCCGCTCACCAAAGACCAGATCGCACTCCTCTCCAATTGGATCGCCACCGGCGCGACCTGGCCTGAGGGCGACGGCGACAAACTGCAACGGCGAAAGAGCGATCACTGGTCGTTTCAGCCGATCGTTCGCCCCGCGCTGCCGATGGTCAAGGATGCAAGTTGGCCTCGCAATGCGATTGATCATTTCATTCTCCACAGGCTTGAAAAAGAGAATCTCAAACCTTCTCCTGAAGCTGATCGCTACACGCTCATTCGCCGGTTGTATCTCGACCTGCTCGGGCTGCTCCCCACACCTGCGGAAGCTGATGCGTTTGTGCAGGACACCTCGGCGGATGCTTATGAGAAGCTGGTCGATCGTCTGCTCGCGTCGCCGCACTACGGTGAGCGGTGGGGTCGGCACTGGCTCGATCAAGCTCGCTATGCAGACTCCAATGGTTACTCGGTGGACAGTGCCCGCACGATGTGGCCTTACCGCGACTGGGTGATTCAAGCGATTAACGATGATCTGCCGTTTGATGAGTTCACGATTGCCCAGCTTGCGGGCGATCTGCTGGTGAAGGAACGGGCAGAGAACAAAAAGTCAGCCGAGGTTTCGTCGCTATCCGACACCGATCTGCTCATCGCCACGGCGTTTCACCGCAACACGATGATCAATCAAGAAGGCGGCGTGAAGGATGATCAGTTCCGCATCGAGGCCACCTACGATCGCGTGGCCACCACGACGCAGGTCTGGCTGTCGCTGACCATGGCCTGTGCTCAGTGCCACACGCACAAGTTCGACCCCATCACGCAGAAGGAGTACTACCAGTTCTTCGCCTTCTTCAACAGCACCGAAGATGCCAATAACACCGGCCCGACGGTACAACTGCCTACGCAAGAGATGGAAGAAAAAGAAAACGCGCTCAGCGCACAGCTTGTCGCTGCTGAGAAGAAGCTGCGCGATCTCGACAAAGCGATGCCAGCCGCCGCCAAGTCCAACGAGGATGCAAAGAAAGATCGTGAAGCACTGGTCAAGGAAATCGCTTCGCTCAAGAAGCAGAACGCGGACCACCGCAAAAGCATTCCATCGCTCATGGTGATGCGCGAGTTGCCTCAGCCTCGGCCATCGCACGTCTTTATCCGTGGTGATTTTCTAAGGCTCGGCGCCGCCGTCACACCTGATGTGCCCGAGGTGTTGCCCGCTCTCAAATCCAACAATCCCAAGTCCATCCCCGATCGTCTCGATCTGGCCCGCTGGCTTGTCTCAAATGAAAATCCGCTGACGCCTCGCGTCACCATGAACCGCCTTTGGATGCGCTACTTCCCCAAAGGCCTCGTCGATACCGAAGAAGACTTCGGCTCCCAAGGCAGCAGGCCCACGCACCCAGAGCTCCTCGACTGGCTTGCCAGCGAATTCGCTGCGCAGAAGTGGTCGATGAAAGCGGTCCATCGCCTGATCGTCACCAGCGCCACCTACCGCCAGGCCTCAGCCAATCGCGCTGATCTTGTACAGGCGGATCCCTTCAATCGCCTGCTCGCAAGGCAGTCGCGTCTGCGTGTCGAAGCAGAAATCGTGCGCGATGTTTTTCTCGCTGCCAGCGGCCTTTTGTCTTCCAAGATCGGCGGCCCCAGCGTGCGTCCTCCGCAGCCTGCCGGTGTTTATGACTTCACGCAGAACAGGCAATCGTGGAATGTGGCGACGGACGAGGATCGCTTTCGCCGTGGGATGTACACGTTCTTTTTCCGCAGCGCGCCGTACCCGATGCTGGCGACGTTTGATGTGTCCAACATGACGCAGACCTGCACCGCTCGCATCCGCAGCAACACGCCGTTGCAATCGCTGACGCTCGCCAATGATGATGCGATGTTCGAAATGGCGCAGGGCCTGGCCTCGCGCGTGCTTGCTGAAAGCGCCGCAGTGAAAAGCGATGCCGATCGCATGACGCTGCTCTTTCGCATTTGCATGACCCGCAAGCCCGACACTTACGAATCCCAACGGCTCATCGATTTCCTCAGCAAACAACGTGACCGCTTCACGAAAGACACAAGCAGTGCAAAGCAGATTGCCCCGGTAAGTCGCCCAAAGAATGTGAACGATGCCGAGGCTGCCGCGTGGACAGCGGTGGCGCGTGGCGTGATGAATCTCGATGAGTTCATCACGCGTGAATGATGTAGTTTAGATACGCATATTCAGCCGTTCGCCTTGGCGAACGAAGTTTGAAAAGGCCGCATATGAATCACGATCCTCAAATCGCTCACGCCGCGCGCCAGCACTTGGCCACGCGCCGTCACTTTTTCCAGCAGTGCTCTGTTGGCCTAGGCTCCATCGCGCTCGCATCGATGGCGAATCCTTCAGCCAGCCTCGCCGCTAATGCACCCGCCACTTCGCCCATGGCACCCAAAAAGCCGCATCACCGCGCCAAGGCGAAGAACGTGATCTACCTCTTCATGGCAGGTGGCCCGTCGCAACTGGAACTCTTCGAAGACAAGCCCAAGCTGCGCGAATTTGATGGCAAAGCGCCGCCCGCCGATTTCATGGAAGGCCGTCGCTTCGCATTTCTCAAGGGCGACATCAAACTCCTGGGCGGCCGTCGCACCTTCGGTCGCTACGGCAAAAGCGGCGCGGAGCTGAGCGATCTGCTTCCCTATCACCGCGATATTGTCGATGACATCACCTTCGTGCGCGGCGTGGGCACCGATGTCTTCAATCACGGCCCCGCCAAGATTTTTATGAACACCGGTTCGCCTCAGCCCGGCCGTCCTTCGATGGGCAGTTGGGTGACCTACGGCATCGGCAGCGAGTCGCAGAACCTGCCCGGCTTTGTCGTCCTCCAATCAGGCCCGCGCGGCCCGCGCGCCGGTGCCACGCTCTGGTCCTCAGGCTTCATCCCCACAACGTATCAAGGCGTTCCCTTTCGCGGAGTCGGCGACCCCATCCTCAACCTCGCCAACCCCAAGGGCATCGATGCAAACACGCAGCGAGATTTTTTCGATGTCGTCGGCGATCTGAATCGCCATCGCCTGGACGCAACGAACGATCCTGAAATCGCCACGCGCATCGCTGCTTACGAAATGGCCTACCGCATGCAGAGCAGCGCCCCGGAGCTGATGGATATTTCCAAGGAGTCGCCGGAAACTCTCAAGCGGTACGGCGCTGAGCCGGGCAAGGCTTCGTTTGCAAATAACTGCCTGCTCGCCAGGCGGCTCATCGAGCGCGGCGTGCGCTTCGTGCAGCTCTACCACACCAACTGGGATCACCACGGCGGCCCCGGCGAAACCCTCGAAAAAGATCTCGTGGGTACCGCCAAAGCTGTCGATCAAGGCTCGGCGGCGCTGGTGCGCGATCTCAAGGAGCGAGGCCTGCTCGAAGATACGCTGGTGATCTGGGGCGGCGAGTTTGGCCGCACTCCGATGGGTGAGCCACGTGCATCAACAGGCCGCGATCATCACATCGATGCCTTCACCGTCTGGATGGCGGGCGGCGGTGTCAAGCCCGGTTTCAGCTTCGGCAAGACCGATGAACTGGGCTTTGGCGTCACCGAAGGCAAGGTGCACGTTCACGATCTGCACGCCACGATTCTGCATCTGCTGGGACTGGAGCACACCAAACTCACCTATCGTTTTCAAGGCCGCGATTTCCGGCTGACCGATGTGCATGGCAAGGTGATCAAAGAGATATTGGTGTGACGCCAAGGGATCGTGCATCATTGCAGGCAACGGCGGGCTATCTCATTTGTGGTGTGCAGTCCGTGCTCAATCTGAATGGACAAAGATCTTCGCGATACACTGCGTTGCGTCTTCCCCAACAGGAGTTTCGTGATGCATCGTCGATTCCTCATTCTGGCTGGGCTTCTTGGATTTCTCGGTGTGCTTGCGGGCACCTTCGGGGCGCACGGGCTCAAGGGAAGGATCGAGCCAGCGATGATCGAGACATTCGAAGTGGGCGTGCGCTATCACCTCGTTCATGCGGTGGCGCTGCTGGTGGTCGCGCTGATGGCGCAGCAGAAAATCAGCGCGTGCATGAAGGTCGCCGGCTGGGGTTTTACGATTGGCATCATCATTTTCTCCGGAACGCTCTATCTGCTTGCTGTCACCGGTATGAAGTGGCTCGGGGCGATTACGCCGCTGGGCGGTGTGAGTTTCATGGTCGGCTGGATCGCGCTGCTGGTGGCGGGCGTGCGAGAGAAGAAGGAAGACAATGGCCAATAGCCAGTGCAAAATGTCAATTGAAAATTGACAAGGCACGGCGACTGCCTCGCTGCCTTTCCCACTTTGCAATTTTCAATTTTCATTGGCCATTGGCTATTCGCCTTTGGTCCTTTTCAAATCGGCGCAACATCGACAGACACCGAAAGCTTGTGCGCTCCGCCGCCGAGCACCACGCCTTTGATCGGGCTCACATCGCTATAGCATCGGCCCCATGCGAGGGTGATGTGGCGCTGGCCGGTCAGGCAACCGTTGGTCGGATCGAAATCAACCCAGCCCACCGGCGGCGCAAAAACACTGAGCCAGGCATGCGACGCATCCACCCCGACCAGCCTGGGCTTGCCCGCCGGCGGATCAGTACGCAGATAGCCGCTGACATAACGCGCTGGCAGCCCCAGCGAACGCAGGCAGCCAATCTGAAGATGGGCAAAGTCCTGACAAACACCCATGCGGCGCTCGAGGACTTCTTCGATGGAGGTTGCCAGGTTGGTCGCTTTGGGTGCGTATTTGAATTCGCGCTTGATGCGCTGCGTGAGATCGAGCACCGCTTCAAAGAGCGGACGGCCTGGCGCGAACGAAGGCATCGCGTAGGCTTTGAGCGCTGGCGATGTGGCGATGTACGGAGAGTTGTACAGATACTGCGAAGCGTCGATCGTGTCGTCTTCCAACTGCGTGCGCACGCGCTGCGTCACCGTATCCCAGGCAACTGAGGCGGGCGGCTGCGCGAGATCGATCGTACTCACCATCACGCGATTGATGGAGGTGATCGTCAGCCGACTGTGAGGCTCGTAGATTGTGAAACTGGTCACTGTGTTGCCAAAGTAATCGGTGTGATCGGTCATGCCTTCGGGCATCGGCTCGACGAAAACTTCCCGGCGCGAGCAGCTCTGCGTGGGAATCTCACGAATTTTCAGGTGTACCTGATTGTGACTCGTGGCCGCAGACTCGGCATAGTCGTAGGTCGTTTTGTGGGTGATTTGGTACTGCATATGAAAA
>CAZYQL010000114.1:10655-13488 GCA_964650055.1 uncultured Phycisphaeraceae bacterium | reverse complement strand
ATACCATCTATGAAATCGACGGCGGCCTTTGGCCCACGTGCACGTTGGTCGCCTGGCTTTATGTTCGCACGGATACAGAAAGGATCAGGTCATGCATCGTCTTCTGAATCGTTTTCAAGTGACTGGCTTCAATTGCTCATTATTGGTAGCACTGCTTGTCAGCATCGTCGCGGCTCCGGTTGCCCATGCTGCCGAGTCGATCACGCTTTATTCGGGCCGGTCCAAGAGCCTGGTCGATCCGATTATCGAGAAGTTCACCAAAGATACCGGCATCGTCGTCGAAGTGAAATATGGCAGCACGCCGCAGCTCGCGCTCGCCATCAAACAGGAAGGGCGTCGCAGTCCTGCTGATGTGTTCTGGGCACAGGATGCGGGTGGCCTCGAGTCGCTCTCAAGTGACAAGCTTTTCGCAGAGCTGCCCAAGAGTATGTACGCCCATGTCGCAGCAAATTTTCAGACTGCGGATCACACGTGGGTCGCCACGTCTGGCCGTGCGCGAGTACTGGCTTATTCGCCGAACCGCGTCAAGGAATCGGAACTGCCCAAGTCCATTTTCGAACTGACGGATGCCAAGTGGAAAGGTCGCATCGGCTGGGCCCCGAGCAATGCTTCATTCCAGGCGTTCGTGACGGCGATGCGTTCGCAGTACGGCGAAGAAAAGACGATTGCCTGGCTCAAGGGCATTGCCGCCAATGAGCCCAAGGTTTATCCCAAGAACACGCCGATCATCTCGGCACTGGCCGCAGGTGAAATCGATCTGGGCCTGCCCAATCACTACTACCTCTTGGGTATGAAGAAGGAAAAGCCTGACCTGCCGGTCGCGCAGACTTTCTTTAAGGATGGCGACATCGGCAACCTCGTCTTCGTCTCCGGCGCAGCAGTACTCGCCTCCAGCAAGAAGCAGGAGCTTGCCCAGAAGTTCATCGCCTACCTGCTCAAGGAATCATCGCAGGAGTTTTTCACTGCGGAAGTCAATGAATATCCCGTGACGGACAATGTGAAGCCTGCTTCAAATCTGATGAACCTTCAGACACTGCACAAGGCAGCGCCTGCGGTGAAACTCGAACAGCTTCGGGATGTGGCGGGTACTGTGAAACTGCTCAAGGAACTGGGGCTGCTCTAAGGAGAGCGCTGTGAGGTGTGGGGAGTGATTGATCGTAGCCGCAGCGTCCTCGCTGCGCGGTATTTGATTTGTTCTCACCCGCGCAGCGAGGACGCTGCGGCTATAACGAGCCACACCTCATACCCCACAAGCCACATTGTCCGCCATCACACTGACTCATCGCCGACCGCCTTGGTATCTGACGCTGCCCGCGCTGGGCAGCGCGGCGGCGGTGCTGTTGCCACTGGGCTATCTCGTCTTTCAATCTTTTCAGGCGAAAGAACTGCCCAGTGTCTGGAACAAGAGCAGCGCGCTGCTGCTCTCCAACACCATGCTGCTGGCGGGCACGGTGCTATTGGCAACGACACTGCTCGCGCTGCCGCTGGCTTGGCTGACGGTGCGCACGACGCTGGTCGGGCGCAGAATTTTTTCTGTGCTCTGCGTGTTGCCGCTGGCGATTCCCGGCTACGTCATGGCCTATGCGCTGCTGAGTCTGGGCGGCGAATACGACAGCGTTCTGCAAAATCTTTTCGGCTGGCAAGTCGGCAGGCCCAAAGGATTCTGGGGAGCAACTCTCGCGCTGACCGCCTACAACCTGCCTTATATGTATCTGACCCTGCGCGCTGCCATGCAGGACTTGGATCCGTCTCTCGAAGAGGCCGCCCGCAGCCTGGGGCGCGGCCGAATCAGCGTGCTCTGGTCCGTCATTCGTCCGCAGCTTCAACCCGCGTTTCTGGCTGGGGCGATGCTGGTGATTCTACATGTCATCGCGGACTTTGGCGTGGTGAGTCTGATGGGGTTTGATACGTTTAGCCGTGAGCTTTGGACGATGTACAACACATCAACCGCGCAGGAAACAGCACCGGTGGCCATGCTGCTGCTGGGCTTGGCGTGCATTTTCATCGCCATTGAAATGGCCTTTCTCCGCAAAGTGCGCCTCGACCGCGCAGGCATCGGCGTCGCCCGAAAACAAGCCTTATTCCGCTTGGGATTCTGGCATATTCCTGTCTTCGTGCTGTTTGCGATTGTCCTTCTTGTCAGCGTCATCGTGCCCACCGGCACCGTCATCTACTGGCTGAGCAGACTCGATCAGCCACGCATCATCAGCGATGTATGGGAAGCCTTGGGCAAGAGCGTGCAAGGGAGCATTCCTGCCGCGCTCCTGGCCACGCTGCTGGCGATTCCCATTGCGATGATGCGAGCGCGTTTTCCATCCAAGCGATCGTTCATTCTCGAACGGCTGCCTTTCATTGGATACGCAACTCCGGCGCTGGCGTTTGCGCTGAGTCTGATCATGTTGTGTACTGCGGACTGGGTGCCGGATTGGTTTTATGAGTTGACGTATCAGACGCTGCCTTTGCTTGTATTCGCATACACGTTTCACTTCCTGGCCGAAGCGGTAGGGCCGGTGCGTTCGAGCATGTACCTGGCAGGGCCGAGGCTGGAAGAGGCATCGCGCTCGCTGGGTGCAGGGCGAGTTGAAACTTTTTTTAGAGTGACGCTGCCGGTGCTTCGGCATGGGCTCATCGTCAGCATGGCGTTGGTGTTCCTATCATGCATGAAAGAGCTGCCGCTGACGATGCTGCTGGCTCCGCCGAATTTTGAGACACTGGCCAAGAATGTGTGGGACTACACCGAGAATGTTGAGTTCGCCAAAGCAGCGCCGCATGCACTGGCGATCCTGATTTTTTCCGCAGCGTTTGTCGGCGTGCTTCTGATTGAGGGAAGAAA
>CAZYQL010000114.1:3963-10555 GCA_964650055.1 uncultured Phycisphaeraceae bacterium | reverse complement strand
GAGCCTGCAACATAAACGAGAACTGGCAACAATGACTTTGAACTTTGAACTCGCAACTTTGAACTTTGAACTTTAACCCATGCCTTCTCTCCTTCGAATCCGACACCTCACCAAGCGCTTCACCGCCGAGGGTGCGCCTGTCGTCGATGACATCCGATTCGAAGTCGAAGAGGGCGAAATTCTCGTCCTCCTTGGTCCCTCAGGCTGCGGCAAGACCACCACGCTTCGCCTGATCTCCGGATTCGAAAACGCAGACCACGGCTACATCGTCATCGGCAACCGCGTGCTCACCGTCACGCCAGGCTGCGGCGGCGCGCCCGGCCTGAGGCCCGTTCACATGCGACCTGAAAAACGCGGCATCGGTTTCGTCTTTCAAGACTACGCGCTCTTCCCGCATCTCTCCGTTCTTAAAAACACCATGTACGGCTTACGCGGCTCGTGGTTCACACGCAAAGCCCGCGCGCTCGAAGCTCTTCAAATGGTCGGCATGGCTGACTACGCTCACCGTAAACCGCAAACGCTCTCAGGCGGTCAGCAGCAGCGCGTGGCGCTCGCACGTTCTATGGCTCCTGCGCCCCAGCTTATTCTGCTCGATGAACCCTTCAGCAATCTCGATGCAGGCCTGCGCGAAGCGACCCGCCAGGAAGTGCGAAAGCTTCTCCACGAACAGAACATGGCTGCGATCCTCGTCACCCACGATCAGGAAGAAGCGCTGAGCATCGGCGATCGCGTGGCTGTAATGAACCAAGGCAAGATCGAACAGATCGGCACGCCTGTCCATGTGTACGAAAATCCTGCGACGCAGTTTGTCGCTAGTTTTCTCGGCAAAACCAACATCATGCGCGTACGTGCCCAAGAAGGCGTGGCCGCGTCGCCTGTGGGTGAGCTAAAGCTCAATCGCGCCGTAAGCGGTGACATCTGCGTGTCGCTAAGGCCAGAACATCTGACGATTGCGGCTCATGCCAATGGGCTTGGCGATCCAGGCGCGGGCGAGATTGTCAGCCGTGACTTTCGTGGCCACGATCTGATTTTCAAAGTGAAGGTGGGGAGCGAATTGTTTACGGTGCACACCGATTATCGCTGCCGATTTGAGCCGGGCGATCGGGTGAGCATCAAGGCGGCGGAGCAGGCAGTGGTGGTGGGGTGATGGTTGATCGTCATCATTAAAAGTGAATCGCCAGCATGGTGCAGATTTCGAAGGCTTCATTGAGGAACGATTTGAGATCGCTGGCGATAATGCGCCTGCCTCGTCGGAAGATGACGATCCAATCGCCGCCCGCTTCGACGCACCAGCCGGGATGCTCATCGAAGAAATCGAGCACTTCGGGTGTGAAGATTTTTCGGATGTGATCTTCCTTGGGGCCGCGCAGGAGATAGCGTCTGCTGAAGGAAGGGTTCTCGTCGAAGTCGATGTCCTGATAGCCCAGAAGTCCGCCGATTTTGTGAAGGAGGTTTTCCGGTTGCAGGCTCAGCTCGGGCAAGTCTTCGCCCACGGCATGAAAGGCGGCGATGGTGGTTTGATGGGTGTGATGCTGGCGGTGGGAGCCGGTGACATAGCGATAGTCGAAGAGGATGACTTCGATGCGGGGCGTGCTGATGCCCGAACGATCGGCATCGCGATCCATTGGGCCTGATGATTCGCTGGCACCGCCGACGTGTCCGCGCAGGTGATTTTTGAATCGTCTGCGACGGCCCTCCTGGAAGAGACTGAACCGCGTAAAAGGTTCGCCCGCCAGGGCCCGCCCATCGCGTTCGTACTCCAAGCCGAGCTGTTCGCCGATGAGGGCGACAGAAGCGTCGCGCTGTTTTTCACGGGTGACCCCCCAAAGCAGAATGAGCGTTACCAGAATCGCGACCACAACGAGGATGATGACGACTTCGGGCATGTCTGAAAGAATAGGCCTGAAGCTGCCTAGGCACAACGGCACAAAGCGACAGCGTTGCTGAAAACAGGCGAGGCGGATTTTCCTGATCGTTGAGCAGGGCAATCGCAGTCTCGTGGCCAGCCGCGCTTTGGTCACGATGCCCGCCGCGTGCAGGCTCACCGCATTTCATGGCATGTTTACCGTTAAAATAACTGTTGAAATATAGTTCTATCGATGCTAAACTATGCGTGGTATGACAGGTTTGATCGTTTCTGCCGCATCCAAGGGTAGAGGGTAGACGTCTACCCGTTTACCCCTAGACACGCGTTAATCTCAGTGTTGAACAAGGGTTACAGTGGTAGACACAAATGAAAAATCGCGTGGGTAGACAAGTTTGGCTACAAGAAAAGTTTAATGCGCCTCTAATATGTCAAAACTTTGGATTGTTGAAAATGGTATTGACTGACTGATGAGAGCATTGATATAATTAAGGTTTGGCCTATAGAGGCAGGCATGCAACGGTCGTTGCACGTTGAATCAGCGTGAATCGCGCAACCCCAAGCAAACTCGAATCGAAGGAGAGATCTCGTGAACCACAGTCTACGATTGAAGCTGGCAACGGCGACGTTCTCAATGGCTGCTGCATTGGCTTCGCCCACATTTGGCATCAACCTGACATTCGATACGACACGTTCGAGTGTGGTCTATTTCCACGATGCGGAATCGCTGGATGCGACAAACACCGAGAATGTACACGTGCGCAACAAAACCATCACGGGCGCGCAGATCGGCAGCGGCAGCGCGCCGGGATATCAACTGGGTAGCGCTAACGTCAACCAGAACGGCGGAGCGGGCACAGGCTCCAGCACGGGTCGCATTGGCATCGGCCACATCGAAGATTCACGTACAGCGTCGATGACGCTTCAAAGCCTTTCCTTCGTCAATCAGAATGAAGTGAACACCAGCGATGCTTCGCTCAAGATGGATGGCAACAGCATCATCACTGCGGACTTCTCACTCTCCTGGATTGCGACGGGCAACTTTGGGCCGCCGCTGATCGGAAAGATTTCCATTCCTCTTTCCGGGTTCGTCACGGGTACGGGTTCGGCCAGCGTCACGTTGGAGAATGTCCGCTGGATTGTGGATCAGGTCAGTGATGGATTGGACAATGGAACCGCTTTCGATGCTCGCACGGCCTTCACCGGTGCGGTCAATTTCGTGGCGGGTGGTCCTACCTCAGCCACGCTTACCTCCACCAGTGCCACTCTCACTAAAAGTGGTTCGGTTCTGGGCATGAAGGCGGGTGACGTTTTTACTTTGAAGGGTAAACTCATCTTCGCAGCCGACGGCAACTCGCCAGCCTCGATCAATTTTGGTCAGATCGGTGAGGACTACGGTCCCATCGTTTTGAATGATTCGCCCACACGCTTTTACCGCCTCAATGAAGATGGCTTCTATACCCCGCCCTTTGAGGAAGAAGAAGGCGGCGAAGAAATCGTTACCTTCGATGTAACTCGCTCCGCCTTCGACAGCAGTGTCAACAACCCTCAGCATGGCGAATATGTCGGAGGTGTCAGTCCCGAAGCCCGCACCGCGCAGGCCTCGATGGGCACCGGCGCGCAGTTTCCACAGAGCTCAATTTCGACCGATTCCACCTTTGGTCCTTCGATCACGTCTGCGGGCATCTTCGATGTCATACTCGTCCCCAATGCACCCGATGTGCAGTTTGGAACGCCAGCCGGTGGCCGTTCGTTTACGCTCGAAGCCTGGGTGGCGCGTGAAGATGACTTTGGTGCCGACAATTCCTATTTCGCTTCCATCATTGACATGCAAGATGGCAGCGGCGACGGCCTTCGCTTTGGCATTAACAACAACACCATCTTCCTGACGGGTGGCAACGGTGTGGTCCCCGGCACCAATGCGATCCTTAACCTGGGCCCGGGCGAATTCTTTCAACTCGACACCTTCTATCATCTCGTCGCCGTCTTCGATGATTTCGATGGCATGGTCGAATTCTTCGTCAATGGTGCCAGCGTCGGCGAATTATCCTACGCACTGCTGACCAACTCCGGCGACGCCAACATCCGCATCGGCAACGGCTTCAACGGCTTTAACCCCTTCATCGGTCTCATCGACGAGGTGGCCATCTATGACTACACGCTCGACTCCGAATCCATCGATGCCCACTATCGCGGCGGCTTGGATGATCCCCGCCTGGTTCCTCTCATGG
The DNA here is from genome assembly GCA_964650055.1 of uncultured Phycisphaeraceae bacterium. GTDB lineage: Bacteria > Planctomycetota > Phycisphaerae > Phycisphaerales > Phycisphaeraceae > JTS-RE9. The sequence goes on along the minus strand of CAZYQL010000114.1, from coordinate 6,460 downwards.
GCTTTGTTGAAATTCCCGAACCTGCATCGGCTGCTCTTGCGCTGCTGGCGATGGGGTCACTCGTAATGCCTCGCAGACAGCGGGGGCGATGAGGCCGTTCAACACCGCCAGCCACAATCAAGAACGCACTTATCCGACAACCCCGGCAATGACCGGGGTTGTTCTCTTACACCAGGCATCTGAAATTGCACCACTTGACGATTGCAGGTTGCTTCTCCGATTGCTCTTTCTTCAGTTGTAACGATAATGCACCCGCGATTCCGCAACGGGCCAACTCTATGAAAATTGCCATCGCCTGCGACCACGGCGGCTTCCCGCTCAAGAACACCATCATCGAAGTCGTCACCAAACTCGGCCACGAGGTCGTCGATCTGGGGGCCTACCAGAACGACCCCCAAGATGACTATCCCGATTTCGCTCGGTACGTCGGCCAGGCTATTCAACACAAACAAGCCGACCGCGGGATCCTTATCTGCGGCTCAGGCGTCGGGGCCTGCGTGGCAGCCAACAAAATCAAAGGCGTTCGCGCCTGCGTCTGCCACGATGTTTATTCAGCAGGCCAAGGCGTTGAGCATGACGACATGAACGTGCTCTGCCTGGGCGGCCGCATCATCGGCGAAGAAACCGTCAAGATGCTGGTGAAAGCGTATGTCTCCGCCAAGTTCTCCGGCGAAGAACGACACCAACGCCGTCTCGACAAAGTGCTGGCGATCGAAGAAGCAGGCCTGACGTGATGAGTTAGAAACGAAATTCCAAATCGCAAAAATCAAATCACAAACAAATTCCAATAGATAATCAGAAAGAAGAGGGCATCCATCGCAGATGGGTCGCACCGCCTCGCATTGTTTGGGCTATTGCTCTTCTTTGAATTTGTGATTTGTTTGTGATTTGTTTTTTGCGATTTGGAGCTTTTTTCTATGCCCCCATCATCGCGCGGTACAGCTTATATCGCTTGTCCAAGTCAGCCTTCTCAATCTGCTTCATCCTTTCCAGACTGAACGCTTCGATGTTGTAACTGGCGACGATGGTGCCATACGCCATCGCGGTGCGAAGACCGCTCAGTGACAGATCGCCTGTCGAAGCGATGTGCCCCATCATGCCGCCTGCGAAGCTGTCGCCAGCGCCGGTGGGATCGATGACATCGCGCGCCGGAAACGCAGGCAGCACCACTTCTCCAGTTTTGTGCACGAGCAGCGAACCGTGCTCGCCTTTTTTGATGACAACGAATTTCGGGCCGAGCTTGAGGATCGCATCGGCAGCGCGGATGAGATTGGTCTGCTCCGTGAGCATGATCGCTTCGGAGTCGTTGAGCACCAGGCCATCGATTTTCTTGAGCAGCTCCAGCAGTGTGGGCCGCTCGGTTTCAATCCAGAGGTCCATGGTGTCTGCGACCGCCAGTTTGCGATGGGGGAAGTTGGCGAGCAGTTCGAGCTGTCCCGCAGGGTGCGTGTTGGCGAGGAAAATATACTCGCTGTCGCGGTACTGGTGCGGCACAGGCGGCAGCGACTCGGCGAGTACATTGAGCTCCACACTCAGCGTGTCGCGCTGGTTCATGTTCTCGTGATACTTGCCGCGCCAGCGGAAGGTCTTGCTGCCCGCGCGATGTTCCAAACCAGCCAGATCAATGCGGAACCTGCGGAAGGTGTCCATGAAGTGTGGCGGAAAATCTTCGCCCACCGCAGCGACCAGGCGCACGGGTGTGAAAAAGGATGCCGCGGCTGCGAAGTAGATGCACGAACCGCCGAGCACTTCTTCAGCATCGCCGGTGGGTGCGTGAACAGAGTCGATACCGATGGATCCAGTGACAATCAGAGGCATGTTGTTTCCTTGTACCTGCAAATTTCCATTAGCCCCGGGCTCCGCCCGGACGAAATTACGAATGAATTTTAAGACAATTGGCAATGCGATTCAGCGTCGAAGCCTTGCCCAGAATCGCCAGCGTATCGTGGATCGCAGGGCTGACCGTGCTGCCGGTGATGGCCACGCGCAGAGGCTGCGCGATGTCACCCATGCCGCATCCTGTGGCGGCGGCGTGCGCTTCGATGGCGGTGTGGATGGCGGGGGCATTCCAATGGGCGATGGCTGCGAGCACCGGCTCGAAACTTTTGAGTGATGCAAGACCCGCGTTCTCATTTTTCTTTAGCACTTTGTCCACCGCTTTGGCATCGAACTCAATCGCGTCATCTTCGATGATGAAAAAACTGCCGAGCACAAAAGGATCGTTGAGCGTCGTAGAGCGTTCGCGGTAGGCCAGTGCGAAAGCATTGAAGTGAACGCCCAGGCGTGCGACGGCTTTGGGGTGATAAGTCTGGCCGTAGGCGAGGAGTTTTTCGGTGAACGCTTCAGGAGCAAGAGCGCGCAAGGCATCGCCGTTGAAGGCGCGGAGTTTGTCGCGGTCGAATTTGGAATTGCTTTTGCCGACGCCTTCGAAGCTGAATTTATCAACGATGAATTGCAGATCGAAGCGATCGACCACCCCGCCGGGGTTCCAGCCGAG
>CAZYQL010000114.1:0-3863 GCA_964650055.1 uncultured Phycisphaeraceae bacterium | reverse complement strand
GCTGCCCGTGCCGCCTTTGCTTTGTCGCGCTTGCTCATCTTGCTGCCGTCGGCGTTGAAGATCAGCGGCAGGTGCGCATACGCAGGCCGCTTAAATCCCAGCGCATCCTGCAGCGCGACATGCTTGGGGGTGTTGCTCAAATGTTCCTGAGCGCGGATCACGTGCGTCACGCCCATCAGCGCATCATCGACGACGACAGCGAAGTGATAGGTCGGAAAGCCATCACCCTTGAAGATGACGAAGTCTTCGAGTTGTTCTGCTTTGACCACGACATCACCAAGCACCTGATCGTTGACGACGACATCATCACCTGAGGTGCGAAAGCGAATGACGAAGGGTTTGCCCTCTGCTTTCCAGGCTTCTTTCTGCTCTTTCGTGGCGGCGATCATGTCGCTGCCGTCGTATCGGTAGTCGCGTTTTTCAGCCTTGGCTGCATCGCGTTCTGCGGTGAGCTGAGCGGGTGTCTTGAAGCATTCGTAAGCTCTACCCGATGCGAGAAGCTGATCGCAATACTTTCGATAAATGTCCAGCCGTTGACTTTGAAAGTAGGGGGCAGCTTCGCCGACCTGTGAAGCGTAGGGATCATCCGCATTAGCATCGGGGCCTTGGTCCCAGTTGATACCGAGCCACTTGAGGTCTTCGAGGATGCCGCGTGTGGACTGCGGTGTGGACCTGGCCTGATCGGTGTCCTCGATGCGGATGATGAATTGGCCGCCGCCCCCGCAAGCATGCTGCCGGGCGTAGGCCCAGTTGAAGAGGGCAGTGCGGGCGCCGCCCACGTGCAGAGCACCGGTAGGGCTGGGGGCGAAACGGGTGACGACTTGATTTGATCCTGCTGACATGGGGGCGGATTGTAGCGAATCATTCCGAGCCGCAAGGCGTAAGCCTGCGGTCGCTCAGGAATCAGCGTGCGTCGCAAGACTCCGCTCGCTTACGCTTCACGGCTCGGGTGCAAGACGATGATGGTGACTCTTTCAGTTCGTTTGCGTCCGCGACTCGTTGAGTCGCGGCTCAATAATATAGAGAAAGGGGAAAAAACGGAGCGGGAGGGATTCGAACCCTCGGTGCAGTTACCCACACACGCGATTTCCAGTCGCGTTCCTTCAGCCGCTCGGACACCGCTCCAGGTGTGCATCGCAAAGCCACGATGCGGCAGGGTGGAGTATGGTATTGGCTTTGTCGCCAATGTAAAGGAGGCCTCTTTGGGACGTCCGCGTTACGCCAATCCTACGCTTACCGGGCTGCTGGTGGTGGACAAGCCATTGGGCTGGAGTTCGATGGATATTGTGCGCCGACTTCGCCGAGTGACCGGCGGGGCCAAGGCTGGACATGCAGGCACGCTCGATCCACTGGCGACGGGTGTGGTCATTTGTTGTCTGGGAAAAGCGACGAAGCTGATCGATTCGCTGATGGGCATGACCAAGGTGTATGAGGCCGGCGTCGATCTCTCTGCATTCACGGCAACGGATGACCGCGAAGGGCCCCGCGAAGAGGTGACAGTGGAGCAGCCGCCAACGCGTGAAGTGTTGCTTGAAGTGTTGCCGCGATTTGTGGGAGAGATCGATCAGAAGCCGCCGGCGTTTAGTGCGCTGCACATCGGCGGTGAGCGAGCGTACAAACTGGCAAGGCGAGGCGAGGTGGTGGATATGCCTTCGCGCAAGGTGCGCATTGATGCGATTGAATTGATGGATTACGCCTGGCCGATCGCGGTGCTTCGCATCACCTGTGGCAAGGGCACCTACATCCGCAGCCTGGCGCGGGACATCGGCATCGCGCTGAACACCGGCGGGCACTTGTCATCACTTCGCCGAACTGCAATTGGAGCGTACACGCTCGAAGGTGCGTTTAATGAAGAGCGATTGCAGCAGCCCATCGGGGAAGGGGACTTGCTGCCGTTGCCTGGCAATGCAACTGCGACATCACAGCCCGTCAGCGATGGCAATCAGTCCAATGACTCTGCGGCGCATTAAACATCAATAGGCAAATCCGATTCCACTTAATATGGAAATGGGTATCAAGCCCCACCGCTGTCCGCGTGGCAGGCGGCACATTTTCTGACTCGATCGAGATTGAATTTTGTAAGTGTTGATTGCAAAGGCGATTGCTATGAAGTCTCGGGGCCGGGGCGGTTTGGATTCCTGCTCGGCTTGCCCCGGTTTTCTATCGTGATTGTCGCCCGTTTGCCTGTTCGGAAGGGGCCGGCTGATAATCAGAACGTAACCTTTGCCCCGCCGGCATACAATATCGAGGGGAATCCCTGCGCTATTGAAGGGCGGAGGATTTTGGAGCAGCGGGAGACAGGGCGGTCATGGAAGGCCTATTCTCGGACTTGTTGGCCTCAATCCTTCCGCTGTTTGACCTCGGGCTTGGATTGGCCCGATGTGAGAAATGGCTTCCATAGCTGGCAATGTTGCTTAGAGTTTAGAATAGCGATTAGAATGTTTTTTCCTCTCTTGCGCGGGTCGGTCGCTGAGGCGACGCTGGCAGAGAGATCTGAATCGAGTTTCAAGAGGATAATCATGAGCAAGTCTTCAAAGATCACTGGCACATGGAATGATGACCCGATGCACTTTCGCCGCGCCAAGGGCATGGCCCGCCGTAGCTTCATGCAGGTGGGCATTATGGCCGGCCTGGGGCTGAGTCTGGGCGACATGCTTCGCATGGAAGCTCGCGCAGACATCAAGAACTACGAATCCAAAGAAGGCCAGGCCAAGAGCGTCATCCACATCTTCCTGCCCGGCGGCATGGCTCACCAGGAATCCTTCGATCCCAAGCCTTATGCCCCGGTCGAATACCGTGGCCCCCTTGGTACGATCAAGACCAAACTCGATGGTGTGCTCTTTAGCCAGAACATGGTGAAGACGGCTGCCATTGCGGACAAGATCACCGTCTGCCGCTCCATGACCCATGGCGAAGCCGCCCACGAACGCGGCACGCACAACATGTTCACCGGCTATCGCCCTAGCCCTGCGCTCTCGTTCCCCTCGATGGGTTCGGTCGTGTCGCATGAGTTTGGTCCGCGCAAAAACCTTCCGCCTTATGTCTGTGTCCCCAGCCAGCCCAATGAGTTCGCAGGTTCGGGCTATCTCAGCTCCGCCTACGGCCCGTTCAGCCTCGGCTCCGATCCGGCCAACGACAACTTCCAAGTGAAGGATCTCGTCCTGCCCGGCGGTTTGACCGTCGAACGTTTCGAGAAGCGCAAGAGCATGCTCTCCACCGTCGATGCTCACTTCAAAAACCTCGAAAAATCTGATTCCCTTGACGCGATGGATACCTTCTATCAGCGGGCCTACGCGATGATCAGCTCCAAGGAAGCACGCGAAGCCTTCGAGATCAGCAAGGAAACCGATGAGATGAAAAATCTCTACGGCAAAAACACCGCAGGCATGCGCATGCTCATGGCCCGTCGCCTCGTCGAAGCAGGCACCCGCTTCGTCTCGCTCACCTACGGCGGATGGGATCACCACGACAACATTCAAAACGCCATCAACGGCCAACTCCCCGCTTTCGATCAGGCTTATGCAGCACTGATCACCGACCTCGATCAGCGCGGGCTGCTCGATTCGACGATGGTCGTTGTGTCGTCCGAGTTCGGCCGTACTCCGAAAATCAATGCGACGGCTGGTCGCGATCACTGGCCCAAAGTGTTCAGCGTGGTCCTCGCTGGCGGCGGCATCAAGAAGGGCTCGATCTATGGTTCATCTGATGCGACGGCATCCGAGCCGGAAGATCACCCGCTGGGCGTAGAAGATTTTGCCACGACGATCTACCACCAGATGGGTATCACCGCTGACAAGGAACTGATGGCCCCCGGCGACCGCCCGATCGAAATCGTCGATGGCGGCAAGGTGGTTAAGGAACTG
>CAZYQL010000113.1:4154-13633 GCA_964650055.1 uncultured Phycisphaeraceae bacterium | reverse complement strand
GCCGGTGCAGGCGGTAGGATGGGAGGGAATTGAGATCAGATTTGCGATGTGAGATTTGTGATTTGAAATTTGTGATTTGAGATTGATCCCCATGCACTTGATGGATGTTCATTTTGGTTATCGGCCTGATGTCCCCGTCGTGCGCGGGATCAGTGCTCACATCGAGCCCGGCATCTGTGCGCTGATCGGGCCTAATGCCGCGGGTAAATCGACGCTTCTCAAACTCATGCTCGGGCAGCTTGATCCTCAGCGCGGCAAGATCGAACTGGCCGGTGCAACCGTCGCTTCACTGCCCCCGCATGTGCGGGCAACGAAGCTGGCTTACGTGCCGCAGCGGGCGATGGCGAATGTGGCGTTCACGGTTGAAGAAGTGGTGGCGCTGGGGCGATATGCAGCAGCGCCTGATGCAAGGGCTGTCGAGTCAGCGCTGAGCATGTGCGATTTGTTGCCGCTGCGTGATCGTCAGTTCGCGCAGCTATCCGCTGGGCAGCAGCAGGGCGTGACGGTGGCGCGGGCTGTCGCACAACTGGGCGGCGAAGCGGTGATGGATGGAAAAGTATTGCTGCTCGATGAACCCGTCAGCGCGATGGATATCTGGCATGCTCACGCCACGATGAAGCTGCTTGGCGAGCTGGCGCAGCGTGGCTTGAGCGTGGTGGTCGTGCTTCACGATCTGAACCTGGCGACGACCTACGCGGACACCATCTGGCTGATGAATGATGGCAAGCTGGCAGCACAAGGTTCGTGGGAGCAGGTGATGCAGCCGACGATTCTTGAGCCGGTTTATCGGGTGTCTTTGAAGATGCAGCAGATGGATGCGAAGGAGCGACCGGTGTTTTTTGTGTGATAATAGCTCGTTGGTTTCGCCCCTTCGTGTTCTCTACGGGATGTTTTTGATGCATACATCCTTAATGCCAAACTTCGTTCGCCAAGGCGAACGGCTAAATATGCTGCCGTCGCGTTTCGCCGGACTGTGCACGACCACGTCTGGCGGGTAACATTGGGAATGTACACGTGCCATGCCTGACCTCTGACCACTGACCTCTGACTTCTGACTTCTATGCCTTACTCGATGCTGCCAACCCTTGCACTGGATATCGGCGAGATCGTTTCGATCCTCATCGCCATCGGTGTCATTCTCAGTGGCATCTTCGGACAGGCCAATGAAGCGAAGAAGGCCAAGAAAAAGCGCGATGCTGCCAAGCGTGGCGATTCCGAAAGCGGCGGCTCAGTAACGCAGCTCGATGAAATCGCGCAGCGGCGCAGGCAGCAACTAGAAGCACTGGCCCGCAAACGGCGCGGCGGTAGCGCTGATCCACAACCTCAGAATCTTTCCGTCACTCAGGCTGCCGAGCGCAAAGAAGCTCAGGATGCTTATGCCGCCCGCAGCGCTGCTGATCGCGCTCAGGAAACCAGCGACACCGTGCGCTGGACCGACACCGGCGATCGAGCGACGGTCAACACCGATGTGGATGCCCGCCTGGCTTCGCGCAGGTCGCAGTTGGAACAAAAGCGTGATCAGCAGCGCGAATTGCAGCAGGAACTGCGCCGTCGCCAGCAACAGGAAAAGGCCAGACAGAAGGCGGAGAATCTTCGCAATCTTCAGGAGCAGCAGCGCCGCGATCAGCTTCTGAATCGGCAAAAGGCGATGCAGTCGAAGCCTCACGTGCATCAGCCGGTGCTCACGGGCGAGGAGCCTGTGCATCGCCGAGTTCAATTGTCTGAGGAAGATCGCCTGGCTGAGTCAAAAGCGCAGTTTGATCTGGATCAGGTTTACGCAGTGGAGTCGCCCGAAGATTCAGGCAAGCGCAAAGGCGGCGTCGGCCGGGCCAGCTTGGAATCACTGCTGGGCGGCCGAGGTTGGCGCGAGGCGCTCATCCTGAAAGAGGTGCTTGATCGTCCCGTTGGGATGCGCGAAGATCAAGGGTGAGGAGCGAAGCCGCAAGCGGCGGGGCAAAGCGGGGAACGTATTTATTGTTAGCGGGGTTGTCAGCCGATGGTATATATGGTTATACTGTTGCAACCATTGCGGAGCCGAAGTTGGCACCGCACGTGAGACAGAGAGCCGAATCTTAAGGGAACCTGCATGACGGTTTTTAGCCGGGCGGTTGTTCCAGACTGGCTTCACCAGCCGGTGATCAGGATTCCAAAGCTTCCAGCATCCACCTATCGCGTAAGCAAGACTGTGAGTGAAAACAAGCTTGTTCGCGAAGAAGCGCTGGAAGTGAGATCGTTTCATATAGCCCCGGCCTTGGCCGGGGAGCGCTTCGATACGAGTGAATCGCCTTGTGAATAGGTGAGTCACCCCGGCTAAAGCCGGGGGTATTTGGGTAAGTCGGGTTCAGCCTTTACTGATATTTCGGGGATGTTGCATCTGTCAGGTCAGGGCGAGAAAAGCTCGACGCTTAAACGCTCGGCACATACAGATGTCAGCGGGGTTCTTGAATATGCCGGAGATGCGTTCGTTTTCGCGAGGAGATGTCGTCGTTCACACCGGTCGTCCCATGTGGGGTGACGGGATAGTGGACTCAGTTGTCAATATTATTCACGATGGAAAAGCTGCGCAGCGGCTGATCGTGAAGTTCTCTAACGAAGGGCGGGTGACGCTAAATACTGCCGTCGCTCCGCTGGTCAGCAAGGAAGCTGTCATTGCCATGAATCACCAATCCAATCCACGTTTCTCACCCTCTTCATCAGCCGCCTCTGCTCCGCGCACCGGCGGCGGCAACGGCGACTGGCTCTCGGCCTTCGAAAAGAAGGAGCACGAGCTGCACCGCTTGCCCGATGCGCTCAATGATCCGTTCATGAGCCTGTCCGATCGCATCGATGTCACGCTGAACACTTATCAGTACAGCAAGGACTCGCGCATGCTCATCGAGTGGGCCATCGTGCAGACCGGCCTGAGCGATCCGATGACCAAGTACACCCGCCACGAGTTGGAAGTCGGCTTCGACCGCTACGCCCGTGACCGAGATGTGGCCTTGCGCGACCTGCTGCGTCAGCTCAAACAGCAAGGCCGACTCAACGAATTCGACTCCATCCGCCGCAAGACGAAACTGCCGGCAGCAGTGAGCGCGCTGGACCGCACGCGGAATCAGTTGTGAGATGAATTTATGTTTAGCCGCGGAGCAAAGGCTCGGCGACGCTCCGCGCGGAGCGGCGCAAAGCCTTTGCTCCGCGGCTAAACAGTTGTATGTAGATTCGTTTCATCGCATCTTGATCCGTTAGAATCCGGGCATGTCATCACCTGCTGATCGTATCCTCTCTCTTCGCCGCGACATTGATCGCCACAATCGGCTGTACTACACCCAGGCGAAGCCGACGATTTCTGATCTTGAGTTTGATCAGCTTCTCAAAGAACTCGAAGCGCTCGAGGCGGCACACCCCGAGCTGATCACGCATGATTCGCCGACGCAGCGCGTGGGCGGTGAGCCGATCGAAGGCTTTCGCACCGTGCCTCACGCGCGGCCAATGTTCTCCATTGATAACACTTATGCCGAGGGCGACCTGCGCGCCTGGCATCAGCGTGTGCTGAAGAATCTGGATCGTGAAAACAGCAGTGATATCGACTACGTTCTCGAACCCAAGATCGATGGCATCGCGGTGAGTCTGCGCTATGAGCAAGGCAAACTCACTCTCGCCCTGACACGCGGCGACGGCACCAAGGGCGATGACATCACCCACAACGTCCGCACCATTTCATCCGTTCCACTTTCACTGCACGCGCATAGCCCAGGCACCCCAGGCACTCCCGTGCCTGGGACGCTCGAAGTGCGCGGCGAAATCTTCATGCCTGCCGCCGAGTTCGAGCGCATCAACAAGCTGCGCGAAAAACAAGGCGAAGAACTTTTCGCCAACCCGCGCAACTCCACCGCAGGCATTTTGAAAAAGCTCGATCCTAAATATGTCGCCAAACATAAGCTCGCGTTTTATGCGCATGGCAGAGGCGAGATCGAGCGGGATGTAAGCGAGAGTTACTCGGGTTTCATGGCGATGATCAGTGCGCTGGGGCTGCCCACAAATCCGCTGACGAAAAAATGCAAGGGTATTGATGCGGTCTGGGCCGCGATTGTGGAGCTTGATACGAAACGCCACTCGCTGCCCTATGGCACCGATGGTGCGGTGGTGAAGGTCGATCGGCTCGACTGGCAAAACGAACTGGGCTTCCGCTCCAAGAGCCCGCGCTGGTGCATCGCATACAAATACGCACCGGAACAGGCGGAAACAAAACTCAACGCAATCACATGGCAAGTGGGCAAAGGCGGCACGCTCACGCCTGTCGCGGAACTGGAGCCAGTCTTTCTGGCGGGCACGACGGTCAAGCGCGCAAGCCTGCACAATATCGATGAGATTCACGCGAAGGACATTCGCGTGGGTGACAACGTCATCATCGAAAAAGCGGGCGAGATTATTCCGCAGGTGGTCGGTGTGGTTGGGCTGAAAGTGAAGGCAGTTGAAACTCCCCTCCCTCCTAGGGAGGGGCAGGGGGAGGGTCGCGTCACCAATCTATTTGGTGATGCCGACAACAGCAACGACGCTCCTGCATCGAAGTCGAAGAAAATATCGATACACAAAGTTGCCGATAGCCCAACCCTCCCCCCGCCCCTCCCTGAGAGGGAGGGGAGTAAGACGCTTGCTCCCACGCATTGCCCTTCTTGCAACGAACCCGTCATCCGCGAAGCTGATGAGGCGGCCATCCGCTGCGTCAATCCGCAGTGCCCCGCGCAGATGCGCGAAAGGCTCATCTGGTTTGCCGGCCGCGATCAGATGGATATCGAAGGCCTGGGCGAATCGACCGTCATTCAACTGGCCGACGCCGGCCTGCTCAATTCCTTCGGCGACATCTTCAAACTTTCGCAGCATCGCGATGCCATGCTCAAACTCGATCGCATGGGTGAACGCAAGGTGGAAAATCTACTGGCCGGCGTCGAAGCTGCGAAAGAGCGTGGCCTGGCCCGCGTGCTTGCGGCCGTGGGCATTCGGCACATCGGTGTCAACGGCTCGCGCACTCTCGCAGGACACTTTGGCGACATCGACAAAATCGCCGCCGCCAGCGTCGAAGAACTCGAACAGGTCAACGACGTCGGCAAAATCACCGCGCAGTCTGTGCATCACTTTTTCCAAAGCGATGTCGGCAAGCAGGTCATCGAAGATTTGAAGTCGGCTGGCGTCAATCTCATTGCACCGCTGAAGGCGCAGATCACGCCGCCTGCCGATTCACCCTTCGCGGGCAAGACCATCGTCATCACCGGCACGCTCACTTCCATCGGCCGCAAAGAACTCACTGACAAACTCCTGGCTCTGGGCGCAAAAATCAGCGGCAGCGTCTCCAAGAAAACCGACTTCGTCATCGCTGGCGAAGAAGCGGGCAGCAAACTCGACAAGGCCCGCGAACTGGGCATTGATGTATGGGACGAAACGAAGCTGATGGCGGAAATGAAGTAGTCACGTTTTTCAATCAAGCCCGATGGCGAGTCCGCGAGCCGTCGTGGGTATGATCGCACGATGCCCCGACGGTTCGCAAAGTCTCACCATCGGGCTTGCCCCGTCTCACTGATCTCTGACTTCTGACCTCTGACCTCTGGTTCTCCATGCCCGAACTCTACATCAGCACCGACGTCGAATCCGATGGCCCCATTCCCGGGCCAAACTCCATGCTGAGTTTCGCTTCTGCTGCCTACACCGCTGACAAGCAACTCATCTCTACCTTCGAGCGCAATCTCGAATTGCTGCCCGGTGCAACGGGTGATGAGAAGACGATGGCGTGGTGGCAGTCGGAGCCTAAAGCGTGGGAGGCTTGCCGGGCGAATTGCGCGACGCCTGAATCGGCGATGCGGGATTATGTCGCCTGGCTCGAGTCGCTACCCGGCTCGAAAGTGTTTGTCGCTTATCCCGCCGGTTTCGATTTCATGTTTGTCTATTGGTATCTCATTCGCTTCACCGGGCACAGTCCGTTTTCGCATTCTGCGCTGGACATGAAAACGCTGGCGATGGCGCTGCTCAAGAAGCCTTACCGCGAATCGACCAAGCGCAACATGCCTGGCCATTGGTTCGACAAACTGCCACACACTCACGTCGCACTCGATGATGCCATCGAGCAAGGGGCGCTGTTCTGCAACATGCTCGCACAGCTGCATGAAGCCAGGTGAAATTCAACGCTGTCGTCACGCGCTTGAGTTTTTCTTAGCCGCGACATCCGCGTCGCGCGTGCTGCCCGTTCATTTCCAAGGCGCGATAAGATGACGTTTCATCGAGCTTCATCCTCTTCGTGATCTGCTCGACTGCTGCGTCGTCTTCCTTTTCCACCTAGGCTCATCATGAGCAACTCCGAGCCAGATGATGTCGCCATGACGCAGCTTCTCGTGCCTGAGATCACGGAGATGCTCGATGGCAAGCAGAATCATCTCGTGCGCGAATCGCTGGTCGAGCTTTATGACGCTGAGATTGCTGACCTGCTTGCAGCGCTTGACGATCGCCATCGCGTGCTTGCTTTTCTTCTTCTGCCTCGTGAGCGCGCTGCCAATGTGTTCACTTTTCTCGCAGCCCACGATCAGGAATGGCTGCTGACCGAACTCAAGCCCGAGCATCTCGCGCCGATGTTCGATGCGATGGCGCCTGATGATCGCGTGGCGATCTTTGATGATCTGCCTGAGAATCTCGCCAATACCATGCTCCGCCTGCTTCGCCCTGAAGAGCGGGCGCAGACGCAGGCGCTGCTCGACTATCCGCCTGAGTCTGTTGGTCGGGTGATGACCAATGAGTTCATCACGCTCAAGCCTGACTGGACTGTCGCCCAGGCCTCGGCTCACATTCGTCAGCACGCGATGGAAGCGGAAACGCTCGACACGATTTTCGTCGTCAACGAAAAAGGCGAACTGCTCGATGATGTCCGCCTTCGGCAGCTCTTTCTCGCTGAGCCAGCCGCGATGATTGATTCGATCATCGATGGCAATGTCGTTTCGCTTCGCGCTATCGATGATCGTGAAGAAGCAGTGCGGGCTTTTGAAAAATATGATCGCCCTGTGCTGGCGGTGGTCAATGATCGCAACCTGCTTGTGGGCGTGGTGACCTTCGATGATGTCGCTGACGTGGCTGAAGAAGAAACCACCGAAGACATCCAGAAGATCGGCGGCATGGAAGCGCTCAATGAACCCTACATGGAATCGACCATCTGGGCACTCGTTCGCAAGCGCGGCCTGTGGCTCTCGGTCCTCTTTGTCGGCGAGATGCTCACCGCCACCGTCATGCAACTCTTCGAGGAAGAAATCGAAAAGGCTGCCGTCCTCGCGCTCTTTCTCCCGCTGATCATCGCCAGTGGTGGTAACAGCGGTTCGCAGGCTTCCACGCTGGTCATTCGCGCCATGGCGCTGGGAGAAGTTACTGCGCGCGACTGGAAAAAAGTCCTTCGCCGCGAACTGATCTGCGGTGTGGTGCTGGGCCTGATGCTGGGCGTCATCGGCTTCATGCGCATCAACATCTGGGAATGGTTCAACTTCTACGACTACGGCGAACACTACCGCCTTCTGGGCTACACCATCGCTGTCACTCTCGTGGGCATCGTCCTCTGGGGCACCATCATGGGCTCGATGCTGCCCTTGATTTTGCATCGCCTGAAGCTCGATCCCGCCACGATCTCTGCACCGCTGGTCGCCACACTGGTCGATGTCACGGGCCTGATCATTTATTTCACTGCGGCGATACTGTTTCTGCGCGGGACGATGTTGTGATGACTCCGTTCGCCAAGGCGAACGTCTAAATAAAGAATCATCGTGTTCATCACTGCCGCATTGCCCATGTATCATTGCCTATAATCATCGCGAATTCTGCCGCCCGTTTTCCGATACCCGATACCCAATACCCGACGAAGCAATGATCCGACGCGCTTTCATCTTCGATGTTCCCGCCATGGCACGCATTATCAATGATGCGGCTGAATATGGCCTCATGCTCCATCGCTCTCACGCTTATCTCTACGAACATATCCGCGATTTCAAGGTGGCGGTGGAAGAGGGCAAGCTCGTAGGCGTCTGCGGGCTCAACATCGTCTGGGCGAATCTCGCCGAGGTCTATTCGCTGGCTGTCGATGTGAAACAGCGCGGCAAAGGGCTGGGCAGCAAACTCGTCAAAGCGGTGATGGCGGAGGCGCGAAGGCTCAAGATTTGTCGGCTGATGACGCTCACTTACGAGCAGCGATTCTTCGATCGGCTGGGCTTTAAGATCGTCGATCGTCAGACGCTGCCCATGAAGGTCTGGAGCCAGTGCGTCTATTGCCTGAAGAATCAGGCGTGCGACGAGATCGCCATGCTCAAGGTCCTCGAAGGCGTGCCCGATGCTGCTGTGATCGCCGATGAGCGCGAACTGCTTCGCAGCGAGCATGAATACGAAGTGCCGGTGACGATCAAAGGCGTGAAGGTGGATGCGTCAGAAGGTAGGCCGCTGATGGATGAAGCGGTGGTGGAGTGAGCATTGACCATTCGAGGGGGCCTATCGGATTTACGCGGGCAGAAGTAAACTCTTGATAAAGTGGTCCGTAATTGCTACATTGCGGTGAACTTGTTCGGCGATGTCATATTACACGTAAAAGGAGGACTTGAGTGAAAACGAGACGATTGCTTTCATGGCTTCCAGTTTTAGCTTGTCTGCTTGCCAGTTCCGCGATGGGAGTGGCCATCCCTGTGAACTACGGCAACATCTCGTGGGTGGATGCGGGGGTTCCGATCGCCATCTCAGCCGGACCGACGGGGCATTTCAAATCAGGGATCTCGTTTGACCCCAGTCGCATCCAAGGTCAGACCTTTAAGACAACAGACGGGTTCACCCTCGACAAGATATGGATCAAGTATTTGAATGGTGATTCCCCATCGCCGAATTTCACCATGGAACTTCGGATGTTCGAACTCGACGATGCCGGCGCTTCAGATCTGGACATTGATCAGGACAATCTGTTTTTGCAGCCACAGATTCACGCGGTGCCTGGCCCCAAGCCAAATGATGCCGGCGGAAACTATATCGTGTTCGATGTGGAGAATATCGCGCTCGATCCCGCCACTGCCTATGGTTTCTTTTTTTATGTGACCGATGCGAACCCAAGCGGATTATTGGTCAGTCCTTTTGACTGGTTTAAGTTCAGCGATGCAGGAAGCCCGATTTCTCCTGGAGCTCATCATCGCCTTGAGCGAAGCACGACCGGGTCGACCTTTGACATGGTCTTTGCGTTGCAGTCAGCAGTGCTACAAGATGATGACGATGACGATCCGCCAGTGAATCCCGCCGCCAGTGTGCCAGAGCCTGGAAGTGTTCTGCTCGTACTCGCTGGCATGGCGGTGATCGGGCTGCGGCACAGAAGGGGATCGGTCAAGGCAGACTGATCCAAAAGCATCACTCGCTCACGCTGCAGGCGCTGCATCGATCAGCGAATCGTGGGCATCCTGCGCCATGTTGTTCATCGGCTTGCGTGAGCGCCTACGCCGTTTGGTCTG
>CAZYQL010000113.1:0-4054 GCA_964650055.1 uncultured Phycisphaeraceae bacterium | reverse complement strand
CATCCTGCGCCATGTTGTTCATCGGCTTGCGTGAGCGCCTACGCCGTTTGGTCTGGCCGACCTGTGCTGCGAAGGGCGAATCGCTTTCGAGCCGTTCGTTGAGCTTTTGCAGGGCTTCGATTTCGATTTGACGAACGCGCTCGCGGGTCAGGCCGATCTTGTGGCCCACTTCTTTAAGCGTCAACGGCTCTTCACCATCGAGGCCAAAGCGAAGGCGCAGAATCGTCGCTTCGCGCTCATCGATCATGTCCAGAAGCTGCTGAATGGTTTCCAGATCGTCGTTGTTGAGTACCTGATCTTCAGGCGCTGGCGTCTTGGTATCGGTGAGCAGTTCAGCGAGGGCGACCCCTTCGCGGTCAGCGCCCGTTGATGACTGCGCAGGTCGCTGAAAGGCACGGACCGCTTTGCGGACGATGCGCACCTTCTTGGGCGTCAGCTCCATCGCCACCGCAAGTTCCTGCGTCGAAGGTGTTCTTCCCAGTTCATCTTCAAGGTCGCGAAACGCTTTCTTCCAGCGGGCAATCAGTTCAACCATATAAGCGGGAATATGAATCGGCTGCACCGCATTGATCAGCGCGCGCTTGATCGATTGCTTAATCCACCATGATGCATAGGTGCTAAAGCGCGCCCCTTGATCGGGATCAAATGCTTCGACCGCACGCAGCAGGCCGAGGTTGCCTTCTTCAATGAGATCCTGAAGCGGCAGACCACGATTGGAAAATCGCTTGGCGAGATTCACCACCAGGCGCAGGTTGGAACGGATCATGTGATCGCGAGCCTGCGGGCAGTTCTCGTGCATGATCTTCCAACAGAGCTCGCGCTCCTGCTCCGCAGTGAGCAGCTTGGATTTATCGATCTCGCGCAGATAAAGCTCAAGCTCGCTTTTGACAGATGTTTCTCTCATCCTCGCTTCTTCCCTTCATTGATTCAGCGATATCACCCGGAGCGGATGATGAGGCGAATCAGACCCGGCGCTTCTTCCAGTAACGTCGGTCTAAACGAGGGGTGTCTTAAGAATGCTGGACAGAAGGGGGAGGTGGAAAAGCGGAAAAGCGGAAAAGCGGGGAAGCGGAAAATCATGAAAACAGGAAACATCCGCAACGAGCCGCGCCCGTTAGGAAGCGGGATTGAACGAAGCGAATACCCCACTCCCTCACGGTTGTGTCTCGTCGCGGAGAAGCATTTTGAATAATCTGGGATTGAGACCTTACCGCAGCCCGCCGGTGTGCTTGTCTCTGGCCACCGCAGCGGCACCGATGAAGCCTGCATCGTTGCCAAGCTGTGAAGGCACCAGTTCAGGGATCGGCGAACCGATGGACCATGTGAAATCTTCGAAGACCTTGCGGACGCGATCGAACAGGTCATCACCGGCCAGGATCATGCCGCCTGCGAAGACGATCATCTGCGGATCGAAGATGCGGCAGAGATTGACGCAGGCAATGCCCAGATACTGCGTCACTTCGCTGACGATCTGCTCAGCCAGTGCATCGCCAGCCTTGGCGTGAGCGAAGACATCCTTGGCGGAGACGTGCTTGCTATTGGCGTCATAGACAGCTTTGAGCGTGGTGGTTTCGCCGGCTTCGATGAGCTGTGCAGCCCTGCGGCCACAGGCGGAGGCGGAGGCGTATTGCTCGAGGCAGCCGGGCGAGCCTGAGGTGTGGCGCGAGCCGGCGGGGTTGACGATGATGTGGCCAGGCTCAGAGCCGTAGCCGTGGGCACCGCGAATGAGCTTGCCGTTGGCGATGAATCCGCCGCCGATGCCTGTGCCCAGGGTGAGCATCAGAAGATGGCGAATGGAAGGATCGCGGCCGGCACCTGCCCAGAGTTCGGCGAAGGCGGCGGCGTTGCCGTCGTTTTCAAGAACAGCAGGTCGGCCCAGTTTTTCAGCGATGCGATCGCGTAGCGGGATGTTTCTCCAACCCGGCATATTGGGTGCAGCCAGCACGACACCTGCATCGAAATTGACCGGCCCCGGTGCGCCAACGCCGATGTAGTCGATATGGCCCATGCTCACCTGAGCCTTGGCGACGGCCTGCTTAGCGGCGTCAGCCATGTTATTGATCACTACATCCGGGCCACTGTCGGCACCTGTCGGGACGGATACCTTCGCCAGAGCGCGGCCGTTTTCATCAGCCACGCCTGCTTTGATATTCGTTCCACCCAAGTCAATGCCGATGTAATACGCCATGATAAAACCTTCAAATACTGTTCCTTGTCCTCGTATCCCCACAGTGGATTTCGGATTGTAGCGAATCGCGGAAAAAATACACAAAGGGGTCTTCATAGCAGGATCATCGCATGTGCCCGCCCCCGGATTTGTCTACCTTGAGCATTTTTCATTTGTGTCCACCGCTTTAATTCATTATCAATGCTAAGGTTAGGTCGTGTCTAGGGGTAAACTGGTAGACGTCTACCCCCCAACCCTCATGCCACATTAGCGCAGCCCAAGGCAATCGCCTGCGCGTTCGTCCGAGCCGCTAGGCGTAAGCCTGCGGAGGATGGGGGACACAAGGCGCTTCGTGACTTCGGAGGCTTACGCCTTGCGGCTCGGATATACTTGGTCATGGCAAAGGCTCCAACAAGAGAGGGAGGGTTGAGCCGATCATATCTGGCATAGTTTAACATATTATAAACGTTAAGTCAATAGAGAATTTCCATTGAACACGGGAATTTGCGACCTTCCAGCGTACGTGTGGTTGCTCTGTCTTTAACAGCCGCGCAGCGAGGACGCTGCGATTACAAAGATCAGCATCAGCACTATCACAGCAATCCTGAACGCGATTTGAAAAGATTCTCCAGCCTGGGTTTCAACGGCGATGCCAGTTTTGGATCGTGCAAGCGCTCACCCACAGCCACGAGCAGGTGAATTAGATTGTCATAGTCAGACAGGCTGATGATTTCGTGGTCGATCTTTTTTGTTGCTTCGTTCATGTTGTGATAGTTGCCCAGAGGCAGGCAGATGCAGGTGGCGATGTGGCCAAAGGATTGATAGGCGGAGGCTTCGCATGTGCCGCCGGTCATGAGCTTGCGCTGCCATTGGAAGGATTTATTTTCGGTTGCCAGAGCCTGCGCGATCATGCCGATGCGGTAAGTCAGATCGGGGTCGAAGGTGGAGGTGCGATCGCCGACACGAACGATCGGGCCTGCGCCGATGGGCGACTCGGCAAAGCTCTTGCTGTTTTCGAGTGCGATGACCAGAGCTTTGCGCGGAATCGTTTTCGCTTTGCACGCTCCTATCGCGCCGATGAAGCCGACCTCTTCGCAGCGAGTTAAAAGAAGGCGGACATCGGGGGCAGGGGCAGGGGCAGAAGCAGCGGCAGAAGCAGCGGCAGGGGCAGAGGCAGGGGCAGTGGCAGCGCGGCGAGGACGCAGCGGCTTTGAATGAATCGCATCGAAGGCTGCCAGCGCAGCAGCAAGTCCGGCCAGATCATCGCAGGCGGGAGCTTTCACACGATCGCCACGAATCGCGGTGGGTTTAAGGTGCCAGGTGAGAATGTCGCCGACGGCTGCGTGATGAGATTGAATGCATCGCACGCGCACCGATTTATCCAGCGTCTTGCCCGGCACCGGCGGCGTCATCTCCACAATCTTCCCCGTCCGCTGCGTTTTTTCGCTTTCTCGCTTTCCCGCTTTTTCGCTTTGGTTCCGCCACAGAAATACTTTCGCATCAGCAAAATAGCTCGCCTCAACGCCGC
Source organism: uncultured Phycisphaeraceae bacterium (assembly GCA_964650055.1). Lineage (GTDB taxonomy): Bacteria > Planctomycetota > Phycisphaerae > Phycisphaerales > Phycisphaeraceae > JTS-RE9. The sequence continues at coordinate 359 of CAZYQL010000113.1, read as the reverse complement.
CGCGAAAGTCAGCGAGCAGTTCCTTGTCGCTTAGAATCTCGCGCACCACAAACGCAGGATGATCCATGTGAGCGGTGAAATAGATTGGAGGCAGCGCTGCTGATGTCGAGCGCTTCGCAGGTGTGGATTGCAGTGTGATGTTGCCGTAACGATCGCGCGACAGCTTGCAATATTTTCGCTGTTTGGCCCATTGCTCAATCCATGCGATGACGCGATCTTCGCAGCCTGCGGCGGTGGGTAGCGATGTGAGCTGGACAAGCCACTGGTGATAGAGCGCGGTATTCATGTGGGTATTGGAAACGAAAGAGGGAGGCGTATGCAAGTGCGCCCCATATAGCCCCGGCTTTAGCCGGGGAAAC
>CAZYQL010000112.1:0-13641 GCA_964650055.1 uncultured Phycisphaeraceae bacterium | reverse complement strand
GGGACTTGCCGTCATCTGCAGAATGAGTTCAAACGAATGCGACATGAACGCTAAGATAGAAAAACAGCCCTGGTCGCAATGACCAGGGCTTTTCTTATAAGGGTGGGCGAGGGGACTCGAACCCCCGACCCTCGGGATCACAACCCGATGCTCTAACCAACTGAGCTACGCCCACCATGCGTTTTGCAAACGGATTCAGGACTGTGAAATTTAGATGCGTTTGGCTTGCGAGTCAAACGCCATCATCGGGCGGGTTTCTGTTTCACGGTTTCGGAGCGAAGCCGCAAGCGGCGACTTGATCACTTACCTAGCACGTAAGCGAAGATCAGCGGGGCCACGATCGTTGCATCGGAGTTGATGGCGAACTTGGGGGTGTCTTCGTCGAGTTTGCCCCAGGTGATTTTTTCGGTGGGGTTGGCACCGGAGTAGGAGCCGTAGGATTCGTTGGTGTCGGTGATCTGGCAGAAGTAGGACCAGAACGGTACATCAATTTCCATGTCCTGCTGGAGCATGGGGACGACGCAGATGGGGAAGTCGCCCGCGATGCCGCCGCCGATCTGGAAAAAGCCGACGCCGGACTTGCCGCAGTTTTTCTGATACCAGTCGGAGAAGAACATCATCTGCTCAATGCCGCTCTTCATGGTGGACGGGTTCAGTTCGCCGCGCAGGCAGTAGCCGGTGAAGATGTTGCCCAGGGTAGAGTCTTCGTAGCCGGGGGTGATGATGGGGATGTTCTTTTTCGCCGCAGCGAGCACCCATGAGTTTTTCGGATCGATCTGGTAATACTGCTTGAGCACGCCGCTATTCACGAGGTCATAAAAGAATTCATAAGGCAGCTTGCGGTCGCCCTTCTTTTCTGCGGTGTCCCATATTTTGTGAATGTGTTTTTCAATGCGGCGGATCGCTTCGGCTTCGGGGATGCAGGTGTCGGTCACGCGGTTGAGATGCTGATCGAGCAGCTTGCGCTCATCAGCAGGAGTCAGATCCCGGTAGTGCGGAATGCGAACGTAGTGATCGTGAGCCACGAGATTGAAGATGTCTTCCTCAAGATTATTCGCTGAGCAGGAGATGGCGTGAATCTTGTCCTGGCGAATCATGTCAGCCAGCGTCAGCCCCAGTTCCGCTGTGCTCATCGCGCCGCCCATGGCCAGGAGCATCTTGCGACCTTGGCTCAGATGTGTACGGTAGGCGTCCGCAGCATCGACGAGCGTTGCCGCGTTGAAGTGGCGATAGTTGTGCTTGATGAATTTCGAGACCGGGCCACCTTTGAAGGGCGCTGCTTTGGCGGATTTAGTCGAGGTCGATGATTTCTTCTTAGCCATGGCGATTGCTTTCAGAGGAATGTGCGATGGAATTTCGCAGCTAGAAAAGCATGCGAAGCGCGACATGATAGTGAATTACCGTTGCGATGTTGCGAAGATGCTTTAGAAACCCGCAAGTTTTACGGTTTCTTCGTAGCTACGCCCGCCGGTGCAGCCGCCTACCGCGGTGACGCAGCAGGCACCCGCGGCAGTGCCCAGTTTGCCCGCCTGATGCAGCGGCAAGCCCTTGAGTAGGCCAGTGAGAAGCCCTGCATAAAAACTGTCGCCGGCACCAGTCGTATCGATGACCGGGCCAGGCGGCGTGACAATCGGCACCTCCACATACTCCCCCGCTTGAGCGCTGAGCATCACGCCCAGTTTGCCGAGCTTGACGCCGACGATGCCTGGAGCGCCGCAGTCGCGAAAGGTCTTGATGATCTTGCGCGGGTCTTCGTGACCCGTCTGATGCGAAGCCTCTGCGAAGGATGGCACATACACATCCAGATGCGGCAGCACATCGGAGAGCGGCGACATCGTGCCGCCTTGACCGGCCGCATCGAGCGCCGTCTTGCAACCACGCGAGCGCACTTCCTTGAAGACCTGAGCCATATCACTTTCGAGATTGGGCATCAGACTGTAATAGCCCACGAGCAGCATACGACTGCGGGCGATGGTGTCCATGTTATCTGCGAAGGCCTGAGCATTAAGCAGTTTCGGTGCGCCGACACAGTGAAGAAAGCTGCGCTCCCCGGTGGCATCAATGGCAACGACAGTAGTGCTCGTTGCAGCAGTGGGATGCGTTAAGAGGAGCGAATCGTTCACGCCTTCGGCGCGGTAGAGGTTGCGAACGACTGGGCCCCAGCCGTCGTTGCCCACGTAGGAAAACGCGGAGACCTTCATGCCCATGCGCGACATCGTGATGCCGGAGTTGGAGACGATGCCGCCGGCGGTCAGCTCCACCGGATCGACAATGTGCAAGAGGCCCGCACCAATAGGCTGCGACAGACTGACCGGCTTGCACAGCAGATCGACAACACAAGAGCCGCAGACGATGCAATCAAATGAAGTGGACATGATGGAATGATCTACCGTGATACGAGATGAAACGAGGAGAGAATCATGCGCGGCAATAGACGATCAAAGGCTAAGGTTTGTTCGGGGCCGGTTCATTGAGCGGTTGAATAAACCAGCCCGACTCGGTGGTCTCGCGCGCAGGCAGCGGTGGTAACTCGATGCCCTTGATACGCATCAGTGACCAACGGCAGGCGCCGCCCACCTGCCGACTGGTGCGCTCCAGTTCATAAAATACCTCCAGGCCTTTGACGCCGCCCTGGCCCTTCATGCGGCCCAGCGACACCGCCGCCATGCGACGAACGCCCAGTAGTTCGGGATCATTGGGATTCAGATCAGACAGCCGAGCGACGAATTCCTTAGTGAAGTGATCGTTGGCCTTGTCCTCGTACAGCAAGCCGATGGACCAAATCGCTGCCGATCGCGCTTCGTTCCAGAAGCCTGATTTCTTGGGCACGAAACGTTCCATCAGTTTCTGCGCGGGCATGTGACGAGCCAGGCCCAGGAGCTGAAGAAGCTGGGCAAGTTCGCGATCCTTATCACCATTGACGATGAAAGGCAGATGCGTCTGCTCCATGGCACGCTTCATCGTCACCAGCCAGACGTCGGCTTCTTTGCCCGTGTGAGTGACGATGGCGTCGAGCTGAGCAGCATCAGTAAGAGCGATTCGGCGAAGCGCGATGATCGAAGCCATGCGCACTTCGCCGCGCTTGTGCGCGAGCAGTTCAATCAGGCGAGGCGATGAAGATTCGTGATCGACCTTGCCGAGAATGATGGCTGCCTGTTCGATGGCCCGCCAGGAGGAGCCTTGCAGATGCTTCGTGGCCAGATCACGAACGAGCGGCGAGAGCGCAGCGACTTTGTCAAACTGAATCATGGCATCGCGAACAAAAGTGCGCACCACCGGACTCAGATCATCGAGCATTGGAGCAAGAGTGCTGATGGCCTGCGCGGAACCCTCAATCGTGGCCGCTTTGGCACCGATGAGGCGAAGCGTTGCATCATCACTTCGCAGTAGTTTCGCCGACATGGGCCAGACCGATTCAGGCTTGAGCGCGAGTAGCCGTTCCAGAGCGAGTGTGGCGACGGAAGGCTCCGCATCCTCAGCGAGTTTCAGGAGCACGGCAATGGCTGCGTCATCTTTATGCGACTGAAGAAGAGAGGCTGCAACGAGGCGATCGATGAGCGAGCCATCAAGCAGCGGCGCGAGATCGTCACCAAGCTCACCATCGCGCAGAGCTGCTGCGGCGCGAGCCGCATGAAGCCTCATCGACTGCGGTTCGTACTGACGATTGAGCGCGATTGAGATGATCACCTTGGCAGCGAGCGCGTGCCCTGATGCGCCCAGCGAGGTGATGGCGGAAGAGCGAACACGTGGCGAAGTTGCCGGATTGACAGCACGTTTGAGCCAGGTTTCCATGGCCTGCGCGTGTTTCCATTTCGCCAAGGCCCAGTCGCTGATGAGGACGAACTCGATGCCGCCTGTGCGAACCTCATTGCCGATCGTGCCGCCGCGCATGACGCCACTGGCTGCGCCGAGTTCGTTGTGTTTGAAAATCGCATCGGCAGCTGATTTTGCATCCAGCAGGATCAGCGTTCTGGCAGCCGCAAGAATCATGGCCGGGTGAGCATCGGCGGCCTCCATCTGAGCGATGAGCGGTTGAACGAACTCATCAAGATCTCTCATGCCCTTCTCAAAAGCGATGCCGATTTCATACGCAGCCCGGCGGCGCGTCTCCACATCAGGCTGCTTGAGCGATGCACTCCAGATGTCTTTTAGCCTGACATCATGCACATAAATCAGTGGAATCTCAGGCAAAAAAGGATCGTCATACATCGGCCAGTCGATGCTGGCCTGGATATCCGCAGGGGAAACATCATCCATCGCCTTCACAGAATCTGGCCGCAGCAAAAGCGACAACACGAAGAAGAAGCACAAGCGCGACAGCAGCGTGCAGCCGTGTGAGCTGAGGCGACTAAACAGAAAACGCGTTGGATGAAACGAATGGAGCATGGCAGTTTGCATCACTGAGGGCGTGTGAGAACGCGGACTTGAAGAATGAGGGCGACGAGGCAGATGGCACAGCCCACGAGCATGACATAACGGTTCAGGGGCGCCACCGAAGGATAATCCGTAAACATCGGCGCTCTGATCTGCGTGAGCACTGCCGCCAGCGGATTGACCGTCAGCACGTACTCGACGGTGGTGTGCGAGAACGGCGCATCCTCAGCAAAGCGCACGAGCATCGTGCCCACACAAATCACACCCAGCACGGCATATGAAATCGCAGTGGCTGTCGAAGTGCGTTTCATAAACGCGCTGATCGCAGCGCTAAGCAATACCGCGAACACACCCATCAGCAGCAGGGATATCTGCACATTGATCACCGATTGCGTGTGCACCGAACTGGTGATCACCTCCACAAGTTTGCCGGGCCATTCCAAAGGCGTACCGAGTTCCGCGGCACCTGTGCCTTGCGACCCCATGAAGATGATGACGAAGTACCCGGGCAGTGTGGCGATGAGCAGCAGGAGCAGCGTGATGAACACGCTCATCAGTTTGCCGGTGACGATCTTGAGGGCGGACATGGGCGTGACCTGAAGCAGCGCCCAGCCGCCGGTTTCGCGCTCGGAACTGATGAGGCCAGCCGCCAGCGCAGGCGTCGCCAGCAGCAGCAGACTGAACTGAAGCAATACAAGGATGGGCATCACCGCATCAATGCGACCATCGGTTTTTTCCGTCGAAGCAAACATGAGTCCCAGCGACAGCACTACGCATACCGCGCCCAAGCGCATGAGCCAGTGCAGACGACCAAATCGGCGTGTGCGAAATTCCTTGACCATCACCGGATTCGAGAACGGGCCGATCATGCGGCTGCGGCGATTGGGATCGAAGAACCACATGAACATGAACCGACGATAGGCTTTCACTTTCGTTGACTGTTCATCAGTCACACGACCGGCATCCCGCGCACTATCGAGCATGCCCGGGCGAAGACGACGCGCTGTGAGCCAGAGGAAAATGGCGCTGGAAATCGCAGCGACGATAGCAAAGCGCCAAGCCGCCCCGCTGCTGTCTGCGCCTGATGCACCGATGACCGCATCATCGCGCAGGATGGCCGTCATGGCTGGTGCAGGTGAAAAAAAACGGCTCAGCCAGGTGATGGTCAGGATCACATAGAGAATGACTGAAAACGCCGATGAAGCCGCGCCATGCGGCAGCCAGGCAAACTTCTGATTATCCGCCCACTGTGGCACATGACTCAGATACTCAAGAAACGCGATCGGCCCAAAGGGCATCGGCTGATCGCGCGGCACGAACTCATTCAAGATCAGCGGAAGAATCGCCAGCGTCAGCACCACGCCGAAGGTGATGCGCAGCGCTGCATCCATACTGCCCGCTTTGGAACTGATGTAGAGCGCGATGGTGCCGTATTGAAGGGCAACGAGCGTGAGGATGAGATAGACACTGACAACCTGCATCACATCGACGCCGCCCATCGTGAAGGCGGCAGCCGCGGCGGGCAGAGTCAGCAGCAAGAGCAACATGATGAAGCCCATGGAGCCGACGAGTTTTCCCATGAGGATCGACCACGGACTCATCGGCGAATTAAGCAGCAGCGCGAGCGTGCCCCGCTGCTTTTCGCGGACGATGCTGGACGCAGGGAAGACCGGAGCGAGCATGACGATCATGACCATCAGCCCGTAGCCGAAGATGCGCAGCACCGCTTTGGCCTGCTGCCCGCTGGTGTTGACCATCGCCTCACTGGGCCAGCGAATGACGATGAGCATCGAGAGGATGCCCACGACAGCGACCTGCCAGGCCAGGGCCTTCTTGGTGCGCAGCATGCCGATGAGTTCGCGGGAGATGATGGGGTTGGTGAACACTAAGAAATAGTTCCGGGTTCAGAGTTCTGAGTTCAAAGTTGCAGTTGTCGGCGGCGACAACATCACGCCTTCGCCGATGCTGCAGCAACTGCCGTATTCGCCTGTCGCGTAACACTTAGGAATGCATCCTCCAGATCCATCGGCACCTCATGAAATTGTCCGACGAGCAGGCCCTGTTGCAATGCCTTACCGATGATGCCTGACATCACTTCATCAGTGATGCTCGTGGCCAGACGAATTTCCGATTCCTGTTCGCTGACGGTTACTTCCGATTCATCGCTCAGCAGTTGCCGCAGCAGCGTGGCCATCGGCTCGACCTGTTCGCGCCTGACCATGACGATCTGCATGAACCTGCGCTGCCTGACTTTTCGCAGGATGTCATCGAGCGTGCCAAAGGCGCGGAGCTTGCCATGCGTGATGATGGCGACGACGTTGCAGATGCGCGAAAGTTCGGGAAGGATGTGGCTGGTGACGATGAGCGTCTTGCCCATGTCGGCAAGCCTGAGCAGAATCTGCCGCATCTCGATGCGGGCCTGCGGGTCCAGGCCGTTGGCGGGTTCATCGAGAATCAGAACCTGCGGATCGTGCAGCAGTGTGCGAGCGATGGCGACGCGCTGTTTCATGCCGTGCGAAAGACTTTCGACATAGCGATCCTTCATGTAGGCAGCACCGGCGATATCCATCACTTCATCAATGCGCTTTCGCCGTTTCTCGCGTGGGATTTTGAAAGCAGCGCCGAAGAAATCGAGATATTCATGGACGCGCATGTTGTCGTAAGCGCCGAAGGTGTCGGGCATGTAGCCGATGCGCTGCTTGAGCGTCTGCACATCCTTGGAGCAATCACAGCCAGCGACGATGGCGCTCCCGGACGTTGGCTTGGCCAGGCCGACGAGAATTTTGATCGCTGTGGTTTTGCCTGCGCCGTTAGGGCCGATGAAGCCGAGGATCTCGCCGCGATTAAGCTCGATGGATAAATCATCCAGCGCGACAAACTCGCCATACTTCTTGGTGAGGTTTCGAATCTGAATGGCGGGCTGATCGGACATCGTAAACTCCATGGCTTAGCGGCTTGCATGTCAGGCGAACTTGCTTGAGTGAAGGCTTGGCGATCCTCAGTCGGACATAGCACGATCATGGCGCAGTCGTCGTGCCTTGCACTTCAAGACTGACCGAGCGAATCTGCCAGAGCGTGCGCTCTTCTGGATTCATGTAGCCAACCCGCACCACGATGAGCACCTCGCCGGTGGCGCTCACCTTCAAATCGCCCGCAGGTACGGCAACTTCGATAAGGCCATCGTACGACTCTTTCTTTATCAGCGCCGCAAGCGTGCCATCGCGTTCTACAAGAACTTCAACAACCGTATTGGGGCCGCCAATGTCCAGGCGAAACGTGGCGCCATCGAGTTTGATTGGAAGCAGTTCGCGTGGAATTTGAAAGGACAATGGCAGCGTGCCGGGGCCGCTGGTGTTATTCCATATTCGCTGCTCTTCCACGAAGATTGCAGGCGTCGGGCCGTAGATGCCTCGCACCACGCGATAGGGAAGAAACGCGGCGGGAATCGCCACCTTTGTTCCATCAGCCGGCCGCTCGATGGTGATGGGAATTGAAACCAGTGCGCTGCCTAGTTGCTGCTTGGCATCGGGCAGCGTGAAGCCCATCGGCAGTGCATCGGCCCAGCCCAGCACAGTCGGACGATCAGGAAACGGCACCGAGCGCTGACGCCCGGGAATGCCCACCCCCGCGATCGAAGGCGAGCCGCTTTTGCCTTGCTTGCCCGCAGTTTCCTGCTGCTGCCCGATGAGCAGTCGCAGCACATCCTGCCTGCGCCGCTGCATGTCATCAATCACACCCGCGCCACTGAACTGGCCTGCGGGCAGCGTATCGTTCTGCGACGACAGCAGCGCGCCTTCGCTGCCTGAGCGCGTGGCGAGGACACCGTGAGGCGTGGCGATGAGGAGGTTGGACATCGCGCCAAGATCACCTGTGCGCACGCGCATCACTGCGCCTTGATCGTTAAAGGTGAGTCTCGCATCCACAGGTTTATTGAGCGGCGTGACATGCTCGAAGATGGCGCGGGTATTGGCACCGCTGAGCATGCCGATATTTTCCCAGTGCCAGCGATCGAAATCGGTCCACACCATGCGCACTTTGCGCGTCAGATTTTCGGAGAGGTCAGCCGGGAGAATCAGGCCGCCCGCTTCTGAGCCCAGCGTCGCGTTGGCTTCGCCGGTGCCATCGTTGTAGATCGTGATGAGTCCGTTGCTGCTGGCTTGCTGCTGATCGGAAGCGATCTGCACAAACTGCGCCTGTGCGACGGTCATCGGCACCGAACTGCGATTGGCCTGCCCTACGACGATCAGAACGAGCGTCACCACCAGCGCCATCGCTGCGCCCACCCATGCCAGATGCTCCAGACGTCCGCTGCGAGAAAACCACATGCCAGCGCCAAAGAGCGAGAGCGTGAACGCCGCCAGCACCCAAAGCACCACGCCGCGACTGACAATCGAATAGCCAATCTGCTGACCGACGTAATCATTAAAAGCAGCCGGCGAAAGCACCTGCTCTCGGCGATCCTGATGAAACCAATCCGCAAGGTCGCGCATCGGCCGGTGAGCGATGTACCCACGCGTCATCATGCGCCGCCCCTTGTCATCTTTCGCCTCAGTGCCATCGACATTGTTCTGCGGCACAAGTCTCGGTTCCATCCAGCCGCGCGATCCAAGTGTCGTGAGCATCAGCCAACCTTTGCCCACCGGCTTACGCAGGGATGCGGGCCAGCCGTTGACGGTATGCACCACCTCAAAATCACGCTGAAGCACACGGACAAAATCGACAGGCTTCTCATGATCGCGTGTGACCACCGCATCGACGCCACCGGCAATGCGAACAGCGTCAATGACATCGGTCACCACATCGCCAGGAACAGCGCCGGTGATTCGCAGAGCAAAGCGATCGCCCTGGCGCTTATCGCTACGGCTCATCAGCTTGTCCAGATGTTTGCGAACTGTATCGAGCGCTTTGCCGCGTGCCCCTTCGTCTTGAGGAAGTGTGATGATCTTTTGGCCATCGACGGAAAGAACCAATTCATCATCAAGCGAAATGAGATGATCGGTGGGTAGCTGCGCACTGGCTGATTCGATTTTCACAGTCGATAACGGCACGCGATCGACGACTTCCACAGTCCACGTCTCGCCCAGGAGCTGAGCCATGACCTGCGGATCAATTTGATCCACCATCACCCACAGTTTGCCGCCCGACAAAAGCCATTGCCTAAGCGCCTGCGTCTGCGCCGAGTCGAGCGCCAGTTCTTCCTTGGCGATCACGAGTCCATTCATGCCCTGCCAACCGGCGACCATCGTGGGCAATGCGCGTTCATTGAGGTAAGCCATGCGCTGGCTGTACTCGACAGCGCGGCGCATCGCCAGCGCTACGCTGATCTGATCGTCATCTGCATCATCGGCATCGGAGAGCATGCCCGTGATCCAGCGATCGCGTGCTGCGGTGATGAGGCCGCTGGCCTGGCCCAGTTCAATCTCCTTGCCGCTGCTGCGATCAAAGAGTTGCTGACGCAGCGGCAGCGAAACCGCATTGAATTCTTGCACTTCAAATCCATTGGTGCGTATGGGCATCCAGATGGATCGCCTGGATTTGGCGGGAATCCAGACATCGACAGCAAACTGAAGCGTGGGCGTCTCTTCGAAATTGAATGTGACCAGCAGGTGCTGGTCGGTTGAAGTGGGATTGCGAATCGTGGTGGCGGCGACGCCCCAGGTGGAAGGCGGATACTGACCGATGCCTGCTGCGCCGCCGACGCCCGCCAAGGCCGGCTTGTCATCGCCCGCCGCTTGAAGCGATAGTGGTGTGCAAACGACGAACAGCATCAAACCAAGCGCCATCAACTTCATAAGCAAAAACTCCCGCAGATCGGCCCGACGAACAATCGAATCATACCGAAAAAGACACATCGCCACAGGAGCGCGAAACCTGCTGTTCTTGAACGCTTGCCAACCTCAATCCGCACGCCGCCGCATCATCATCAGCCACAGTGCCGATATCATCGCCCCATGCAAACGCCTCTTGAAATTCTCATCGTCGGCTGCGGCGGCTTCGCAGGCTATCACGCCGCTCGACTCGCCAATCATGCTGATGCCAACGTCGTCGCCTGCGTCGATGTCTCCAAAGAAATCGTCAGCACGTTCATCGCAAAACACATGGGGCAAGCGGCGACAACTCCCGCAGTTGAAACCGACCTGACCGCTGCACTGGCGAAGCACAAGCCCGATGGCGTGATTATCGCCGCGCCGCACAAGCTGCACTTTGAACATGCCATGCTTGCCTTGAGTGCAGGTTGCCATGTCTTCGTGGAGAAGCCGATGGTCACCGCGGCTGCCGATGCCTGGGCGCTTAAGAGAAAAGTCGAAGAGACCGGCCGCATACTCACCATCGGCTACAACACGCCTTGCACACCCGAGTTCGCTTACCTGCGGCAGGTCATCGCCGACCCGCACGGCACTAGCGGCCTGGGACAACTCGAAATCATCACCGCTCACCTGAGCCAGAACTGGCGACAGTGGACGACCAGCACCTGGCGACAAAATCCCGCGCTCTCGGGCGGTGGCATGGCGTATGACACCGGCGCGCATCTACTCAACAGCCTTTGCTGGGCGGTGCAGTCGCGCATCAGCGCCGTCTTCGCATTCACCGATTCGCTGGATACGCCTGTCGATGTCAATGCGACCATCAACGTGCGCTTTGAAAATGGTGTCCTTGCTGCGCTGGCCATCGGCGGCAACTGCCCCGCTGAAAGTTCACGCATGGCCTTCTGCTTCGCAGGCGGCCGCATCGATATCGATGGCTGGTACGGACAGTGGATCGAAGTTCATAACGCCTACGGCAAAGTGAAATATCCCAAGATCAATACCGATCAGCGCGGCCAGTCCCCGCTTGAAAACTTCATCGATGCAATGCTAGGTCGAGATCAATCACGCACCTCGCCAATGGATGGCGTCATTCAATCGGAACTGATGGATGCCATCTACGAATCAGCACGCACGGGCCAGGTAGCAAAGCCGACCAATCAGGCATAACCGTTTAGCCGCGGAGCAAAGGCTTTGCGACGCTCCGCGTGAATCAGCGTCGTCCACACGCCCACCACTAAACAGGCTTGCGTAGCAGTGCCACATATCCGCCATCGCGATAAGCAGCGCCGATGCCTTGCGGCAACGTCATCGTTTCCTGAATCAGTTCGCAGCCATGTTTCTCGATCATCGCCTGCACCTGCGCCTGGTTCTCAGAACTGTCGATGCTGCAAGTGCTGTAGAGCACGTGCCCGCCTGGAATCAAAAACGGCAGCGACTTATCGATGATCTGCTTCTGCAATTTGACCAGTGATTTGAGCGTGCCTTCATTGAAGCGATACCGCGCTTCAGGTCGGCGAGCCAGCACACCCGTATTGGTGCAAGGCACATCGAGCAGGAGCAAGTCAACGCCTGTCGCGACAACAATCGCATCGCCTTCGCCATCATTTAATTTCGTCTTCGCAATCGTGTTGCCCACTTCGTGAATGTTCACCACTTCCACACGCATCTCGTGTGCGAAGGCACCGTGCAACACACCCCGGCGATCATCATCCGTGTCCGTCGCAATGATGCGAGCTTCGGGATGCATCGCCGCAAGATGCCGCGTCTTGGTGCCGCGACCAGCACAGTAATCGAGAATGAGTGTGGGCTTTAGCGCAGCGGTCGCATTGACCGCATGCGTCGCAGTCACATCCTGCACACGGCGAGCTGGGTGCTCACGAAGAAACGGCGTCAGCTGCGCGTGGCCACCTTCCCAGACGATGAAGCCCGGCTGCTCATGATTCGACCAGCGCGGCGATTCTTCGCCTTCCACAAGCGGCTCCCCGGAAAAGCCTTCTTCAACCGCCACCACAATCGGCGGCATGCGCAGCCCCATCGCTGCAAGCTCAACTGTTTTGGTCGGGCCATAATCCTTAAGCCAGCGCCGAATCACTTGCAACGGATGACTGGTGGCAATCGACAGGTGTTTTTCCAGATCGTGAAGTTCGTGCGGCTTGCTCGATTCACTCCAAGGTTCAAACGCCGGCAGACAATGATCGCGTAGCGGCACGAAGCCATCTTCCAGCGGCAGGCGATCTGTGGCAGGCATCCAAAGCTTGCCGCGCACTGCGGAATCGGTCAGTTCGCTGATGCGGCGCAGCACCGCATTGACCAGCCCGGCAGCGCCGACGCGCACCATGCCTCGCGCCAGTTTCACTGCTTCATCCACGACGGCATGGGCTGGCAGCCGATCCATGAAAAGCAGCTGCGCACCAGCGGTAAGCAGCACACCTTGCAGCGAAGGCTCCATGGTGTGGAGCGGCTTGCGCAGGTAGCCGTTGAGCAGAAACTCGATGGTCAACCAGCGCTGGAGCACGGTGCGATGAATGGCCAGCGCGAGCCGACCTTCGCGGGCATCGAGCGAGGCACCATCCATGGACTGGGGATCGACGTCAGGAAAATGATGAGCCGCCTCAGCGATAGCGCTGGCAGCGACGTAGCGAGCGGACGATTTCTTGGGGAGCGATGCAGAAGCCATCGGGAGAGAATAGCGAATTCGGCGAAGCAGCGCATTTTGCCCATACACGGCGAAACTTTACTGCTGCTCCAACTCCGGATCGTTCTCATCGACCTCGGCGGTGTCCCAGTCCATTGAATCATCGCCTTCATATAGATCGATGAAGTTGCCACACGCCGGGCACTCCTGCACGGTGCCTCTGGCTTCTGCTTCAAAATGCAATTTCTTGTCACAGCGATCACAGGCGATATCCACCGGGCCTTTGGCTTTGTAACTCTCGGCGCGATCGATGACTTCCTGCTGCATCTGGGCGATCATCTCGCGTGCCTCTTCAACCTGTGCAGGATCATCGGCCCAGACTTCGATGCCGCCGATGTTGTCGCTGCCAAGGAGTGTCAAGCCGGGGACACCGCCACCCGTCAAGCGATCGACAGTCCTCGCCGCGATTCCGTTCATGGAGAGTGTTGTGACAACAACGTTCGCAGCCGATTGAGTTGGAACGAGGCAGACAAAGCGTTCATCGCGATCAGGCATAACGGAACCTCAGATCAGGGTGCATAAAAAAACGCAGGCCATCGGGCTGCGCTCTTGAGCGGTCATGATGCGCGATTTCTAGCGGAGGGGCAAGGTCAACAAGGCAAGACAACGATGTAAGACGGAGAGGCAAGACAGCGAGGCAGGATCAAGGGCGACGCGATTGACTCGTACTCCCCTCCCTTCCAGGGAGGCGTTGGGGGAGGGTTGGATTTTCAATCTTGAACAGTGCTGCGTTTCGTAAAGGCTTCATCGAGCACTCGACCCTCC
>CAZYQL010000111.1:0-13742 GCA_964650055.1 uncultured Phycisphaeraceae bacterium | reverse complement strand
GATTTGCGCCTCCCCAAGCCGCGCGCGGCTTCGCTCCTACCGCCACTGGCGACATAGCGCCCTCAGCGCAGTGATCTACGCTTACCATGTCCCTCATGCGACTGACCGACTTCGAGGCTGTTCTATTTGATATCGATGGCACCCTCTGCGCTCACCATAGCGCAGTCGATGGTGCGGTCGATCTGGTGCGCGATATTCAGCGCCGACAACAAACATTGGCCTGCGTCACCAACAACAGCGCGGTGACCATCGCCGATCAGGTGCGCCGCCTGACTTCGTGTGGCATGAACATTCCCGCGGAGCGCATCTACACCTCCGGCTCCGCCATGGCCGACTGGATCAGACAGCGCTGGACAGCGCCACGCGTCTGCAACTTCGCAGGCATCGCCCTCGAAGAAGAACTGGCCGACATCGCCACGTTCATTGATAGCGAACATGGTCCTTGCGATGTCGTGACTGTCGGAACTCATCTGCGCGAGAACCGCAAAGAGTTTGATTACATCCGCGCCATCCGCGCGCTGCATCACCTGCGCGAAGGGGCGGAGCTTCTCGTGGGCTGCGTCGATCGCGTCTATATGTATGAAGGGCTGCCCGAGTTTGGCTCAGGTGCATGGGGCGCACTCTTTGCGACGGCTGCCGATCTGCCTCGTGAGAAAGTGCACTACGCGGGCAAACCTGACCCGGAGTTTTTTCTGCATCTGTGTCAACGCTTAAACGTCGCGCCGCATCGCTGCCTGCTGGTGGGCGACAATCTCGAATCCGATGTGGCCGGTGGCCTGAGCGTCGGCATGACCACCGCACTGGTTCTCACCGGCGTTTCTCAGCGCAGCGATGTCGATGCAGGACGCGTGCGGCCACACATGGTCTTCGATGACCTTCGCGCTTTGCACGAAGCGATGAAGTGACTGCATCCAGAGCCGCGACTCAACGAGTCGCGGACGCCCAAGGCATGAAGGCGTGAATCGTTGAGTGAAGGCGCTAAGTGACAATGAACGTGTTTCGTCGTAGCCGAAGAAGCATGGCGCGAAATGAGAGGCCATCAGGCCGTTGGCGTCCGCGACTTGTTAAGTCGCGGCTCGTCTGCTGCCCCGCTAATATCCTTCGCCATCATGACACCCGGCATCCATCTGCTCCATAAACCCGTTGGCCCGACGAGTTTTTCCATCGTGAAAAGCTGTCTCGATTCGTTGCGCAGCGATCGCGGTCGCAAGACGCCTCGCCTCTGTCATGGCGGCACGCTTGATCCCTTCGCCAGTGGCCTGCTGCTTCTTCTCGTTGAACCAGCCACGCGGCTGTTCGATTATCTGCACGACATTCCCAAGACCTACGAAGCCGTCGTGCGCTGGGGAACCGAAACCGACAACGGCGACCCGCATGGCAACGTCATCCGTACCGGCGATGCTTCGCATCTCACTCCAGCGCTGCTCGATGAAACGCTTGCCTCCTTCGTCGGCTGGCGCGAACAGACGCCTCATGCCACCAGTGCCAGGCGCGTCGATGGTGAACGTGCTTATGTCAGAGTGCATCGCGGCGAGACTGTCGTGATGCAGCCCGCACAGGTTTATCTGCACGAAGCAGCGTGGCTCTCGCACGATCTTCCCTATCAAAGCGTGCTGCGCATGACCGCCAAGGGCGGGTATTACGTTCGGGCACTGGCGCGTGATCTGGGGCAAGCGCTCGGCTGCGGGGCGCATCTGTCGCAGCTTCGCCGCGCTGCCATTGGCCCTTGGCGCGATCCAGGTGTGGAGCAATCAACCATAGTCACCGGTGAAGCGATTATGCCCTGGCTTCCTCGCCGTGAGCTGAGCGATCAGGATGTGGGCGATCTGCGGCAAGACACACCCATCAGCACCGGTGAATGTCGTGAAGGATCGTGGACGCTGCCGCAAGGATTTCCTTCGCCGCGCCAGATGGTGCGCGGGTTTCATCGGGATCGCTTTTGCTTTTTGCTGACGCGTGACAATGAAAAACTCCTCCGGGCAGTGAATCTGCACGGAGGAGTTTGATGGGGTGCGGGGATGTTTGCGTTTGGCTTTGCCAGTGGTGCCTTCGGGGTTTCTCCATTTCGCCACTGGCAAACTGCTCAAAGCAGCAGCCTGCCAGTGCCACACGAATTAGATTCCAATCACGGATTTTTGGCCGGAGCATCCTTCGCGGCGATGGCGACATTCTCGGCGACGAGGCCGGTCTTGATCACCAGTAGAGCGGCCGAAAGCTGCGGATCCATGCCTTTTTCCAGCATGCTGGCGGCGGTGGGGATTTCAGCTTTGGGGTCGGCAGGTTTTTCGTTCTCGCCTCGGATAATGTCCACATCCTGGCGGTACTTGATCATTTCGCCGATCTGTTTGCCAGTCATTTTCACTTCGAGGTCAGGGTTGACGCCCCAGGTTTTGTCGCCGGGTTTGCGGTGAAGGATGCGACCAGCGGGGAGGCGGTAATACTGCGTCGTGAGCTTGAGCGCTGCCTTGCCGCCGTCCATCGGGAACAGATCCTGCACAGAGCCTTTGCCGAAACTGCGGTTGCCGATGATCAGGCCGCGCTGATAATCCTGCACTGCACCGGAGACGATTTCCGAAGCACTGGCGGAGCCTTGATTGACGAGCAGGACGATCGGGAAGCGGCGGTAGCTGTGATCAGCGCGAGCTTCGTAGCGCTTGGTTTCGCGGTTGGCGGAGTTGACGGTGGAGACGATGGTGCCTTCGCCGACAAAGCGATCGGAGATATCGACAGCGGAAGAGAGCAGGCCGCCGGGGTTGCCGCGCAGATCGAGAATGAGAGCGGAAAGGCCGTTGTCTTTCTCCATCATTTCAACAGCTTCATCGAGGCTTTTGACGGACTGCGGGATGAACTGTGAAAGGCGGACGTAGCCGATTTTGTTTTCGCGATCGATGTAGTAATCCCAGCCGCCGCCTGCTTTGTGGTCCCAGCCTTTAATGGATTCGATGACGATTTCAGCGCGGCGAAGGACGATATCCATCGTCTTCTGCTCGCCGGGACGATCGATGCCCAGTTTCACTTCAGTGCCTTCGGGGCCGGTGATTTCGCGCACAGCGCGATCGACGGACCAGTCCGAGGTGGGTTCGCCGTTGACTTTGCCGATGACATCGTTGGCACGAATGCCTGCGCGGTGAGCGGGGGTGCCTTCGAGCGGGCTGACGACGGTGAGGCGACTATCGCGCTTGCTGATCTGAATGCCTACGCCATAGAACTTGCCTTCGACGTTTCGGCTGAACTGTTCGAGATCGTGTGGCCAGATGATCGCGGAAAAATCGTCGAGCTTGGAGGTCGCACCATCGCTCAGTTCATACACGAGCACAGGCTCGGGAATCATCAGCGTGGTGTCGTTGAGTTCGGTGATTTGATCGACGATTTCCGAGGCTTGCAGAAAATTGAGCGGGGCGTTGTTCGCATCCATTGTGCCTTGGAGACGTTTGATTCCCGCTTGGAATTTGGCGACACGTTCAGCATCTTTGAAGCGGGTGAAGGATTTTTCCAAGCCGGGCGTCTGCGCCATGATGGAGAGCGATTCCAATGCACCTTTGATCAGCGGGGTGTAGCCGGGGTTGGTGATGTGCTGATGAGCAGCGCGGCTGATGGTCTGGCGGAACATGGACATCGTGATGCCCTTGAGGCGATCTTCCCACGGTTCAGCGGTGACCTTGATCGGCTCATCATCTTCTTCAACTTTTTTCTCGCCTTCGGGCTTCTTGGCATCGCTGGCAGCTTTGAGTGCCTTGAACTTCAGGGCACGCAGGTCGTACATCTTCTGAAGCGCATCAGGCGCGTAGAAGCGAACCAGGCGAAGCTGACGCTCGAGCTTTTTGACCTGAACGGAGTAAAGCGAGCTGTCATCGAAGAGCAGTTCGATGCTGCGGTAGAAGCTGAGCGCTTCGAGCCAGTCGTGAATGTCGTCGGCTTTCTTGGCGCGATCCTCGATTGTCTTGACCAGAGCGACGACCTTCTCATCTTTGAGGAAGATATCGGTGTCGTCAGCGAGAGCGCTCGCTTCGATGGCGCCGAAGATGGCGTCATTGAGATTTTCAGCGGCAAACTGATCGACCATCTTTTTGTAGGCGAGGTCGAAAGCTTTGCGACGAACAGCCGTGTGATCAGCAGCATGCTTGCGGTAGAGATCGATGTCGCGAAGTAGAGCGGTGAGCTTGGCATCACTGTGGCGTGCCTGCTCGGTCTTGAGCAGATCGCCGAGCTTGTCGAAGGAGCCTGTGGTGGCCAGACGGCGCATGGTCGGCGCCAGCGCGGTGCCCGTGGCCTCCGCTTCTCCCTCCGCCAAGGCTGTAGGCCAAGGTGAGCAGGCGGCTGTCAGCAGAGCTAACGCCAGGACAGTTCCAAGCCAGGGGCGATACGCAGGCATCTGGTTCATGCGTCAATTCCGTTGAAAGGGTTACCTATTAAGTGTCGTGCGAAAGCATGCAGGTTACGCATCAGTGGCACGACTGCCTCATTCTATCTAAGAGTTACGCTCAAGTACTCTACGTTGATCGGCGAAATCGGGTCACAGGTATGTAAAAGTTGCAATGGGACTTGGATTGGCGATGACTCAGTTCATGGCGCGGCTCATGTCGCAGCAGCAGCAAGCTCTTCACTTTCGACAATCAACGGCTTGGGCGTCTGCTGTAAAAACTTGCCCAGTTGATCGCCCGCCAGATCGTAGGGACGCAAAACGAAATTCGCCCCTTCACTGCGCAGTTGCTGCTCGTGCTTCTCATCGTCGCCGGTGGCGATGAGGATGGCGCTGGGCGCGATTGCTTTGCACATCTTGGTGAGCAGAAAATTGTCCACGCCTTTGAGCAGCATGTCGGGAATGGTCGAAACAATCGCACTCGCACGGCTCAGGTGCGCGTGTTCGAGCGTATCGAGGCTGCTGATGTCGCCAAAGAGGCCGTGTACGCCCTTGGCTTTGAGCTCTTCGAGTGTGACAGGATTGAAATCGATCACCAGCAGACGGTGCATGGTCTGCGGACTTCGCTTTTCCAGCGATTCGATGAGCGCACGTGCGGTGCGATGGCAGCCGAGTAGGACGATGTCGTGTTCGCGTGTGACGCCTTCTTCGCCGACGAAATCATCGGAGCCGCCCAGGAATCCGTTCCATGCTTTATAGAGCGGATGGCTGAAGCGAATCATGTAAGACGACAGCACCGCCATGATGGCCATGGCGTAAATGACGATGGCGACGGTTCCTTCTTGGATGTGATTAAAGTGAATGCCCAGGCTGGCGATGACGAGGGAAAACTCGCTGATCTGGGCGAGGTTGACGGTGGTGACGAAGGCGGCCCGCCTGCCGCCGCCGGACCATTTGATGAGCGGATAAATGGAGAGAAACCGCGAGACGATGACGAACACGATCAGGCCCAGCACCGGCAGCACCATGCCCCAGGTCGGCGCGGTGATCTTCATTCCCAGTGACACGAAAAACAGCGTGAGGAAAAAATCGCGCAGCGGCAGCGTCTTGGCGGTGACGTGAATGGAGTAGGGGAACGCCGCGATGGAAAGGCCCGCAATGAGCGCGCCCATTTCCTTGGAGAGATGCATCACCGATGCCAGCGCAGCCACGGAAGTACACCAGCCGATGGAGACCGCCAGCACCATCTCGGGATTCTTGGCGATGGATGAAAAGACCCAGCGCAGGACATACTTGGAAATGAGAAACCCGCCGACGATCAGGGCGACCGTCGAACAAAGCGCGATGATGATCGGCCCGACTTTCGGATCAGCAAAGTTCGGCTGAAAGGCGAGAACGAAAATCGCATAGACATCCTGAATAACGAGAATGCCAAGCGTCAATCGGCCGGGCAATGTGTCGAGTTCACCCTTGTCATAGAGCGTTTTGACGACGATGGCTGTGCTGGAAAGTCCGCACATGATGGCCAGATAAAGACCGTCGGCATGATTGCCCGTAAAGCCATAACCAAACAGCGCAAAGACACCAGCCCCAAGCAAAACGCATGTAATAAACTGGCCAAAACCCGCGACGAGCAGTTGCTTGCCCGAGGCGAGCACCGCTTTGATATTCAGTTCGAGGCCGATGATAAACAGCAGTAGAATGAGCCCGAGTTCGGAGATGATTTCGATGGAGGCATCTTCGTGAATGACCTTGAAGCCGATCTCTTTGCCGACGAGTGCGCCCGCCAGCAGATAGCCAAGGAGGATGGGTTGTCCAAGCCAGTGGGCGACCAGTCCGAGCAAAGTGGCCGCCATGATTGCCACGCCGATGTCGTACAAAAGTTCGGTGCCGTGCATGGTGGGGATCATCGGCGACAAAGGCAACGCAAGCAAGCGAAGAAATATGGATGAAATGTTCGGCCTAGTTAGCCGTTCGCCTTGGCGAACGGAGATTGCTCAGTGAAGATTGCCCCGTGACAAAAATCCCAAGCCTGTTGCAGAGATATGTTTCCGGGCGCAAGCTGTCGGGTATCCGCTTAATTTCTTCGCAGCTTACCCCGACGGTTCGCCAAGCCTCACCATCGGGCTTGGTGCGCTTCCTCCTTCTCCGTTTCACCCGAGTATCATGCACCCACTTCAATCGAAAAGGAACTGCTCATGTCCCATTCCCGCCGCGGCTTTCTGTCTTCGACACTTGGCCTGGCCACGGGTGCGGCTCTGGCTTCACATGCCACGAGCGAACAGGCACAGTCACTGGTCGCCCGCCCAACCCCCAACGGCTGGCGCGGCAATCCGATCGCGGTCTCGACCTATTCCTTCTGGCGCTTCCGCGAAGGAGCGAAACTCGAAATCGACAAGTGCATCGATATGGCGGGCGAGATGGGATTCAATGCGGTCGAAGTCCTCGAAGTGCAGATGCACACCAAAGAGGATGCGTACCTTCGCGAGCTTAAACGCCGGGCGCTGGTGCATGGCATGAGCCTGTGCGGCATGTCCACGCATCAAGGTTTTGTCTCACCCGATGCTGAAGTTCGCAAAGCCAACATCGAGAAAACTATCGCCAGCATTGAACTCGCTTACAAGCTGGGCATTCCCACCATTCGCGTCAACACCGGCCGGTGGGGCACGACCAAAAGCTTCGACGAACTCATGGCCAATCGCGGCATCGAGCCGCCGCTGCCTGGCTTCAAGGAAGAGGATGGTTTCCCTTGGGTCATCGAGAGTTTTGAAAAGTGTCTGCCTGTCGCGGAGAAGTGCGGCATCGTGCTCGGTCTGGAAAATCACTGGGGTCTTGGCCGTACGCCCGAGGGGGTCATTAAGATTGTCGATGCGATCAAATCACCTTGGCTTGCGGTGACGATGGACACGGGCAATTTTCTGGAGGAGCCTTACCCCAAGCTGGAGATGATCGCGCCCAAGGCGGTCTTCGTGCAGGCCAAGACCTATTACGGCGGCGGCGTCTGGTACACCCTCGATCTCGATTACAACAAAGTCGCAGCCATTGTTCGCAAGGTGAACTACCGCGGCTACATCTCACTGGAGTTTGAAGGCAAGGAAGACCCACGCACCGCCATACCCAAGAGCCTGGCCATGCTGCGCGAGGCGTTCAAGGCCAAGGCTGCATCCTGAGCGAGACTAATCACTGTGAATGAACAATGGATCGATTTGTGCGCCATCGCCGACCTGCCTGCCCAGGGCGGGCATTATGTCGAGCATGGCAACCATGCCTTCGCGGTGTTTCGCATGGAAGGCGATTCGGTGACGAGCGATGAAGTGTTTCGCGTCACCGATGATCACTGCCCACATGCGGGCGGCAGCCTGTCAGCGGGTGCAATCGCAGATGGTTGTGTGATTTGTCCCTGGCACGCATGGCCGTTTGATTTGAAGTCGGGTGTCTGTCCCGATGCGGAGTCGTATCAGGTGAAGACGTATGCGGTACAGGTGCGCGAAGGTCGCATCTGGATTGAGCGATCAAGTGGTGGATGACTTTGTTGATGCGGATGTGTTTACCGACCAGCCTTCGACGAAGGTCTCGCCTCGCTCCCAGATTTCACGTTTCCAGATGGGCAATTCACGCTTGAGCTTTTCGATGAGATGGCGACAGGCTTCAAAGGAATCGGCGCGGTGCGGGGTGAGCACCTGAATCACCACACTCGGCTGCCCCAGGGGTACAGCACCTGACGCGTGCACGATTCGCACTGCCCCGCAGGTCCATTTTGTCGCCGCTTCCTGGGCCATCGCGTGCAATAGTTTCTCCACCATCGGCTGATACATTTCGTACTCCAGCCGCAGCAGTCTGCCATGCTCGGGATGCGTTTCATTTCTCGTTCTACCGATGAAAACACATTCTGCGCCGCAGTCATCGTGCGGTGACATGTCGATGAGCGGGACCGGGCCTTGGCAGATGGATGTGATCAGCGCAGCCATGCGAGTGGAGTGTACCGATTGAGATGAGAGACGCGGATCAAGGCGACCATTAAGGCTTCTCAGGCGGCGGGGCGCTGGAATCACCAATACTGGTGGCGGGACGAGCGGGCGGCTGCACCGCGGGGCGAGCTTCGGGCTTGTCGCTGCCGCCACTGAAAATGTTGCCGATGGACTCGGCAGCGCCGCCGATGGGCTTGAAAATCAGATCGCCCAGCGGATCGAAGGGTTTACTGTTGCGATCCTGCTGTTGCTGAATAAATGTCGCCTGAGCTTCTCTGTAGTCCGGTGCCGTAGGCACATCGGAACGCGTCGATGCCATGCCGGCAAAAGGCCGTTCGCTGATTACGCGCTCGTAGCAACCCGTTGTTGAAAGCGAGAGCAAACTGATGAGGATGAAAATCCTGAGATTTCGCATGTTCGCATTATACGCTTGAAGTGTTGCCCGCATCATTGGCCCACCTCATAAATCCCACGATGCATCGGCAGCGTGATCGCATATTGAAGCGTCACCCAGAATACCAGCGCCACGCCCATCGCTGCCGCGTTGATGATCAGTGTCATGCCTTTGTCGCGCAGTACGAACTCTTTCCAGATGAGTATCACCGCTGTTGCGATGCATCCCGCCAGATATCCCAGCGGCGGCACTTGCATGATCCAGAGCGTCAGTTGTGGCAACTCCGTAGCGAAGTCCTCGAAAACTTTTACATAATGAGTCAGACCCCAGGCCCGGACAGCCACCAGCATCAGGGCAATGAGCGCAAAGCCTAAGCCGACCTTGCTCCACGTGGACACACGAGAATAGGTGATTGATTCGGCAGAACGCGGGGCGGGATTGTGTTCTTCTGAAGCGTTCATGATGTTGGCTGCGAAATCGCTGAGTCAAGGCAAACGCATATGGCATTTTCTTATTCCCATCCCTCCTAAGGAGGGATTAGGGGAGGGTCGCGTTGCCGATCATTCCTGCGGGAAATACAGCAATATTTTTTCATCGATGACTCGACCCTCCCCCTACCCCTCCCTAAGAGGGAGGGGAGTACGAGCCAAATGCGCCAGCCCTGATCGCTGAGTTACCCCGGCTAAAGCCGGGGCTATATGGAATCGCTTACTGCACGACAATGTTCACCAGCTTCTTCTTTACCACGATCACCTTCTTCACCGTCTTGCCTTCCACCAGCGGCTTCACGTTCTCATCACGCAGTGCTGCCGCTTCAATCGTCTTGTCATCCGCATCTGCAGCCAGTGTGATCCGGCCGCGCACCTTGCCGTTGACTTGCAAGGCATACTCCACCGTCGATTCCACCAGCATCGCAGCATCAAACGCGGGCCACTGCATGTACGTCAAAGCTTCCTTATGCCCCAGCTTCTCCCAAAGTTCTTCCGCCATGTGCGGCGCCAGCGGACTCAGCAGCAAAACCATCGGCTCCGCAATCTCGCGCGGCAGCGACTTACGGCCAACCAGTTCATTGTTCAGTTCAATCATCGCCGCAATCGCGGTGTTGTAACTCATCCGCTCCATGTCATCGGTGACACGCTTGATCGTCTTGTGCATCAGGCGACGCAGCGATTCATCGCAAGCTTCATCCACGACAAGCAACTCGCCTGTTTCATCGTTCACAAAGTTACGCCAGACGCGCTGAAGAAAGCGATGCACCCCAATGATGTCGCGCGTGTTCCAGAGCTTCGATTGATCGAGCGGCCCGAGATACATTTCGTACAGCCGCATGGTGTCGCAGCCATACTGCTCGCACACTTCATCAGGCGTCACTGCATTCTTGAGGCTCTTGCCCATCTTGCCGAAGTGGCGATTGACGGCTTCGCCCTTGTAATAATGTTTGCCCTCTTTCTCTTCGACTTCCTCGGCTGCAACATAAACGCCGCGCTCATCGGTGTAGGCGTAGGCCTGGATATATCCTTGATTGAACAGCCGACCAAACGGCTCAGGCGTGGAAACATGGCCCAGATCGAAAAGCACTTTGTGCCAGAATCGCGAATAGAGCAGATGCAGCACCGCATGCTCGGCACCGCCGACGTACATGTCGATGCCGCCGGCATGCGGCTGGCCGTCCTTCTTGCTACTCACCATCCAATACTTCTGCGCCTCTTCGCCGACGAAGCGTTCGCTGTTGCCCGGATCGATAAAGCGCAGGTAATACCAACATGAACCTGCCCACTGCGGCATCGTGTTGAGTTCGCGCACATATCGCTTGCCATTGCGCGTGACATGCTTCCACTCATCAGGTGCACGCGACAGCGGCGTCTTGACCGGGCCATGGGGATCATCGCTGGCTGAGGGCTGAAAATCCTCCATCGGCGGAAGTTCGACAGGCAACTCCGATTCATCCACCGGCACGATCTCGCCATCTTCACCATGCAGAATCGGGAACGGCTCACCCCAATACCGCTGCCGCGAAAAGAGCCAGTCGCGCAGCTTGTACTGCGTCTGAGCACTGCCCAGTTTTTTCGATTCCAGCCAGACGGTGATGGCGGCCTTGGCCTGCGTGACTTCGAGGCCATCGAGCGAAATTTCATCGTTTGCGCTGCTGATCGCTACGCCGTCGCCTTCCCACGCCTTGGCCTGTACATCGAAATCCGCAGGCCCGCTGATGACTTGCACGATGGGCAGCTTGAACGTGACAGCAAAATCATGATCGCGCTGATCGTGCGCAGGCACCGCCATGATCGCGCCGGTGCCGTAGCCTGTGAGAACGTAGTCAGCGATCCAGATGGGGATCTTGTTGCCACTGACCGGATTGATGGCATAAGCACCGGTGAAGACGCCGGTTTTTGTTTTGGTATCAGCAGCGCGATCGACATCGCTGCGCGAGGCGGCAGCAGCGCGGTAGTCATCGACAGCAGTGCGGTAGGGGAGCGCTGTGATCGCGCTGACCAGCGGATGCTCGGGCGCAAGCACCATGTAAGTTGCGCCAAAGAGCGTGTCTGGGCGCGTGGTGAAAACGCGGATGGATTCAGACTCGGGTGTCGGGTGTCGGGTGTCGGGTGTCGATTGGGAATCTGCAATCGCAAAATCGACGTGCGCCCCTTCGCTGCGGCCGATCCAGTTTCGCTGCATGATTTTGATCGGCTCAGGCCAATCGATCAGCGCGAGGTCATCTTCCAATCGCGGGGCGAAGGTGGTGATGCGCAGCATCCACTGCTTGAGGCCGCGCTTGTACACCGGGTGGTTGCCGCGCTCGCTGCGGTTTTCGTTGGTCACTTCTTCATTGGCCAGCACAGTGCCCAGAGCCGGGCACCAGTTCACCGGTACTTCTGCGAGATAAGCCAGGCGATATTCATCGAGTAGTCGCCGCTGCTGTCCCGCATCAAGCTCCTGCCATTTGCGAGCGCCCATCGGCAGGCCCGCGACGGATTCGAGATCTTCATTGATACCGGATTTGATGAGCTCGCCATCGAGGCCCACGTAATAATCTTCACTCATCAGACTTTGCGTGAGCTGCGAGATCGGACAAGCCTTGTTCTGTGCAGGGTCGAACCAACTGTTATAGAGCTGCAGAAAAATCCACTGCGTCCACTTGTAATAAGCCACATCAGTCGTCGCCAGAGAGCGATCCCAGTCGTAGCTCAGGCCCAGGCCTTTGAGCTGCCGGGTCATGTTGGCGATGTTCTTTTCGGTGGTGATGCGCGGATGCACACCGTGTTCAACAGCGAACTGTTCCGCAGGCAGACCGAAGGCGTCATAGCCCATCGGGTGCAGAACATTGAAGCCTTTCATCCGCTTGTACCGCGCGAGAATATCAGTGGCGATGTAGCCCAGGGGATGCCCGACATGCAGGCCTACACCCGAGGGGTAGGGGAACATGTCGAGCACGTAATACTTCGGCTGCGCGGGATTGAAACCGTCATCGCCGGGACTCAAGGCGCGGAAAGTTTTATTCGCGGCCCAGTGGTTCTGCCATTTTTCTTCGATGGATCGAAAGTCGTACTGCATGGCGACAGGATAGCGAAAGGAACGCGGGTTGATGAAATCGATAACGGCGGGCGTCCGTGGCCGAAGAAATCTCGATCCTGATGAATCAAACTTCGAGAACACGAAGAGCACGAAGATGAAGAAGCCCACGAAGTGACTTGAAGTTGTCTTTAGGCAAAATCAGCTTGTTGACAGCTTTCCCACTGTCGCCTGTTCGAGGGTGCTGCTGATCGCACTGGCCCATCCGATCTGCGAAGATGCCAGCATGAGCACTTTTCGCGCCCGCCAATCCTTCGAACCTGATCGCGCCGAGCTGGCCAAGCTGTTCGACAAGGTGCCCCCGCACGCCTTGGAAGCTGAGGCCGCGCTGCTGGGCGCGATGATTCTCGACAGCCGCGTCATTGGCGATGTGATCGAGATCATCAAGTCGAGCGAGGATTTTTACGTTCAAAAACACTCAGGCATCTACGATGCACTCGTGCACCTTTACGATCACCACGAATCGATCGACATCGTGCAGATCAAGCAGCGGCTGGCGGATCACAATTTGCTCGAAGATGTGGGCGGTGTTGATTACCTGCTGCGCCTGGGCGAAGCGGTGCCTGATCCCACCAACGCTCCTTATTACGCCAAGCTGGTGCGCGAGAAATCGGTGCTGCGAAAACTTATCGATGCCAGCGGCCGCATTCTGTACAACGCCTACACCAGTCGCGATCCGGTGCAGAACCTGCTCGATGAAGCGGAAAAGGAAATCTTCAAGATCGCCGATGGCCCGGGCAATGCGGATGTGGCGACGCTTGATGTGCTGCTTCAGGAAATCTATGCGAGGCTGGAGACGCAAGATGGCCGCGATGTCACCGGCGTCGCCACGGGTTTCTTCGAGCTGGATGAGATGACCAACGGTCTCCAGGACGGCGAGATGATCATCGTTGCCGCTCGTCCTTCGATGGGTAAAACCGCCTTCGCGGTGAACATTGCCGAGAACGTGGCGGCAGGACATAAGAAAGTGCCTTGCGCCATTTTCAGTCTTGAAATGAGTCGCCAGCAACTGGCACAGCGTCTGCTCTCATCGCGCTCGGGTGTTGATTCGCAGCGGCTTCGTCGCAACATGATTCAGCCTGATGACTGGACGCGTCTTCATCAGACCGTCGGCGAACTGAGCGAAGCTCCGCTTTATATCGACGACACGCCAGGCCTGACGCTGCTTCAACTTCGCGCCAAGGCTCGCCGCATGGCATCGCGGTATCACATCAAACTCATCATCATCGACTACCTCCAGCTCATGAGTTCGCCAGGCAGCGAATCGCGTCAGCAGGAAGTCTCCGAGCTCTCGCGCGGCATCAAAGCGATGGCCCGCGATCTCTCCGTGCCTGTGATCTGTCTGAGTCAGCTCAACCGCGCTGCCGAGAGTCGTGAAGGACATCGGCCACGCATGAGCGATCTGCGCGAGTCAGGCTCCATCGAACAAGATGCTGACGTGGTGATGATG
>CAZYQL010000110.1:3314-14116 GCA_964650055.1 uncultured Phycisphaeraceae bacterium | reverse complement strand
CCCTGTTTGCAAGGCCAATCGCATACGCCTCGTCGTGTCCTGTTTCAGTGAATGCTGCACCTTGCACCCGACATCCTGCTCCACTTATTCCGCACAACCCGCACGATCCGTTTCTCTTCACTGTCCTGTCCGGTTATCATCTTCCTATCTCTGGCTCAAAGTCCGTGGGTATCAGTTGATTGTGACGTGAGGCAGGCGGACGCTCCGCCAGCACTTGGAACCGGGTCCAGGGAGGCAGCGCCATTTCTACCATCAACACCATGTCATATTTAACCATGTCGAGTTCAGCCATGTCGAGTTCTACGCTTTGTGAAGATGATGCTCCTGTTCAAGCGGTGAAGCCTCGCGCTTCGCGCATTGATCTGGTGGCCATCGATATCGATGGCACGCTGCTTCGCTCGGATAAGAAGCTGTCGCACAAGGTGGCCGACTCCGTGCGCGAGGCAGCGATCAAGGGTGTGCATGTGATACTCGCCACCGCCAGGCCGCCGCGAAGTGTACGGGCGATTTATCGGCATCTGGGATTGTTCACGCCGCAGATCAATTACAACGGCGCGCTGATTCATGATGAACGGCGAGCCCGCGTGATTCACCATTTGCCTGTGCCTGCGAAGCTCGGCGCACGCGTCGTCGAGTTTGCCCGCAAGGTGGATCCGCTGGTTGTGGTGAGCATCGAGATTCTCGATAAGTGGTACACCGATCACGCAGACAGCGAGCTGACCACCGAGACCGGCAAGCATTTCAATCCTGATTTTGTCGGCCCACTCGAATCGTTCCTCCACAAGCCCGCGACCAAGATCATGTTTCTCGCGCCGCCTAATCGCATGGGCCGCATTCACCAGGCCATCCGTAGTAAGTTTGGCAAGAAGGTGTCGGTGATCGTCTGCGATTCGAACCTGATTCAGATCATTCATCTTCATGCGGATAAACAGTGCGCCTTGGAGCGCGTTGCGGCAGAGCTGGGCGTGCCTCGCGAAAGAGTCATGGCCATCGGTGATGCGCCCAACGATGAGCGCATGATTCGCTGGGCGGGCATCGGCGTAGCCATGCAAAACGCCTGGCCCCAAGTACACGCGGCAGCGGATCACATCGTGCCAGGCAACGATGACGGCGGCGTGGCGGTGGCGCTGAGGAAGTTTGTGCTGTGAACTGTGTGATATGAGTTTTTGCGCTGATGACGCTACGCCGCAAGCGGCGGTCAACATATTCTTCTGGCGTCAATCGCCGGTGTGTGCAACAATCATTGTTCCACTCACCGGAGATTTCGCATGTTTGATTTTCTACCGTGGCGGGCTGCGCTGGCCTTGACTGTTTTCAGTTCTACATCGCTTTTCGCGGAGCTGCCCAAGCCTGCGTTTGAAGCGCAGGAGATCGACAAGATTCAGATCGGCTACGGCCTGGCCATTGGCGATGTGGATGGCGATAAGCAGCCGGACATTCTGCTGGCGGACAAAAAGGAAATCGTCTGGTACGCCAATCCGGGCAAGGCGGGCGCGGCGTGGAAGAAGCACATCATCGCAGTGAATCTCACACCACTGGATAACGTCTGCATCGCAGCACGCGATATCGATGGCGACGGCAAGGTGGAGATCGCAGTCGGTGCGATGTGGAACCCGGGCGAGACCAATGATGAGAGTAAGAGCGGCGCGGTGTTTTATCTGATTCGGCCAGAGGACCCGACGCAGAAGTGGGAAGCGGTGAAGCTGCATCATGAAGTGACCACGCATCGGATGCAGTGGGTGAGGCAGGCCAAGGACAAGTATGTGCTGGTGGTGCTGCCGCTGCATGGCAAGGGGAATAAGGGTGGGACTGGCGCTGCGGTGAAGGTGCTGGCGTATGAGGTGCCTAAAGATCCCAAGGGTGAATGGAAGACGAGTGTCGTCGATGAGTCGATGCACATGACGCATAATTTTGAAGTGGTGCATGATCCCAGACAGACGAGCGAGCCTGAAGTGATGGTCATCGGCGGCAAAGAAGGTTTCCGCGCGGTGATGCGCGAGGCCGATGGCTGGATCTCCAACGAAGCGCCGTTCAATGGCACGTCGCAAGGCGTGGGCGAGGTTCGCCTGGGTGTCGCACTCAAGCAGAAGGCCATCGTTGCCGCGGTTGAGCCGATGCATGGCAGCCAGCTCGTGGCCTATGTGCCCAAGGCGCAGGACGGCGATGATGTCAATCGCGTCGTGCTCGATGACACTATTAAAGAAGGCCACGCGCTGGCGTGTACGGATTTGCTGGGCCTGGGTCGTCCCCAGATCGTCGTCGGTTGGCGTATGCCCAATAAGCAAGTGAAGGTCGGCGTGAAGTTGTTTGTCTCAACCGATGAGTCGGCAAGCAAGTGGGAACAATTCCTCATCGACGACAACGGCATGGCGGCGGAAGATCTGAAAGTGGCCGACCTCGATGGCGATGGCAAGCCTGAGATCATCGCGGCAGGCAGAGCGACGAAGAACGTGAAGATCTATTGGAATAAGAGCGGTAAGTAAGAAACTTGATACATGCAGAATAAATTAAGGCCCGGGCGAGTATAATGGATTATGTCCGTTGATTGCAACGGTTTTTCAATCCCATTTCTGGAGCCTCCCATGTTCATCAAGTCCATCGCTGCCATGCTCGTCGTCACTGCCGCATCCCTTTTTGCCGGCTGCCAGTCCAGTTGTGCGGTCTGCGACGCCAAGGCTGATAAAAGCGCGATGAAGGCCTGCTGCGCCCAAGCTGCCAAGGCTGGCACCGTTTGCAAGGTCTGCCACCCCGGCTAAGCACCCGCGCTCCTCATCCAATTGGTTTCAATCAAGCCCGCCTTGCGCGGGCTTTTATTATTTGCAACCTTCAGGTGTGTGTCCTGTCACACCTGTAGCGCATCGCAATGACCTCGTCGGGAAGTCTCCTGTCCTGGCCCATGTATTGCAATTCCGCTCTACGATAATGCCATGATTCCACGCTCGCTCCTCATCGTGGCTTTGCTGATTTGCTCCGCCACTGCTGCGCAGCCTCAGATCAAACTGCTCACCAAAGACGAAGCAGCCGTCGCGATCCTGGAAGAAAAGATTGAGCCTTATTTCAAACTGCTCACGCTGCCCGACATGGCTGCCAAGCTGCGAGCGCTACCCGAAGGCGACACGATTGAAACTCAGCGCGAAGACTTCAAGCGCAAGTATGCGGGCTTCGTGATGGACTTCAGTGAAGAGGACAAAGCGATCATCGAAGCGAGTCTGACCAAGGTGCAGCCGGTGCTGGAAAAGCATTACCCGCTGATCGCCCGCACACCTTGGAGCATCATCAAGAAATCCGATCTGCTCGAAGGCGGCGCTCACTTCACCCGCGAAGCGCATGTCGTTCTCTCATCACATGTGTTAGCCAGAGCGACAAAGTTAGAGAAGGATGGCAAACACGATGCAGCGATCCTCACGCTCTTGCCGCTATTGCTCCACGAACAGATGCACATCCTGCAACGGCTGCACCCCAAGACCTTCGCGAATCTTTACGAGAAAGTCTGGGGCTACGAATACGCTGCGAAAATCACCGCCACCGACTGGCTCGATAAACGGCAGGTCGTCAACCCCGATGGCGTCGATGTGAACTGGCTTATCCCCATGAAAAACGATGCGGGCGAAATGACACTGCTCTGGCCTCGCATTGTGCTGTCTAAAACGGACGGCGTGCCGATGATGTTCCGCGACATGCAGATGGTGCTCATCGAAGTGGAAAAGAAGGACGAAACTTATGCTGTGAAGCTTCAAGACGATGGCGCACCGGTGATGTCACCGCTGCTTAAGTCGCAGGCTTTTGCGGACCGCTTCCCGCATGGCAACGCGTACCACCCCAATGAGACGGCTGCGGCCGCGCTGCCTTCGGTGATCCTCGCCGACCTGTTTCCAGAGCTTGAAGAGCGCAAGCCGGAGGCGATTCTGAAACACGAAAAAACTTCAAGGCAGTGGATGCTCGAAAACTTCAAGTGATACGCGATGGCCTTATCCGAGCCGCAAGGCGTAAGCCTGCGGTGTTTGAGCCATTGCATGCGCTTCATCACTTCGCATAACTGGGTTCTTTCACTTCCTTGAGAATCATTTCCACGATCGTTCCAGCGGTCATGCCTTCGCCCGTTGCGTTGTAGTTGGGCAGCACGCGATGTCGCAGCACGATCACCGCTGCTTCGCGCACATGCCCAGCCGTCACTGCGGTCGCCCCATCAAGCACCGCCAGCGCTTTGGCTGCGAGGATCATGTACTGACTGGCGCGTGGCCCTGCGCCCCACTCGACAAACTCCTGAGTCGCCTTGCCCGCAGCAACATCATTTGGCCGTGTCGCCCGCGCCAGCGCCACCGCATAACTGACCACATGCTTCGATACAGGCACGCGCCGCACCAGTTCCTGAAACGCCATCATCTGTTCCTTGGAAAACACCGACTGCACTTTCACCACCATCGGCGATGTCGTCGCGTGAACAATCGCCTCCTCTTCCTCAACGCTCGGATAGTCCACCCACAAGCTGAACATGAAGCGATCCAGCTGCGCCTCAGGCAGCGGATACGTGCCTTCCTGCTCAATGGGATTCTGCGTGGCGACCACGATGAACGGCTTCTCGAGTGTGTGACTCTTGCCCATGCTGGTCACGGTGTATTCCTGCATCGCCTCCAGCAATGCCGACTGCGTCTTGGGCGGCGTGCGGTTGATTTCATCCGCCAGAATAATGTTGGCAAAGATCGGCCCGGGGTTGAACTTCCAGGCCCGGCCGCCGCCCGCACTTGTTTCATCCTGCTGCAAAAGCTCCATGCCGATGATGTCCGCAGGCATCATGTCAGGCGTGAACTGAATGCGTTTGAACTGCCAGCCCAGCGCCGAGGCCAGCGTCTTGACCAGCAGCGTCTTGGCCAGCCCGGGCACACCAATAATCAGTACATGGCCCTGCGCGAAGATGGCCGCGAGAAGCTGGCGAATGATCACGCGCTGACCGACGATCACCTTGCCGATCTCGTGAGAGAGCGTGATGTAACCATCGTGCGCCTGACCAAGTAGAGCCAGATCATCAGCGCTCAGGTCAGCAGCAGGAGCGGAAGGCAAAGTGGGAGGTATCGACATCGAAAACCCTCGTGGCGTAGAACGTGGCAACATAAAAAGCGAAGCGCACAACAAAAGGTCAAGCGAATGGGAGGATACCAAAGCAGGTGACGCGGCGTGAGTATTGCGTATCCATCAGCAGGGCAATCGCAGATTGCGTTCACATATCGCAGGTCGCCGTTCCCCGTGTACCCAGGCGGAACAGCTAAAGTGTTGCCCGGGCTTACAATTTCATTGACACCCCCCGATAGCGGGGCTACCTTGATAGTGGAAGATCGTGCTTTGCCGCGTCAACTGCTACCCCCCTGCCAGTATGGCCTCAGGGGACCGCAAGCTCGATCCCAAAAGTACGGGTCAATGGTCGCCAGAACTGTCGCTGGGCTTGCGGTGTGATTCACATCAGGCCAGCTACCTGCACGCTTCTCTTGTTCTGATCTAGGCGAACCGTTGTCACCCGGCTTCTAAAATGGCGACTCCTTTTTGAGGTTGACGAGTCCTGTGAAAATCAGACTTCTCTCACGTGCCCTGACTTTGGCAGCGACCGGCTTAAGTGTGACCACCCTCCTGCTCATGACCAGCGCGGCAGCCATCGCTGATGCGCCACCGGTCTCCTTCTATAAAGATGTCCTGCCCATCTTCAAGCAGAACTGTGCCGGCTGTCACAACCCCGGCAAGGCCAAGGGCAAGCTCGATATGTCCTCGTTTGTCACGCTGCAAAAAGGCGGCAAGACCGGGGTCTCTTTCATCGCTGGTGACATCGATAAGAGCCTGCTGGTGACGATGATCAAAGGGCCTGAGCCGGAGATGCCGGTGGATGCTGATCCGCTCAAGGCGGAACAGATCGCGATCATCGAGCGCTGGGTCAAGGAAGGCGCCAAGGATGACACACCAGAAGGCGCGGGAATCTTGGGGCCTAAAGTACCTGCGAATTTGCCGGTGTATCGCAGTGCGCCGCCGGTGACGGATATGAAATTTTCGCCTGACGGTTCGCTACTCGCAGTGACGGGCTATCACGAAGTGATCCTGCACAAAGCTGATGGCTCGGAGATTGTCGCCAGGCTTGTGGGCGGCTCGCCTCGGCTCGAAGCGCTCGCATTTTCAGATGATGGCAAACTGCTGGGCGTGGCTGGCGGCGCTCCCGCACAGTGGGGCGAGATTCAGGTCTGGAATCTGGAGAGCAAGAAGCAGCAGCACAGCTATCGCGTGGGCAATGACTCGCTCTATGGCGTTTCGTTTTCGCCTGACCATTCGCTGGTGGCCTTTGGCTCTGCGGATAAGTCAGCGAGGATTCTCAAAGTCGCCGACGGCGAGGAAGTCTGGTTCTTCAACAACCACAGCGACTGGGTCTTTGGCACCACCTTCACCATCGATGGCAAACGCATTCTCACTGGCTCGCGCGATATGGCCATGAAGCTTTCGGAAATCGAAACCAAACGCTTCATCGATGATGTCAACAACCCGCTCGACACCGTCAACGACATGGCCCGCCATCCCACGCAGGACCTCATCGCCTACGGCGGCAAGCTCGGCACCGTCCGCATCTACAAAATCTCCGACAACCAAAACCGCACCGCAGCCCGCAATGACACCAACCTGATCCGCCTCTTCGAAAGGCAGCCCAGCGCCGTGCTCGCCATCGCCTACGCACCGCAAGGCGATTCGATAGCTGTCGGCGGCGAGATGAGCGAAGTGCGCGTGTACGCAACCGCCGATGGCAAGCGGCTCGCCACCCTGCCTGGCCACAGCGGCGCGGTCTATGCCCTGGCCTACCGCCCCGATGGCAAAGCGATCGCCACCGCAGGCTTCGATGGCACGGTGCGTATCTTCGAGCTGCCCAGTGGCAATTTAATCAAGAGCTTCAGTGCGGTGCCGGTGGGGCCAGTAGGAAACAAATGAAGTTTTTCCCGGGAGCGTAGCAGTAGAAATTGTCGTCGATGCTTCAGTCATCATTGCCGTGATTCTCGATGAACCTGAAAGGGCCGCCATCATCGCGGCAACGGCCGGACACCGGTCGATTGCGCCCGAGTCTACACCATGGGAAATAGGCAATGCGTTCACAGGAATGTTCAAGAGAAAAACGGTGACGGTAGAACAGGCCACGCAAGCGTTGAAATCGTTCGAGCAAATGACATTGACTTTTGTCCCCGTTGACCTTTTAGCATCCGTGCAATTGGCCGCAGAATGCAGGATTTATGCATACGACGCTTATATGCTTCAATGTGCCAGACAATACGATGCGCCACTACTGACGCTGGATCGCCCTATGATTTCGCATGCTGAATCCTTGGCGATCAAAACGATCAAGGTGACCCCATGACACAATACACAACACATGAAGCGCAGGAACGTTTTGATGAACTGCTCGATGAAGCCTCCCGTTCGGGAAGCGTCGAGATTCTGCGATCCAACGGGCAGACTTACATCCTTCGTCCGCAGAGGACTCGCGTCGCCGGTTCTGATCTTGATGTGCCGCCGGTCCAAACCAACGCCACCACGCAGGACATTGTGTCAGCCGTTCGTGACAGCCGGGAAGGGCGTCACTGAGGCTGGTGTTTTCGATTTTCAGATATTCAGATATTCATTGTTTGATACCAAGGATCTGACTT
This sequence comes from uncultured Phycisphaeraceae bacterium, assembly GCA_964650055.1. GTDB lineage: Bacteria > Planctomycetota > Phycisphaerae > Phycisphaerales > Phycisphaeraceae > JTS-RE9. The sequence continues at coordinate 6,455 of CAZYQL010000110.1, read as the reverse complement.
CATGCCACGAATTGCACGCCATATTCTTTCAATACTGCTTCTGCTGCTGCTTCTACCGCTCTCGCTTTCTGCCGCCCCCATGATGGATGGCGAAGCGTTGCCCCCTGCGCCGCCCACGCCGGTCATCACCGCGCTCAAGCTGCTGCCTGCAACCGTCACGCTGCACGATGCACGCGACTCGCAGCGCGTGATCGTTATGGGCCAGGCACAAAACGGCGAATGGGTTGATCTCACTCGCAGCGCCATCTTCACACCAGCCTCGCCCATCGTCGCGCTGGATTCTGATGGCTACCTCGAAGCGAAAAAAGCGGGCGAAACGAGTGTTGTGATTTCCGTCGGCAACGTCAAAGCAACACTCACTGTAAAAGTACTTTCCACGGAACTTCCTGTTGCGCGATTTGTTCTAGATGTACAACCCATTCTCGCCAAGCTCGGCTGCAATGCAGGCACTTGCCACGGCTCTCAAAAAGGTAAGAACGGCTTCTTCCTCTCCCTGCGCGGCTACGACACCGAATACGACTACAAACAACTCATTCACGATATCAACGGCCGCCGCATCAATCGCTTCGATGCTTCACAAAGCCTGATGCTCCTCAAGCCCACAGGCGATGTGCCCCACGAAGGCGGCGCTGTGCTCGCCAAGGGTTCGCGTCATTACAACACACTGCTCCAGTGGATTAGCGAAGGGGCCGCTTCAGAAACGCCAGAACCGCGCCAGTTCAAACTCGAAGTGTTGCCCCGCGAAGTTGATCTCGATCTGCCCGGCCGCCAGCAGGAAGTGGTCGTCATCGCCCACTATGCCGATGGCACTTCGCGCGATGTCACCCGTGAAGCGATCCTCTCCAGCAGCGATACTGAAATCGCCAAGATGCAAGGCAACCTCGTCACCGGCATCCGCCGAGGCGAGTCGGCTGTGCTCGTTCGATACGAAGGCCAGTACGCCACCGCAGTCATCACCATCATGGGCGATCGCACCGGCTACGCCTGGCAGGATCAGCCGCAGTACAACTATATTGATCAGCACATCGACACCAAGCTCAAGAAGATCAAATCGCTGCCTTCGCAGCTTGCGACCGATGCCGAGTTTGTCCGCCGAGTGTATCTCGATCTCACCGGCTTACCCCCGACTCCCGTAGAGGCCAAAGCCTTTATTGAAGATGCTGCGCCCAGCCGCCAAAAGCGCGACAAACTTATCGATACACTCGTGGGCAGTGAACCTTTCATCGAACACTGGACCAACAAATGGGCTGACCTTTTACAGAACAACAGCGGTCAACTTGGCGACAAAGGTGTATGGATGTTCCGCGGTTGGATTCGTGATGCGATTGCAACCAACAAACCTTACGACAAGTTTGTGCATGAATTACTGACCGCGCAAGGTGGACAATATACAAATCCCGCCGTCGCTTATTACCTCACGCTAGGCCAGGAAAAAGGCCAGCCGATCAATACGGGCAAGATCACCGAAGACATCACGCAAACCTTCCTGGGCGTTCGCTTCAACTGCAACAAGTGCCACGATCACCCCTTCGAAAAATGGACGCAGAATCAGTATTTCCAGTTCGGTGCCTACTTCGCACAAGTACAATTCAAAGCCGGTCGCCAGCCCGGCGAGATGGTGGTCTATCGCAACTACAACGGCGGCGAAGTTCAGCACCCCAAGACCAACATGAACGTCATCCCGTCAGTGCCCTACGGCACTGCGAGCCAGGCGACCTCTGAACTCGATCGCCGCGATGCCCTCGCAAATTGGCTCGTCAGCACTGACAATGAACTCTTCGCCCGCAGCTATGTGAATCGCGTCTGGAGTTATTTCTTTGGCCGAGGCATCATCGATCCTGTCGATGATATTCGCGCTGGCAATCCGCCCGTAAATCCGCCACTGCTCGATGCCCTGACCGCTGACTTTATTAAGAGTGGCCACGATGTGCGTAAGCTCATGATGACGATCGCCAAGAGCCGCACGTATCAACACTCGATCATTCCCAATCAGTGGAACAAGACTGATCGCCTGAACTTCAGCCACGCCTTCCCGCGCCGCCTCACTGCTGAGCAGTTACTCGATGCCCTGGCGATTTCGACTGATATTCCGCAGCGATTTGCCGGCTTACCTCCGGGCATGCGCGCCGCACAAGTCGCCGATGGCCGTGTCAAAGGCGATGACTTCACCGAACTCTTCGGCAGACCCAACCGCGAGTCCGCCTGCGAATGTGCCCGCACCGACAGCATGACATTGGCCCACGCGATGAAGATGATCATGGGCCCGACGATCAACGACGCCCTGGCCAACGGCAACAACCGCTTCGCCAAACTCGCCGGTGAGATCAAGGATGATGCCGCGCTGACAGATGCAATCTATTACGCGGTGCTTTGCAGGCCTGCAACCGATGAAGAAAGAAAGAGTGTGAACTACTCAGAGGGTGGAACAAGAGCGGAAATCGCGGCGGATCTGGCGTGGGCATTGTTCAACAGTCCGGCGTTTTTGTTTAATCACTGATTATCATGAAATTACCCAATGCCGAGCACGCGATTGTCGACATTGCGAAGTTACAGGATTATTGTTTGGATGATGAGCATCCGATCGGCAAGCACAAAGCGAGAGTTTTCAAACATGTTCTCGGATTGACTCGCGCTGATGCTTGGACTTTGCGACAGACGATTCTTGAGGCCGTGCGATTTCAGGACAATGCCGTTGGAACTAGGCAAGACGAATTCGGCGTTCGATATGAAGTCGATATCAGAATCGACGGCCCAGTAGGATCAAGTTTGATACGAACCGGCTGGATCATTCGCAAGGGCGAAGAAATGCCTCGACTCACAACCTGCTACGTGGTGTAAATCATGAACCAAAGCGAATTCAAATTACTCGACGTCGTCGCCCTAACCGCCGATCTCCCAGAGAAAGACCTTCTCCGAGGACAGGTCGGCACCATCGTTGAAATTCTTACGCCGGGCGTTTTTGAAGTCGAATTCGTCAACACCGATGGTGAAACTTACGCGATGACAGCGATTCGAGAAGAGCAACTTCTGCGACTCCTTCATCAACGCGAACAAGCAGCGTAACATTTGCATCGTTAGCCTCTATGATTTAGCCCATGCCCATCGCAACCATTAACCATATCGAGATCGACGAGCGCGGCA
>CAZYQL010000110.1:0-3214 GCA_964650055.1 uncultured Phycisphaeraceae bacterium | reverse complement strand
GGAGCCTCCCCATGCTGACCATTCCCGGTAAATCTGGTGCGACCTGCGACGGCTATTCTCGCCGTGAACTCATTCGCGTTGGCGGTGCGTCCATCGCCGCCCTAAGCCTTGGGCAAATCTTTGAGCTCCAGGCGGCTCATGCTGCCGAGGTGAAGGCTGGCGCTGAGCCCGCTTCTGTGGGCAAATCCGCCTCCGGCTTCGGCAAAGCCAAAAACGTCATCATGATCTATCTTCAAGGCGGCCCCAGCCACATCGATATCTGGGACCCCAAGCCCGAAGCGCCCGACGGTGTGCGCGGCGACTTCGCCAACATCAAGACCACCGCCAAGGGCATCGAGCTCACCGAAGTCATGCCCAAGCTCGCCCAGCAGATGCACCGCGCTTCGCTCATTCGCTCGGTCAGCTACACGCCCGCAGGCCTCTTCAATCACACCGCCGCGATCTACCAAATCATGACCGGCTACACGCCCGACAAAGTCTCGCCCTCGGGTCAGCTTGAGCCGCCCGCGCCCAACGATTACCCGCACTATGCCTCGCAGATTTGTCGCCTCCAGCCCAGTGATATTCCCATGCTCCCCGCTGTCATGCTGCCCCGCCCGCTTCAGGAATCTGGCATCATTCAAAAGGGCGGCACCGCCGGCTTCCTCGGCAAAGCTCACGATCCTTATTACTTTTTCCAAGACCCCAACGGCAAGGTCAATCTCACCGACCTCACCCTGCGTGCGGAAATTAGTAAAGAACGTCTCTCACGTCGTCAGTCGATGCTCGAAAAAGTCAACAAGGCAATGCCCAATATTGAGAAGGCCGTCGAACAATCCGCAGTCAATGAATACTACGGCAAGGCGTTTGACCTACTAATTTCCGGCCGCGCGCGCAACGCTTTCGATCTCGATAAAGAAACAAAAGAAATGCGCGATAAATACGGCCGCCATACTTTCGGCCAATCACTACTACTGGCCCGTCGTCTGCTCGAAGCGGGCACCAAGATCGTGCAGGTCAACTGGCCCGCCGTGGCTAATGGTAATCCGCAGGTCGATGCGTTTGATACTCACGCGGACAACTTTGGCCCACTCAAAAATCTCCACTGCCCCAAGCTCGATTCCGGTCTCGCCGCTCTGCTGGAAGATCTCGATGAGCGTGGCCTGCTCAAGGAAACACTCGTCGTCGCTCTCGGTGAATTTGGCCGCAGCCCGCGCATGGGCGTCTCCACCAGCGGCAACGGCAACGGCGCCAAAGGCCGAGACCACTGGCCCTATTGCTACACCGCCCTCATGGCTGGCGCAGGCATCGCTCGCGGCGCGCTCTACGGCAAGTCCGACGCCACCGCCTCCAGCCCCATCGATAACCCCGTCCACCCCACCGAAATCCTCGCCACCATCTACCACGCCCTGGGCATCAACCCGCACACCCTGGTCATGAACCACCTCAACCAGCCCCGCGAACTGGTGCAAAGCAACCCGGTGACAGGGGTGTTTGGATGAATCACCTCAGCGTGCCCGCCGCTTTGATGCAACTTATACCGGCGATAATCTCTCAAGCGAGTTTGTGCTGATTGAGCAACTGGATTGCCAATGTCCGAAACCGACAGATATTCATCGAGGACGTACTTTTCTTAAGTAAAACAACGGATCACTTGTCATTCGTTCTCTTCAGAATCGTTCTTGTCGGCGCGGCCGGCCTTTCTAGTGCCCTTGCGCTCGGCCTGAGTAGGGTTGTCGCGCTGGTCGCTACGTTTGGGGCTGCGTTTGCCCTGCTCGGAGAGGCTGCCCTGCTGGTCGGTCGGGCCGATGTCTCGCCGTTCCTGCTGGCTCTGGCCCATGTCCCGGCGGTCGCCGCGCTGGCCGCCCCCGCCTTGACCGCCACCTTCGTTGCTGCCCTGTCCGCCGCCGTGGTTGCCAGATTGCGCGGCGGGCAACTGGCCACCTTGCTTGCCGCGCGGCTTGCCGACTTGCTCGCTGGACTGCGTCTGAGCTTGGTTGGCCTTGTTCAAATTGGGTTTCTTGTTCTGCTTTTGCGCCACGGCGATACTCCTTTAAAAGGGGGAACCAGCAGTCTGTGAACAACTGAGCATAGTGCCCCCAAGCAGCCGCGAAAATCAGGAGGCTGCCCCAATGCAGGTCAGCGTTAGCCTGATCTTTCCTCACCACTTGCCCTACTCTTGTTACCTGCGTTCCTTTCCGCTCCGCGCTTGCAAATCGCGGATTGGTTCAGGTATAGACCTCTTCCCTTCCCTGCTCCACCATTCACCAGTTGCCGCTCACTCGCCAGAGGTTCCTTCGCTCCAACGCTGATTGCGGTATGCACTTGGCGTCACGCCCACCTCGCGCTTGAATACTTCGTACAGTCGCGTCCGTGATGTGAAACCTGCGCGGGTGGCGATGTCGCCGATAGAGCAGTCGCTGCCTGCCAGTTCCCGCTTGGCGCGCTCGATGCGAACACGGCGGATTTCCTGTGCCACCGTGCGCTTGAGTGTCGCGCTGAATCGGTTCTGCAATGTCTTGGGACTGACCCCCACCGCCTGAGCAACGTCATCGACCTCCAGGATCGTGTGAAACTTGTCTGAGATGTAGGTCATCGCCTTCCTGACCAGTTCATCGTCCACCGCGTAGAAGTCCGTCGATTCTCGCACCACCACGCCTACCGGTGGCAGGATGATGTGGGTCGGCTTGACGGGATCGAGTGCTGCTGGCTTGGTGCGATGTTGGCTTTTGTCCTGTTCTGCTGCCTCCATCATGTCATCAAGCAACCGCGCTGCTTCGTAACCGACCCGGTCATACCCGACCTCGACGCTGGAGAGCGATGGCCGGGGCTGTTCGCAAAGTCGCTCTTCGTTCATTCCGCCGACGATGGCGACATCGACGGGGATGCGCCAGCCGCGCTCCTGACACATTTTCACAACCAGCCGGGCGTTCACATCCGTGGCCATGCCTACGCCCATGGGTAGCGCCCAGGCGTCCATCCAGCGACTGATCTGGTCCATCGCCTTTTGATAGGAGGAACGTGATTCGCCCCAGTTTGCGGGCAAGTTCAATACGGCGACTTGGTGACCCGCATCTCGAGCAGCGGCGATGAATCCCGCAGCCTGTTGCTTCTCTGGCACATTGCCCAAGACCGACAGGCAGGCGAATTGCCGGAACCCACGCGATTGCAGGTGCTCCAGTCGAAGTCGGCCTACCTCTTCAAAATCCGGGAACACCCCGGGCAGTTGGTCCCT
>CAZYQL010000109.1:0-14293 GCA_964650055.1 uncultured Phycisphaeraceae bacterium | reverse complement strand
CGCAAGGCCAGATGGAAGGAAGGTGCAAAAGACGCGTTCGCCTGCCCCGCGCAGCCGCAGTTACCAGAAGGCATCAAGTTGGGGGGAAGAGCACGGTGTGTACGATCAACCCACATGAACGATGGCACCCGCCAATTGAGAGATGATGCAGTTCTCAAGATCGTAAAAAGATTGTCCTAACGATTTGACTGCGAGGCCGAAATCTCTACGATGTTCCTCCTACTCAATTGCGGGGTAGAGCAGCCTGGTAGCTCGTCGGGCTCATAACCCGGAGGTCGTAGGTTCGAATCCTACCCCCGCTACTTCTTATGACAAAGGGACTTGCAACATTGCGAGTCCCTTTTTTGTTTGTCGTTTTAGGGCCGATTGTCCCATAAACTGCCCCATGCGGCGCAACAAACATGGGCCTCGCCAGAGATCATTTTTGATCACTCTGGAGTCGCACTTCACGGCAATGCGATCGTTCGCACTCGTCCTATTTTCTGGGAATGGCAAGGCACACAGCGCGAGCCTGACTACTGGCCACGCTTGGCAGTGCGCGAAGGCGACTGGAAGCTTGCCACAACTATCGAGGGCAAGCTGACTCGCGAAGAGTTTGTCATTTCGACGGAGCGACAGCAGCGGGGCGGGCGCTGCTTGCCGCTTGCTTGGCAAACGACATGTTGAATGAATGATCCTGCTGCCGCACCGTCACTGCGGCCGCGTCCATTTGCCATCGATGACGACGAGCGTCACGCCAGCGATACTGTTGTTGTGGATCAGCTTCGCCGCTTCGACGGGCAGCCGCACACAGCCGGAGGAGGCTGGCTTGGCGGGCAGGTTGGTGTGTCCGTGCATGGCGATGAAGCGGGGGGCGTGCAGAATCCAAGTCACATAGGTGCACTGGGGCGTGAGCGTCAGATGATCCGCAAAACCGGCGACCAGAAACGTGCCTTTGGGTGTGCAGAAGGAATCGACCGTGTTGCTGTCCTGAACATCATCACAGTCAAACTCCGGCTGCCCGCGTCCCGGTGTCGAGTGCCACGGCCCAGCAGGCCCATACTCCGCCATCGCACCAGTCCACTGCACATGCACCCACTGATTAGGCCCGGTCAGATCAATGTGAATCGCTTTGATGTACGTCCTTGGAAAATCAGGATTGCGCATCGCCAGATCGAAGCGGTCACTGGTGCGTGCGCCAACGTCCATCGCATAGCCCGGCGAAAAAATTGTTGATGTTGGCGCAGCTTCGCTTGCAGGAAAAGTGTGAGCGACGTGCACAACCTGATGCGTGGTCGCTGCGTCAGTCTTCCAGTCAGTCCATGTTTGCTTGGATGTGGTGCAACCGCTGATCGCTGTCAGCGCGGTGACGAGTAGTAGAAGATGAACCAAAGGCGGCCCGAACAACACGTAGAAGTGCGAAGCGTGAATCCTTGTTGACATGTGACCCTCCCAGATCAAAGTGACAAGCGATGGCCTTGCGATGTGGACGTATTAGTATGCAACGACTGCGGCGCTGGAGCAATTGGGGATCGCATGTATTCCCAATGCGACTGAAGTGGTACGTCACGAGCCGCGCCCGTTAGGAAGCGGGGCTTTGCAGCTAACTCCACTTCCTAACGGTCGTGGCTCGTTGCGGAGCCGCAAATAAAAAACCCCAGCGGTTGCTGGGGTTTCTTGTTGGTCGCGTGACTGTTCCTTAGTCCGGGGTTCAAGCCGGGCTGGGGATGCCGTGGCCTCCGATGCCTTGATCAGCAGAGGGCAACTTCGGCGGCAGGGCGGCAGCGCGGGCCTTGTCCTGTTCAGCGCGGAGCAGGTCGCTTACGGTGGGCTTGCTCAGCGGCTCGCCCTTCATCAGGCGATCGACTTCGTCAGCCGTGAGTGTTTCATACTTGAGCAGCGCTTCGGCCAGTCGCTGCACTTCGGCGCGGTGCGATTCGAGGACCTGTTTGGCTTCGCCGTAGGTCTGGTCGATGATGCGCTTGATCTCTTCGTCGATCATCTTCGCGGTGTCATCGGACATGTTTTTCTCTGGCTGCTCCCAAGAGTTTCGCCCTTCATCGAAGCCGAGCATCTGGAAGCCCAGCCGATCGCTCATGCCGAATTCCGTGACCATCGCTCGGGCAATGCTCGTGGCCTGGCGAATGTCACCGGCAGCGCCGCTGCTGATGTCGCCACAGAAAAGTTCCTCAGCAATGCGACCGCCAAAGGTCATGCGCAGGCGAGAGAGCAGATGCTTGCGCTGGTGAATGTGGCGATCGCGCTCAGGCAGCATGAACGTCACGCCCAGTGCATCGCCACGCGGAATGATCGTCACCTTGTGCAGCGGCTCGGCGGCATCCTTGTCGAAGTAGGTCACCACCGCGTGGCCTGCTTCGTGGTAAGCAATCACGTTCTTTTCATCTTCTTCGATCTTGTGGCTCTTGCGGGCACGGCCCCACTTGACCTTGTCGCGTGCCTCTTCCATGTCGGCGTGTTCAACGAAATCCTTGTTTTGCAAGGTTGCGCCGATGGCGGCTTCGTTGATGATCGCAGCCAGGTCAGCACCGGAGAACATGGGTGTGCCACGCGCCACCTTTTCGAGATCGACATCGGGGCCGGTCTTGATCTTCTTGGCGTGTACGCGCAGGATCTCAAATCGACCTTTGACATCGGGAGCAGGTACAGTGATCTGACGATCGAATCGACCCGGGCGAATCAGCGCGGGATCGAGCACATCAGCGCGGTTGGTGGCCGCCATGACGATGACCTGATCGTTGGTTTCAAAGCCATCCATTTCGACAAGGATGGCGTTGAGGGTTTGCTCGCGTTCATCGTGGCCGCCTGAGGAGAAGCCTGAGCCACGCTTGCGGCCGACGGCATCAATTTCATCGAGGAAGATGATGCAAGGCGAATTGTCCTTGGCCTGTTTGAAAAGGTCACGAACGCGTGAAGCGCCGACACCGACGAACATTTCTACGAAGTCCGAGCCGCTGATGGAGAAGAAGGGGACTTCCGCTTCACCGGCGACGGCCTTGGCGAGCAGCGTCTTGCCGCAGCCGGGCGAACCGATCAGCAGCACGCCGCGCGGCACACGGCCACCTAAGCGTTGGAACTTTTTCGGGTTCTTGAGGAACTCGATAATCTCGCCGACTTCTTCCTTGGCTTCGTCGATGCCTGCGACATCCGAGAGCATGACGGTGGAGTGTTCCTTGGTCATCATGCGATGGCGCGATCGGCCGAAGGAGCCGAGCATCCCGCCGCCGCCACCTGCATTGCGAAGGCTGCGGAAGAAGAAGAAGTAAATCAGGAGCAGGATGATGATGAAGGGCGACCAACTGATGAGGATGTGAACCCAGATGGAGGAGCCTGGATCTTCCTCGACTTTGACAGTCGCGGCCTTGGTGGACATCAGCCGATCGACCCAGTATTCCTTGGTCTGCGGGCTGATGGACATATAGACGCGGTAGGGCGGCTGGGCCTTGGCGGGAATGCCCGAGGCGGTTTTGCTGAGCGTGCCTTCGAACTGATCGTCTTTGATGATGATGCCATCTTCAAAGGAGCCGTTCTTGGCCCAGGTGAGGAACTCATTGGCGCTGGCTTTGTAGGCTTGCGAGTTGGCCTTGGTCATGACCAGCAGGAATACGACTGCCAGGCCGGCGAGCACCAGCCAGCCCATGAAATTGCGATTAGCAAAAGGTGGCTGGGGGCGCGGTGGACCTTGGCGGTCGGAGCCGCGCTGGGGATCGCTGTCATTTCCTTCGGGGCCTTTGGCACCGTTGGGATTGGATCGCTTGGGGTCGTTGTTCTTCGGATCGGACATCACGGCTCCTTATCGGACACGAGGCAACCCGTCATTGTAGGCGCGGTTGCCGCGAAAGCGTCGGCATGGACATCGACATACACGGTTTATCGAGCAGAACAGGGCGGGGGAAAAGCGAGAAAGCGGAAAAGCTGGAAAACGGAAAAGCGAGAAAGCGAAAAATTTAAGGCATCGTTGTACGTTGATTCAGGGCGTGTTCGTCGGTGCTCCGCTCCGAATTTTTCGCTTTCCCGCTTTCACGCTTTTGCGCTTTCTTCTCCCACTACCAATTCTCTCTCATCACCCCCACGATGTCGCGGGCCAGTTGCTGCACCGCTTCATACCTTGCCAGTTCAAACGGTTCACCCACCGGGCGAGCGGGCACATATCGGCCAACCGTCACAAAGCCTTTGCGATCACGCATCGATGCTCCGGTGCGCTGATTCTTCCATTCAAAATTGACCACGATCGACAGTTCCACTTCCTGTGGCAGACCACCGCTGGCACTACGACTGAGCACGCGCTGATCGACCTGCGTCACCACGCCTGACAGAATCGTATCCGCATCGACCGTGCGGACGACCTTATAAGGCGTACGCAGTTCAATTTCTTTTACGAGCGCTTCGGCAAGTGCAAATTCAACATCGCGATAAGGCGTGCGATTCTCAAAGATCGGCACCGCAATAGATGTCACATCTTTGGGGAACCCACCCGCATGCGAGTAGCCGCAGCCGGTGAGTGATACGACGCACACGAGCGCGAAGATCGTGCGCAGAAAAAAAGTGGTAAGCGAGCGCGGCAGGTTGTGATTGATGTGATCCATAGATATTTCGACCGCAGCCTATTTAGCCGTTCGCCTTGGCGAACGAAGGATCGCGAAAAGATAAGTCGTCGTTCGCCAAGGCGAACGGCTAACTACTTGCCATCCTCCACCACATTGCCTTTGGTCTGCGGGTCCAGTTCCGCCAGTTTGTGAATCGCCTGCTGAGCGGCAGCGGTGCGCGGATGATCCTTAACGACGCGCTTGTACATGACGATGGCGCTCACCGGCTTGCCACGCTGTTCGTACCACTGGGCGGTGTAATAAACCTTCAGCGCCAGTGATTCATCAATGCGAATCAGTAGCGCATCTGCGCCAAGCTGCTCGGCATCAGCGGGATATTCCTGCCGGTAGGCACGAAGGCGCGAGGCGGCATCGAGCAGACCTGTCGGGTCATACTTGGGGCCTTTGAAAGTCGCCAGGCTCGACTGAATCATGCGCCGCATGGCCCGCCGGCGATGATCGCTCTGCGGGTAATTCTTGAGGAACAGGTCGTAGGCGATCGCTGCCTGATGCATCGTGGCGGTGTCGAAGTAATAGTCAGCCAGGGAAAGGCTGGCCTTTTCGCCGATGGCGCTGCCGGGGGCGCGCTCTTGAATGCGGACGAGCAGTTCTTCGCCTTCGCCTTCTGCGGGCAGGATGGGCAGGCCAAGGAATTTGCGATTGACGCCGCTGGTGTAGATGACGGCGATCTTGTGTTCGCGTTCCAGAGCGGTCATGAAATATTGTGAGCCGGGGTAGCTGCGAACGAGCAGTTCGTAATCGAAGAGTGCATCGTAGTAATCACCTTGAGCGACCTTGGCGTCGCCGCGCAGGAGATAGGCTTCATCAATCTGCGGATGACTGGGGTAGGTCTCGATCCACGCGTCGGCGAGGTCTTCCGCTTTACCACCGCGATCCTCAGCGATGATTCTGCGGATCGTCTGAATCTTGCCTTCGGGCGAATCAGGCGCAAAGGTGGGCAGCTTCTGAAACTGTCCCGCTTCATCGAGCCTGCGCGTTTCCTGCGCCATCGTTGATTGAGGCGAAAGCAGAACCAGACCTGCCGATGTAATAGCGATGCCCAGCGCGGCAAACAGTCCCGCTGTTTTGCGAACCATCATGTAAGCCTCCGATCGAAGCGATCATGATAGAGTTGCATGGGAAGCGGAGCAAAGGGGCTGTTGGCATGGAGGTTGTTAAGGTCAATAGAAAGCTGTGGTACTGGACGTTCAATGTGATTTCCGCAACAATGAAGCATCTGTGATTGCACCTTCAGGGACTTGCTTTGCGATTTTTTTTGCATGCCATCTGGATTCCACTTGTTGCGCTCTTGCCCGGGCTATCGACCGCGGCGCTGGCGCAGAGTGATGTTGCAGCATTGCAGCAGCGACTGGATGCAGCGTTGCCCGGCTCGGTGATTGAATTGTCTGCCGGTTCCTACAAACTCGGCCAGGCGATGGTGCTTTCGCGCAGCGGCACCGAGTCTTCGCCGATTGTGATCAAGGCTCGCGAGCGCGGCCGCGCTGTGTTCGATGGCAAGGCAGGCTTGGAGCTGCGCGGGGCAAGTCACGTGGTCATCGAAGGCATCGCCTTCGCGCACGAGAACCGAACGCCCGCCATCAGACTCGTCGATTGCACTTATGTTCGCATCACCCGCTGTTCGTTCAAGCTGGATTCAAGCCAGGCATCGAGACAGAACTGGATTCACATCACCGGCAGCAAGAGCGGACAGAATCGCATTGATCACAATCTGTTCGATGACCTGGCTTCGGCGGGTGCTTACATCGCCATCGATGGCTCGGAAACAGCGCCGCTGCAGATCAGCAAAGGTGATCGCATCGACTACAACCACTTTCGCTCCATCGCCCGGCGAGATGGTGGCGGGGCCCGCGCCATCCGCCTAGGCTGGACCAAGCTCGCTCCCAGCCAGGGCCAGACCGTCGTCGAATACAACCTCTTTGAAACCTGCAACGGCGATGATGAACTGATCACCGTGCGCTCCAGCGGCCAGTTCATTCGCTTCAACACCTTCCTCAATAGCGCTGGCTATCTCACGCTCCGGGCTGGCAGCGGCAATGTCGTCGAAGGTAATTTTTTCTACTCCGAAAACAAGGAAGGCGTGGGCGGCGTGCGCATCTTTGGAGACAGCGCCAAAGTCTTCAACAATTACTTTGAAGGGCTCACCGCTCCAGCCTTGGTTCTCTCCAACGGCCTGGCTGAACCTTCGCCCATCGAGGCACCAAGGGCCCCAGCCACCAAGGCGGCCATCGTCTTCAATACCTGGGTCAACTGCGGCGGCGGTGCCATCGAACTCGGTGCCACCGGCGGCGGCATCTTCACCAAGCCACCCGCTGACTGCATCATCGCCAACAATGTCGCCATCGGTTATGGCGATGAACTGGTGCGCGTCCGTAGCAAAAGCGACGGCGTACGCTGGTCCAAAAATATCATGTTTCATGCAGGGGCAAAAGAAAAAGTCGGCATCGACGTGCCCGACGATCAGATCAGCGTCGTCTTCCCCAGACTACGCAATCAAGGCGGCATCTGGCGGCTGAGCCCCAACAGTCCCGCTATCGATTTCGCTGAAGGCGAGTTCGATTTTGTCACCACCGACATCGACGGTCAGCCACGCCCCAAAAAAATGGACGTCGGCAGCGACGAGTTCGCCACCGGCCCCATCAAGCAGCGCCCCTTCGCCGCCATCGACGTCGGCGTCGAGGCACCCTGACCACTTTAGCAGTTCACACTTATGCCGGTCATCCGCTAGGGTGTGCCATGGCTTTGCGCTGACACACCAAGTTGGACGTGAGCTTGAGTCGGGTGAGATTTTTCTAGCAACGTGCATCCAACAGGGTGTGTCAGCGCAGAGCCTGGGCACACCCTACAAGACACGGAGTCACCCAATGGCCAAGTCCAATTCGGCAAAAACCAGTAAGTCCAAAGTCACTGTGCGCCAGGCCACGGAAGCTGACCTGCCCGAGCTCGTCAGGATCAATCGCATTGCCTACCCCAACATGTCGGAGGACAACGTCGTCTGGGGCGAGACGCATCTGCGCGCTCATCAGCGCGTTTTTCCGCAGGGGCAACTCGTTGCGGAATTCAAAGGCAAGATCGTTGGCGGCTGTGCTTCGCTGATTGTGAACGTCGGCCGCGATCCGCTACGCCATCACACCTGGGCAGGCATCACCGACAGCGGGTACTTCACCAATCACGATCCGACAGGCGACACGCTCTACGGCGCTGATGTGTATGTCCATCCCGACAGTCGCGGGCTGGGCGTGGGCCATGTGATCTATGAAGGCCGAAGGCAGCTGTGTAAGAAGTTGAATCTCAGGCGAATTCTCGCAGGTGGAAGATTGTGGAATTACAAGGAGCATGCGGATAAATACTCTCCTGAGGAGTATGCCGCCCGCGTGGTGTCGGATGAGATTCGCGATCTGGTGCTCAGCTTCCAACTGCGTGAAGGTTTTGAACTGCGCGGCGTGATGTGCAATTACCTGCGCGATCCCAACAGCCACAACTGTGCGAGTCTCATCGAATGGCTCAACCCGGACTACAAGCTGCCCAAGGGCGGCTCACGCAAAGTCCGCGTCGCCTGTGTGCAGCATCAGATGCGCAAGGTGAAATCGTTTGATGACTTCGCTCGGACAATCGAATACTTCACAGACATTGCCGCCGACTATGGCAGCCACTTTGTGCTCTTTCCCGAACTGATCACCATTCAACTGCTTTCGCAGATGGATGCCAAGACGCCGCTGGAAGGCATCAAGCGATTGACGAAATACACGCAGCGATTTCGCAAGCTGCTCAGTTCACTCGCTGTTAAATATGGCCTGACCGTCATCGGCGGCAGCCATCCTTCGCGCGAAGGCGACAAGCTTCTGAACATCTCGTACATCTGTCAGCCTGATGGCTCGGTCTTCGAGCAGCCCAAGATTCACATCACCCCCAACGAGCGCCGCTGGTGGGGAATCACCGGCGGCAACCAGCTCGCTGTCATCGAAACGCCTCACGCCAAGATCGGCGTACTCATCTGTTACGACATCGAGTTCCCCGAAGCAGCGCGCCACCTGGCTGACGCTGGGGCGGAGATTATTTTCGTACCCTTCTGCACCGACAATCGCCAGGGCTATCTGCGCGTTCGCTACTGTGCTCATGCCCGCGCCATTGAGAATCAGGTCTATGTGGCGCTGGCGGGTAACGTCGGCAATCTGCCAGATGTTCAGAACATGGATATCAACTACGCGCAGGCTGCCGTGCTCACGCCATCTGATTTCGCCTTTGCCCGTGATGGCATCGCGGCTGAGTCGGATTCCAACGAAGAAACGATTCTCGTCTGCGATCTGGATCTGGACAGTCTGCACCACTCGCGCAACTTCGGCACCGTCACGCCACGCAAGGATCGTCGGCCTGATCTCTTCTCGATGCTGGTGAAATTTTCGTCAGCCAACGGCATGATCAACGCCGATGCAAAACCGCTGGGCGATCAACCAGGCGATGAGGGATGAATGGTGAGATCGGACTTAACGCAGAGCGTAAGTCCGACACATTTTCAAACCTCGGTTATCGCGAAGCCGAAGATGAAATTCGGTTTAACCACGAAGGCACGAAGTCACGAAGTTCTGATGCATTGAAATCATGAATCGCTCTCTTCTTGTCATCCTTCTCTTCCTTCGTGTCTTCGTGCCTTCGTGGTAAACCGAATCAGCCTTGCGCTCAGTGTTATTAAGCCAACTCAAACTTCGTTCGCCAAGGCGAACGGCTAAATAGGGCGCGCCCACCGCATCGGTTATCATCTGCCCCATGGCAGACCGCATCGTTGTCGTCGATGGGCACACCCTCGTTCCCGAACCCACCCGGCCAGGCGAGCTCGACTGGAGCGCCATGAAATCGCTGGGCGATCTGAGCGTGCATGAACGCACCGCGCCTTCCATGATGACGCCAAGGCTTGATGGCTGCACCATCGCGCTTACCAACAAAGGTGTGTTCGATGAGCCGCTGCTGGCCAAGCTGCCTTCGCTCAAATACATCGGCGTCACCGCGACGGGTACCAACATCATCGATCTGCAAGCGGCGCGTAAGCGGAACATCATCGTCACCAACGCGCCAGGCTACAGCACCAACTCCGTCGCGCAGCATGTCTTCGCGCTGCTCCTGGAACTCTCCAATCATGTCGGCGCACACAATCTCGCGGTGCGTCCCAAGCAAGGCTACGCCGGCTGGCCCGGGGCAAGTGACTGGTGCTTCACCGTTTCGCCGCTCGTAGAACTCGCTGACAAAACGCTGGGCATCGTGGGCCTGGGCACCATCGGTCAGCGCGTCGCACAAATTGGCGCAGCGCTGGGCATGCGCATCGCTGCTGCTCATCAGCGGTCGATGCGCGAAACAAGAATCGAAGGCATCGAAATAGAATGGCTGCCCACCGATGAACTTTTCGCCAGAGCCGATGTGCTTTCGCTGCACTGCCCGCTCACCGATGTGACCAAGCACACGGTCAATGCGATCCGTCTGGCGATGATGAAACCTACTGCCTATCTCATCAACACCGGTCGCGGCGGCCTCGTCGATGAAGGCGCTCTCGCCAATGCTCTGCGTGATGGCAAGATCGCTGGCGCTGCGGTGGATGTGCTTTCAACGGAACCGCCTGCTTCGAGCAATCCGCTGCTCACTGCGCCGCGATGTTTGATCACGCCTCATGTGGCATGGGGCAGTCTGGAAGCTCGGCGAAGGCTGATGCTCATTGCCGCGAATAACATTCGTGCGTTTCAGATGGGTAAGCCGGTGAATGTGGTGAATCCATAAACGCAAATCAGGATGGCCGCAAAACAGCGCATAAGGCGCAAAAAAGAAGAGTAGCCAACCGATCGCTCCGCCAACGTGCCTTCGACAGTCTTCACTCCCGCTGCCTCTCCTTATTCTGCGCCTTTTGCGCTTTTTTGCGGCCATGCTTTCTCATAGCCAGCCTCATGCCATCCAGCCCTGCTCCCATCCTGCTGCTCGCCGCTTTGCGCGATGAACTCGCGCCCACCCTCCAAGCGCTGAATATCAGTAGCAGTAGCAGTAGCAGTAGCAGCAGCAGTAGCAGCAGTGCGACCTTGAGCGGGAAAAAAATCATCGCCATCGTCACCGGCATGGGCCCAGCCCGAATGGTCGCGGCAGCAGCGCAGGCCATCGACCTTCACCGTCCCTCGCGCCTGATCCTTCTCGGTTTCTCCGGCGGCCTCGATCCATCACTGCCCACCGGCCACGTCATCGATGCCCGCGCGATCGTGAATAGCGACGGTCAACGCCTCACGCTCACGTCCTCCGCGCCGCCGACCACCGCCGCCAACGAATCACCCAACCCCCTCACCACGCTCCTCACCACCGAGCAAATCATCTGCGACCCCGCCCAGAAAAAATCCCTCGGCCAACTCCACCGCGCTGCTGCCGTCGATCTCGAATCCTTCGCCCTAGCCAGGCTCGCTGCCGATGGCGGCTTGCCGCTGACGATTCTCCGCGCCATCAGCGACACCGCCGATGCCGCCTTGCCCGCTGACATCAGCCAATGGGTGAAAGTGGATGGTTCCCCCAGTGTGATGAAGGTGCTTGGCTCGCTGATCCGCCGGCCATCTATATTAGGAACGCTTCTCCGCCTTCAGCGCGACAGCAAACTCGCCGCCCAGCAGCTCGCTGTCGCCGTGCAAGCGAATCTCCGCAACGAGCCACGACCGTAAGGGAGTGGGGTTTTGAAATTTCCACGCAAAAGCCCCGCTTCCTTACGGGCGCGGCTCGTAGCGTTCATCCCCGGCAAATCTGTCATGCCAAATCCCCCCCGACTGTCAGGATGACAGCACCCGCCTCCCCAATCCCCATCTTTGGCCCCTCAAATTCTCCCATAACCATAGACAATTAAATACCTTGCGCCGTATCGCCGCAATCCTCCCCTCTGGTACTGCCATTGCTTCTAATCAGGCACGTTGCTCTACCCCGCGACATGAGAACCCCGCCTCATCGCCTCAGACAACGCCCTTAGGCCTTTTTCCCCTAGGCCCTAGGCCCTCATCCCTAGGCCCTTTTCCCTCAGGAGCATAACCCATGGCCGTGAAAGATCTTATTTTCGATACCAAAGCCCGCCAGTCCCTTCTCGCAGGCGTTGAAAAGCTCGCCGCTGCCGTCAAATCGACCCTGGGCCCGCGCGGTCGCAATGCCGTCCTCGACAAATCCTGGGGCGTGCCCACCGTCACCAAGGACGGCGTCTCCGTCGCTGAAGAAATCGAACTCCGCAACAAAACCGAAAACATGGGCGCTCAGCTCGTCAAGGAAGCCGCTTCCAAAACCAGCGATAAAGCTGGCGACGGCACCACCACCGCCACCGTCCTCGCGGAGGCTCTCTTCAAGTCCGGCCTGCGCCACATCGCTGCCGGCGTCGATTCGATGGCTCTGGTCCGCGGCATCCGCAAGGGCGTTGACGCAGCCATGGAATCCATCAAGAAGCTCGCCAAGCCTATCGATGTCTCCAGCAAAAAGGACATCGAAAACGTCGCCAGCATTTCCGCCAACAACGACCGCGAAATCGGCAAAATCATGGCTGACGCGTTCATGAAAGTCGGCAAAGACGGCGTCATCACCGTCGAAGAAGGCAAAGCCCTTGAAACCTACGTGGATGTCGTCGAAGGCATGCAGTTCGACCGCGGCTACCTCAGCCCCAACTTCGTCACCAACACCGACGAAATGACCGTCGAACTCGAAAAATGCCTCGTCCTCATCTACGAAGAAAAAATCTCCTCCGTCCAGAAGCTCGTCCCGCTGCTCGAAAAAGTTCAGCAGGCCAAGCGTCCCCTGCTCATCATCGCTGAAGATATCGAAGGCGAAGCACTGGCCGCTCTGGTCATCAACAAACTGCGCGGCGTCATCAACGTCTGTGCCGTCAAAGCCCCCGGCTACGGCGACCGCCGCAAAGCCATGCTCGAAGATATCGCCATCCTCACCGGCGGCCAGGCCATCATGAAGGACCTGGGCATGGAGCTCGACAAGGTCGAAATCAAGCATCTGGGCATCGCTAAGAAAATCGAGATCGATGCGGACAACACCACCATCATCGAAGGCGCTGGCAAGACCGTCGCGATCCAAGGCCGTATCGCCCAGATCCGTAACGAGATCGAAGTGACCACCAGCGATTACGACAAAGAAAAACTCCAGGAACGTCTGGCCAAACTCGCCGGCGGCGTTGCACAGATCAATGTCGGTGCAGCTTCCGAAAGCGAACTCAAGGAAAAGAAGGCGCGCGTCGAAGATGCGCTGCACGCCACCCGCGCAGCAGTCGCCGAAGGCATCGTCCCCGGCGGCGGCATCAGCTTCATCCGCGCCATCGAAGCCGTCAAGAAAGTTCAACTCGATAACAGCGATGAACAGGCTGGCGTGAGCGTCGTGATCGATGCCCTCACTGTGCCGCTCTGGACCATTGCGGATAACGCTGGCGAGCGCGGCTCGGTCGTCGTCCGCAAAGTGCAAGCCGGCAAAGGCAGCTTCGGCTTCAACGCCTTGACCCTCGAATACGCCGACCTGCTCGCCGAAGGCGTCATCACCCCGACCAAGGTCGATCGCACGGCTCTCGAAAACGCTTCCAGCGTCGCCTGCCTGCTCCTGACCTGCGACTGCGTCATCACCGAAGCCCCCAAGGAAGAAGACCACAGCGGCGGCCACGATGACCACCACGACCACGGCGGCGGTATGGGTGGCATGGGTGGTATGGGCGGGTTCTAAAACTAATGAATGAAGCTGTTCAAGTCATCACGGTAATAACGGCGTTAGTGGCCGTCATTGTTGGCCCAGCCGTTTCGCTCTATATAGCAAAGCGACAAATCAGGGCGTCTGTTGTTTCTTCCAGCCGCCAGAAATGGATTGATGAACTTAGAGAGTCAATTGCAGGATTTATGTCCGAAGTTAATTTGGCGTCCAGTATTAAGCATGCGGGCGGTACCGACGAACGAGGTTTGCAAGCTATAAATCGACTACTTCTTCTTAACCACAAAATAGATCTGCTCATCAATCCAAACGAAATTGATCATGCGAGGTTAGCCGAATTAATTAGTGAGGCCACGAACGTCATGGCGAATGGCAAAGGTTCGGTAGATGACTCTACAGATGCATGGGATAAACGAAATAGTGAAATAACTTCTCTATCTCAGGCAATATTGAAACGCGAATGGGTTCGAGTAAAGCAGGGTTTGTGATTGATGTAACGAGAGGATCAGTATGAATTTGAGCAAAGCCTCCGAAGACGCTCTAAAGGCGTGGTATGGCCCCAGTACATGGTATGCACCGCACGATTACGATATGGGCCGGTGGTACGATTTTGTTAATCAATATCAACGTGACCACGGTTATGCCATTGATGAGGCGGATTTGTGCAATCATATCGAGGCTGCTCTCGGCGACGTCAATGACACCTCCCGCGAGATTATCCAAAAGCGGATTAGTCTTGCCTATAACATACTTGACTTTTTGAAGCGCTCAAAAAGGTAGGTGATTTTGAATTTACCTTACTTAATGCATCGTTATCGTGATTGAATAGACTGACAAATAATCGATTAATGGAGGTTACCTTATCATGAACATCAAACCCCTCGATGACCGTATCCTTGTCAAGCCTGAAGAAGCCGAATCCAAGACGGCTAGCGGCATTTTTCTTCCGGATGGCGCGAAGGAAAAGCCCATGATGGGCAAGATCGTCGCCACCGGCCCCGGCA
>CAZYQL010000108.1:1272-14407 GCA_964650055.1 uncultured Phycisphaeraceae bacterium | reverse complement strand
GTGGTGGCGGCGGTCGCTGGTAATCCAGTTGCCCTCATAGCCCGCTCTCAAATTATAAATTAAAAACTCCGTCAGCTCGCGCTGGCGGAGTTTTTTATTTCATAGCTGCGGCGTCCTCGCTGCGCGTCACGCAGCCTTGCGGGCCACACCCACCACGCTCTGCCCAAACAGCACAGGCAACACCCGCTCCACCGCACTGATCAGCGGCACCAGCTTGTCAAACGCCTTCGCCTGCTTCGCGGGCACCAGCTTCTTACGAAGCACAACACTATTAAACCACCAGCCCGCCAGCCCGATCATGTTGGTGTAGCGACCGTACTCCCATACCAGTCCCGCCTCTTCCATCGCCTGCCGCAGCGAGCGCTTGGTGTACCGTCGGTAGTGACCAAGCTCTTCATCCAGTTTGCCAAACGCGATGGGCCCGGCGGGAACGAAAATGATCACACGCCCGCCAACGCGCAGTTGATCAGACATGTCCTTGAGCGCGGCAACATCATCCTCAATATGCTCGAGCACATTGCAACTGATGGCTGTGTCAAAGCGATCCGTATCGCTCACTGGCTTGGGATAGTCATTCAGAAAACCTTCGGCACAGCTCACATGTTTCATGTGGCTTAGCTTCTCGCGAAATCGCTCTGTAAAACTGGGGACCGGTTCAATGCCCACGACGCGACTGGCCACCATCGAGAGGAAGCGCGTGATGTTGCCCGTGCCGCTGCCGACTTCCAGAATCTCGCGACCAAGGAAGGGGCGAACACGGCTGAAGATCCAGTGGTTGTACTCATAGAGATCCTCGATGAGATCAAGTGATTCATCGATGACATCGGTGCCGCGAGGCGCAGCGGTCGGCTCCATCGTTGTGTCATTGCCCGAGGGAAACGTGAGGGTTTGAGAGTTCATCGTTGGTGCTCCTTCAAAGTTGTATCGTTCTTGGCAGCTGTAAACATCGAGGGCTTTTCGTGTTTCTGCGTGTGAATGGATTGCGGTGCTCGATAGACGCGATACTCACGATCTTCCAAACTCAGGTCGCTGACGATTGGCCATGCGTGTCGCAGAGCGGCCAGTGCCTTACAGTTTCTGTTAGCGGTTGTGGTGGGGCCGATGGTGATCGCCCAGTTGAATTCGTGTGCTTCAAGCCGTGCACCGAGCCTGTCGCTTTCATAATTGCGAGGGTCGTACGGTGCCACTTGAATGTCTGGCCGATTCATTTTCAGATGCAGCAGGTATCGCACCATCGGCCAGCCTTGCGCCAGTACGTGATCGTCAGGCGAGGCTTGTTCGGCGATGAGCTTGGTCATCTTCACGAGCTTCAGATTCGGATCATCCGCCCGTGACATGGGCATCGTCTGCGCACCAATGATCGACATCACAGCCACGCTCATCGCCACCGCTGCGAACCATAATCTGCGCGGCGCAGACAATCTGCTTGCAATGGCAGCGAAAGCGATCGGGCCACCCAGCGCAATGGGCGGCACCAGAAAGATGGACTTGCAGAGCTGCATGATGTGCGCGCCGTGCACCGAAGCGGTGAGTCCGAAGGTGAACACCATCAGCATCACTGCCACTGCGGATCGCTGCTTCATTGCCCAGTAGCCAATGAGCACGATGGCGATGATCATGCCCGCCAGCAGCAGCGGATAGTCCAGCGCATACCAGTAGGCATAGGCGTACTTGGGCACATGCAGATGCATCTCGCCGCGAAACAGAACGGGGTGTCCATTGGCAGCGTAGAGCAGAAAGAAAACGAAATTGAAAGGAATGCCCAGCAGAAAAACACCAGCGGGCCAGAGGATGGCTGTCGCGATAAGACAGATCACTGCGGCGTGTTTGATGTCACGGTGCATCTGACGCGGCAATTGCACGAGCATCTTCAAGGCATCGCGCACAGAACCGGGCATGGTTGCATTGCCGTCAAACAGCAGCGCCGGCTGCGCCAGCGCAACCGACAGCAGAGCCAGGCAGAGAATCACCGGCCCATATTCCATCGTGACAAACTGCCCCGCCAGCGACAGCCCAAAGAGCAGCGCATCGGATCGCTTCAAATCACGCAGATAGCGACCAAGCGTCCACAGATTCAGTAGTAGAAAAAGAATCACAAACGAGTGTGGCTGAATCACGCCCGCCAGTTCAATCGATGCAGGTGACGTCGCTAGTACAAGGCCGGCGATGACGCCACACATCAAACGAGTCAAATAGGATTGCCCGCGCGCCAGATCGAAAGCGATCAGCACGAGCAATCCGCACGAGACGGCACAGGCGAGAACCGCAGGCAATCGAATGGCCCACTCATCGTTGCCGAAGATCGCGGTGCTGAGCGTGATGGTGTAACACATCAGCGGTGCATGACGATGGCGCAGCTTGCTGAGTTCTCCCAGTTCAAGCGCGTTGGCAATGATGCCTTCCTTGGCAGCGAACGTGTAGTTTGCTTCGTCCCAGGCAATGACATCATGCAGTCCGCCGCTGTGCAGATAGGCTGCCAGCGCAGTAACGCTCAATGCAAGAAGCACGAGTGCAGCGCGGAGCGTTTTCGAATTGGCAAGCACGTCACTCACCCGCGCAGCTCCGATTGATGGATGAAGCTGAATTCCATCTGACTTTGCGAAATGTGAAACAGTCGATATCCGCCCGTTTTAAGCTGACGAATAGCTGCATGGGTTGGGCGAGTGCCCGCGCCTGGAAAGCGATGGTGAAACTCGACGAGCAGTTGGCGTGGCTTGATGTCCGACTGCATCATGTCATCGAGCACGTCATATTCCGCGCCTTCGATATCCATCTTCAGTAGATCAATCTGATCATGTTGCAGATCGTGCATGATCGTTTCAAGGCGGCGGACTTCCACTTCAATCGCAGCAGCTTCTGTCGCAGGGCGACTGAGCATGGTGTGCGAAACATGGTTTGAATCAACGGGCGGATTGAAGCGAGCCTTGCCGTCGTAATCTGCAAGGCCACAGGGAATCACATTCATCTCAGAGGGAACATCTTGCGTGGCCAACCAATCGAGCGACTTGGGCGTGGGGTCAAATGCATGCACGGTCACGCCATGCTGCTCGATGAGCGCAAGATCAAATGAGATATCAGTGCCGATGCCAAACGAATAGACAATCGCATCACGACGTAGCGTTCGCGGGCTGACGCACCACACGCCATCATTGCTACCGAGCATCTGCCGCTCGATGCAGACCTGTGGCTGATAGTTCATTTCAAACCCGAGCCAGCGCTTGGCGGCCTTGCGTGTCGCAGGTGGAATCATTCGCATTAGAGACATGGTGTTGCTCGTGTCGTGTGGTGTTTGGTGCAGCGTGATTACTCGATTGGCCCCCGCGCTACCATCGGCACAATCGTTACACCTCCTAACTTCGGAATCATCGGAATCTGCATGGGGAATGAAACCCGCCTGGCCGGCGCTGTCTGTGCCTAAAGCGAGTTGCCTATGACGTCGATATCGACTGTGAGGGTTGTGCCGACTGTATCGATCCACGATGGGATTGAAGGCTCAGCCGAACTCGATCAAACAGAAACGGTGATCTGCATGACGGCGATGGACGCACAATGCTCGCAAGTGGCCACGGCTTCCGTGGACAGCACTGATGCGCCATCGCTCAGCGACAGCACCGCTCCCTTGAGCGAGCAGATCACTACCATCGAACCGCGCCACGGATGGCAACGGATCGATCTTTCCGGACTCTGGCGTTATCGCGACCTGCTCTGGTTTCTCATGCTTCGCGATGTCCAGGTGCGTTACAAGCAGACCGTGCTCGGTGCCGCATGGGCCATCATTCAGCCGCTGGCCATGATGGCGGTCGCCAGTGTCTTCTTCGGAAGGCTGCTGGGCGTCGCCGCGAAAGTGTCCGTGCCTTATCCGATCTTCTTTTTCTCCGGAATGCTCGCGTGGACATTCTTCTCCGGTGCCGTCGCAGCCGCATCGATGAGCCTCGTCAATAACGCTCCGATGCTGCGGAAAATCTACTTCCCGCGTCTCATCGTTCCCATCGCCTCCATCGGCGTGCCCGCCATCGATCTGATCGTCTCCGCGCTCGTGCTCGTCGCCATGATGGTCTGGTACGACGTGCCCGTCACCGCGCAGCTCGCGCTGCTGCCTCTGCTGTCCTTGACCATGCTCATCGCCGCGCTGGGCGTTGGTCTGCTGCTCTCCGCATTGAACGTCGCCTATCGCGATTTTCGTTACGTCGTGCCCTTCATGCTGCAACTGTGGTTCTTCGTGACGCCGGTCATCTTCCCGGTCACCATCGTTCCGCCGCAGTGGCAATGGCTCCTGCAACTGAACCCGATGGGCGGCACCATCGAAGCCTTCCGCGCAGCCGTGCTTGGAACAACCGTCAACTACAGCGCGTGGGCACTCTCCACACTCGCCTCGTGCGTCCTTCTCTTCTTGGGCCTTATCTACTTCCACCGCACCGAAAGACGCTTCGCAGATGTGGTGTGAGAAAGCCTGCTGGCCAATTCTCAAATCGCAAATTTCAAATCACAAATCATTGCCCTTAACAACCGACACCCGACACCCGACACCCGATCTTAAATGCCTCCCGCCATCACATCCCGAAACCTGAGCAAGTCCTACCGCATGGGCAGTGGGCTTCTCGCTGGATCCACGCTGCGTGAAGCGATCACCTCTGCAACGCATCGCCTGCTTCGCCGTGACCCGGCAGCGGCTGCCGCTCGTAGAAACCGCGACACCTTCCACGCTCTCCGCGATGTCTCCTTCGACATCGACCACGGCCAAGTCGTCGGCGTCATCGGCCACAACGGCGCAGGCAAATCAACACTCCTGAAAATCCTTTCGCGCATCACCGATCCCACCGCAGGCCATGCTGCCATTCGCGGCCGTGTCGCCAGTCTTCTCGAAGTGGGCACCGGATTTCACAATGAACTCTCTGGCCGCGAGAACATCTATCTCAACGGCTCCATCCTCGGCATGACCCGTGCTGAAATCCATCGCAGCTTCGATGAAATCGTCGCTTTCTCCGGCGTAGAAAAATTCCTTGATTTGGCCGTGAAACGCTATTCCTCCGGCATGGCTGTGCGCCTCGCCTTCGCCGTCGCAGCCCATCTCCGCCCTGAGATTCTCCTCGTCGATGAAGTACTCGCCGTCGGCGATGTCGCCTTCCAACGCAAGTGTCTGGGCAAGATGCAGGACGTGGTTCGCAACGAAGGACGCACGGTGCTCTTCGTCAGTCACAATATGGATTCCATCCGCGCACTCTGCTCCCAGGTCATGGTCCTGGATCACGGCACCACGCAAGGCTGCGTCACTGTCGATGAAGGTGTGCGTCAGTATTACGAAGCCGTCGCCCAGCAGGCCGATGTGCCGCTGATTCAGCGCAAGCGCGCCAGGCAATGTAATCACGATCCTGTGTTTGATGCGATTCGGCTTGCCGGTGATTGCTCGGCCGGCGGTGTCATGCCATGCGGCGGCACTCTCGAACTGGAACTCGATCTGACCAATCTCGCTGGCGTCAGTCGGGGCGAATGCGCCATCACTATTCGCAATGAGTTGGGTCAGCACGTCGTGCTTTTCCAGACGCAGTATCACGCGGATCTGGTGCTGAGCGATCTTTCCAAAGGCACGCTTCGCTGCACGATTCCGAATCTGACGCTGACGCCGGGCACCTATTACGTGGACATTATTTTCGCCGATCAGCCGGAGATGATTGATGCGGTCGATGGCGCGGCAAGATTTGACGTCGTCTTCGCTGATCTGTTTGGCACTGGAAAAATACCCGATTCAAGGCAGGCCTATGTCGTGTTGCCTTGCGATTGGAAACTGACGGCTTGAAGCATTGGAACGAAAGTCATCGCGACCAAGACTCGCATGAAGGCAGAGGCTTCTATGAATCAACCCTACGAAGGTGGCACCAGTGACGACATCGTGGCGGGCTATGTGCGCGATCAGATTCGCGCCATCGGCCCCAAGTCCGTCGTCGATTTCGGTGCGGGCCGTGGCAAGATGGGCATGCTCTGCCGTGATCTTGCGGGTAGTGATGTTGAGCTCACCGCAGTCGAAGGTTGCCCGCAGACTGTCGCGCTGCTTGAGCGTGTCAATATCTACAACAACGTGAAAGAGGGCCTGCTTCAGGACTGGATCGATGACAACACACAGCAATACGACCTGGCGATCTTCGGCGATGTGCTCGAGCATCTGACGCGTAAGCAGTCGCTTCATGCCCTGAGCACCATGCTGCAATATGCCTCGAATATCATCGTCAACATCCCGCTGCGCAACCTGCATCAAGATGGCCACGATGACAATCCGCTCGAAGCGCACCTTGCCTATTTCACGGAGCACTGCTTCGATCGTCGCTTCATCGTTCGTGAAAAGCATGTGGCCAGTCCTTCGCTGGGTTACACCAAGATGAACATCTGGATCACCGGCAAAAAGCAGTTCCGTATCAAGAACGCCATCAAGGGCCAACTGCTTCGACACTTCGGCAGACCCGCCAAAGTGATGCTCGAAAAGCTCGGCTATGACAGCTTCGTCAGCGGCTGATCACATTTTCTTCGACTCGTCAATCTTGTGAATCCTGTGACCCTCATGCATCCTCTGATCATCACCAATAATCCGAACCTCGGCTCCACCGCTCGCGTCTTGCGCCAGTGGTTGTCGCACGGTGATGGCTCACCGCTGGTCGGTTGCGTGGCGACGCCAGCTCAGGGCGAGCTGTCGCAGTGGCTCATTTCGCAAGGGATTCCTTGTCACATCACGCCGATGCCAAAGCCCAGCAAGAAGTGGCCGTTGCCTGGGATGTGGCACGCTTGGCGACTGGCGAGCTGGGCCAAACAGCAGGGCGTGAACATCATCCACTGCAACGAGCATGATGTGTATCCCTTCGCGCTCATGGTCAAACGACTGCTGAATCTGCCCATCGTCTGTCACGTGCGATTCCGTATCTCCCGGCCGTTCTGTGAGTGGGCGTTCGGCTCACCATCGCGTGAGCCCGATGCGCTGCTCTGGACATCGCGGCAGCAGCAACTCGACTGTGCCGAAGCCGTACATGGCATTATTCCACTGGAAAAACAGCACATCATTACGCTGGGCGTTGACCTGAATCAGCTCGGCGATGTTCAAGCGTTACGAAAACAAGAGCGGGCTTCGCGGGGAATCAGTGATGACAAGATCGTGCTCACCGCAGCGTGCGCGCTACGGCCGATCAAGAATCTGGATCACTTTGTGGATCTGGTTGCAGAACTGGCGCACGATGATGAACGAATCATCGGACAGATTGCCGGCGGTGTGCCCAAGGGTTTTGAAAAGTATCGCGATGAGCTCGTCGATCGCATCACACTCACCGGCCTGGGCAATCGTCTGCGCTGGCTTGGGCATGTTGAACCGATTGAGCCACTCATGGCGAGCACAGACATCTTCATCAGCACGAGCGAGTACGAAACGTTTGGCAACAGTGTGTGCGAAGCGATGGCCTGCTCGGTGCCGGTCGTCGGTTACGAAGGCGGCTCGGTGCAGGAAGTGGTTAGTAACGCGGGGCGGATTGTGAAGACCGGTGATCGCAAGGCTCTTGCGATCGCTGTGAAAGAGCTGGTCGATCACGGGGCGGAGCGGAAGGAACTGGGAACGGCGGGACGACAGCGCGTGGCTGACACGTTCAGCCCGGCGGCAAGCCTGCGAAAGCTGCGGGCCATTTACGCAAACATTCTGGGCGGCAGCGAAATGCAGACAAACAAGCTGCGGAGTAACAAGCGATGGGCAGCCTGAATCAAAATCAGTCACGCGATGTGCTTCCGTTTATCACTGACGAAAAGCCTTTGAATCGCAAGCATAAAGTTTGCATCACTAGCCGTGCGCCTTACATCGGCGGTGCCGAGATGGCAGCGGAACGCCTGGCGATGGGCCTGCGCGATCAAGGGCACGAAGTTGTGTTTCTGCTGGGCAAGCGAGGGCAGGTGATGGAGCGCTATGAAGCCGCTGGTTTTCGTTGCCACTATTTTCCGGTGATCTACACGAGCCTTCGCCGGTTCTGGCGCTACTACGCAGCACGCGCTACGCTGCGCAGTTTCTTCAAGCGCGAACAGATTGATGTCGTTCACGCCAACGATCTTCCTTCCGCGCAAATTTTCTTCGATGCAGCGCGTGGACTAAACATCACACGCATCTGCCATCACCGTTTTCTCTACGACAGTAGCGCAATCGATTGGTTCAACAAGTTCGGCGCGGAGAAACACATCTTTGTGTCGCAGGCTTTGATGGGTGATCTTTGCTCACGATCGAAAATGCTGGCCGACAGCGCGCGAGCAGTCATCTATGACGGGCTGTCGCTTCCGCCGGTCGCGCTTGAATCGGATCGCCAGAGCACCAAAGCGCAGCTTGGATTGAATGCGGAGCAGCCGACCGTTCTGTTCGCGGGTCAGATCATCGAGCGCAAAGGCGTGGCTGATCTGCTCCAAGCTTGGGCGCTTCTCAAAGAGAAATCAGGGCGCGCGCCCGGCGAACTGGTCATCGTCGGCGATGACCTCGCAGGCCAAGGGGCGTATCGTCAGGAGATGGAGAGTCTGGGCAATCTCCTCAATATTTCCCCAAAATTTGTAGGATTTCAGAAGAACGTCGATCAGTGGCTTGCCGCGGCTGATATCGCCGTCGTTCCTTCACATGTTGAGCCTCTAGGCAACGCCACACTCGAAGCAATGGCGCATGGCTTGCCTGTCATCGGCGCTCACGTGGGCGGCATTCCCGAAATGGTCATCCACGAAAAAACGGGTCTGCTCGTCCCCGCAAAAAGTCCTGTGCCGCTGGCCGCCGCGATTGCGCGACTGCTTGATGATGTGGCTTTGCGTCAGTCGCTTGGTGCAGCAGCGCGCTCACGCTGCGAAACCATTTTCAGTCTCGAAGCTCACACACAAGCGATGCTCAATCAATATGAGTCTGCCACTGTTGCGACCACGCTGAGGAAGGTCGCATGAACAGGACACTGGTCATCAGCGAAGTCTTTCCGCCAAAGAACGGCGGCAGCGGGCGGTGGCTTTGGGAACTCTACCGCCGTTGGTCCCGTGGCAGCGTGCAGGTGCTCGCTGGTGATTGCGCTGGCGCATCACACTTTGACCGCACTCATGATCTGCCTATCGAACGAATGAATCTGACATTTCCAAGTTGGGGCGTGGCAGGGTTCTCTCATGCGCGTCGTTACATGCAGGCGTTTCACAAGATCGCCAGCGTCGTGCGCAGCGGTGAAATCACGCAGATTCACTGCGGCAGACTTCTGCCCGAAGGACTGATTGCGTTGATGGCGAAGCTGCGATTTGGTTTGCCTTATGCGTGCTATGTGCATGGTGAGGAACTCAACACCGCGGCAACAAGCCGTGAGCTTTCATTTCTGACGCGCAGGGTTCTGCGCGGCGCGCGCGTGCTCATTGCCAACAGTGCGAACACCGCGCGCATTCTGATGGAACAGTGGCAAGTGGAGCCGGCACGGCTGGAGATCATTCATCCCGGTGTGGATGTGAGTGCGTTTGCGGTCGCTGAGCGCAATGAAGAGATTCGCCGTGAACTGGGTTGGAGCGATCGCCGCGTGATGCTTACCGTCGGTCGCCTTCAGGCTCGCAAGGGTCATGCACGATTGCTCGCGGCACTGCCTGCGATCATCGAGCGCATTCCCGATGCGCTGTATGCGATCGTCGGTGAAGGCGAGATGCGAAGCGAACTCGAACAGATGATTGCACAGAGAAATCTGAATCATCACGTGCAGTTTGTCGGCGAGCCTTGCGATGAGAAACTTCAACATTGCATGCAGCAGTGCGATCTGTTTGTGCTGCCCAATGTGCAAATTCAAGGGGATTTTGAAGGGTTTGGCATGGTGCTGGTGGAAGCGCAAGCGTGTGGCAAGCCGGTAGTGGCGGGGCGGAGTGGTGGGACGAGCGAGACGATGCGCGAACTGGAAACGGGGCGACTGGTGGACTGCGAGAATGGAAGCGAACTGGCGAGCATGGTCACGCAGCTACTTGCCGATGAGCCTTTGCGCCAGCGCATGGGAGCGGCGGGGCGGAGGCTGGTGGAGAGAAAGTTTGACTGGTCCATCGTGACCGCCAAAGCGAAGGCGGTGTTCGCTGATCGCTTTGGGGACAGGTCGATGAAGATCGCTGCATGAATGTGTGGCACTGGCAGGCCGCTGCTTTGAGCAGTTTGCCAGTGGTGCTTTCGAGTTTCTTTATTTCGCCACTGGCAAACCGTCCAGAGCGACGGCCTGCCAGTGCCACACGTTGCCACACGATGCGACCGATTGATTACTTGCGCACACGGATCATCACGAGCGTGGTGTCATCGGTGCGTTCGTTGAGGCCGGCGAAGCGGCGCATTTCCCAGAGGACATGGCTCAGCGCATCGTGCGCGGTGGTCATCTCACGAGCAGCAAGCATGGCCTGCTGAATGCGGGGGCGACCGAAGCGCTCGCCATCGAAGTTCAGCGCATCACAGAGGCCATCGGTGTAGAGCAACAGCATGTCGCCGGGCTTGAGGTGAACGATGCCTTTGTCGTAGTGTTGGCCGCCGTCGATGCCGACGATCATGCCGCCGGACTCGAGTTTTTCGAATTTGCCGTTGCGAAGGAGCAGCGGGGCTTCGTGGCCGGCGTTGCAGTAGGTCAGTCGCTTGGTGGCGGGATCGATGACGCCATAGAAAAGCGTGGCGAACTCGTTGTCGAGTGTGTCGCGTGAAAGGGCGACATTGACCCGGCGAATGATTTCATCGATGTCGTATAGATCCTGCGCGTAAGCACGCAGCGAAGCGCGCACGCTGGCCATGAGCAGACTGGCTGCGACGCCTTTGCCCACGACATCGCCCAGCGCGACGCCCAGGTTGCCGTTGAGGCTGATGAAGTCGTAGAAGTCGCCGCCCAGTTCGGTACTGGGTACATAGCGCGCTGCGATATCGAAGCCCAAGAGCACAGGCACTTCGCCCGGCAGCATTCGCTTTTGCACATCGGCAGCCAATCGAACTTGGCGCTGCACGCGCTCAGCATCGCGGCGCATGCCATCGAGCTTGGCGTTTTGAATCGCAGTGGAAAGAAGCTGCGACATGGCGCGAAGCAGGTTGATTTCAAAGCGCGTGAATCTGCGTGGTTCACCGG
This sequence comes from uncultured Phycisphaeraceae bacterium, assembly GCA_964650055.1. Classification (GTDB taxonomy): domain Bacteria; phylum Planctomycetota; class Phycisphaerae; order Phycisphaerales; family Phycisphaeraceae; genus JTS-RE9. Next base: position 3,320 of record CAZYQL010000108.1, on the reverse strand, counting down.
TGAAAACCTGAATCGTGCCGATGGGCCGATCCTGATAGAGCATGCCTGTGCAGAGCATCGAGGCGAGGCCTTCGTCACGGGCGTACTGCTGATAGAGGATGCGCGTGTCGCTGGTGACATCTTCTACCACGACGACTTCACCCGCCAGCGCACGGCGGAAAATCACACTCTTTTCCGCAGTAATCGGGCCTTTGTGAATGTACTGCGGACTTAGACCGTAGGTCGCACGGGCCACGAGTGACCTGCCAGCGTCATCGAGCAGACGAATCGATACCGCTTTGACTTTCATCACATCGGCAGCAGCTTGGACTGCGGTGTCGAGCACGTGCTGAAGATTGCGGTGACCGGCGAGCACAGTGCTCAGTTTGTAGAGGCCGGCCAGTTCTTCGACGCGGCGGCGAAGCTGGAAGTCGCCGTAGCAGAGGCGAGCAATGCTGTTGGCCAAGAGATAAAGAAACTGAAGGCTGGCAGCTTTGCTTGGGCCACACTCGCGCTGAGCGCACTGCACCAGATCGCCCACCTGATCCGCAGGCACACCCAGTTTCAATGCGAGCTGTTCCAGATGAGCACGCGAAGGCACCGGCCCATCTGCTTTGGGCGCAGCCACGGTGATTGAACCAAGCACCTGGCCTTCGACAACGATCGGTGCGACGTATCCACCAGCGGGAGTGCCCATCGATGGCAGATCATCGGTCAGAAGAAAATCGAGCACGCGATCGCTTTTGATTCGGCGATGTGTATCAGTTGGCTGCGTGACGGGTTGACCATCACCATCGAGGAAGATCGTCGAGAACTGCGTCAGGGCGGTGAAGCTGTCCTGCACTTCCTGAAGCGTTTCGATATCCATGAAATCGGTCAGGCTCAAGCGCGGCGGCTGCTCCGGCGCAGACTGATCCCGCGCACCATCAGAGCCACGCGAGGATGAGGAAGCCGATGCGGATGACGACGAATCAGGCGATGCGGATGGCGCGGCCGATGGCATAGCGCCGTCGGACTCCTGTCCGTGGGTCGGCTTTGCCCCGGTAGGTTCATCATGTTCAAGAGGCAGGGTCGGGTTCTCTGGCAATGTGGCAGACATTATCGTTACTGGCGGGCGATTCAGATGCTCCCCGGATCGTCCGGTCGGCCATTCCTCCGGGCGGTTTTCTTCCAGCTCGGTCGGTCTTTCGCCTAGCCCCTCCTTGGGTCACGGGGTCATTTCTCAGGGTTGGGTGCATTCCATGGCACCGGTTCATGTCAACTCCGCCAAACAAAGCGGAACAGCGTAGCATAGCCGAGATTGGCCCGAAAATCATGCGGGATTGCACGGCGTATTGCAAGTGTATTTTATAAAGCCACTTAAGATTGTGCGTTCGCGGGAGTTTTTAGGCGACCACGCTCAGCGAGTGCCAGAGTCATCGCCTGAAACCTACCTCCCATATCATCGGTTGGAATTGCAAGGAATCTGCAAGGCAAAAGCCAAGAAGGGGTGTTTAACGGGTGTGCGTTTGATCGTGGCAAACGATTCACGTCTATCGTTCCATTAGCACCGGCCTGAGGCCGGTGCTAATGGAACAACACGCTCACTCCCGCAGGTAGGCCAATGTGAGTGGTCGCAGTCTGGCTTTCTGTGCTTCACTCAGGTCGCAGTGGCTTCGAATTTCGCCGCGGCATTGAGCTGCTCCGCAGTAGCATTTGACGCGCCAACCCGGTTCATTCATCGAGGTTGAGTAATCCCAAAGAATTTCTTCGCCCGCGTCGATGTCGCGCAAGGCGTACATGGAGAGCGTGCCTTGGGTGAAGCCGACGTTGGGCTGGCAACTGTGATTCAGATAATTGTCGGGCGAATCGTTGTCAACATCCTGGCAGAGCCAAAGGCCTGGGCCGATCTGCATGGCGCGCATCTCATCGGGGACGATCGTGATTGAACGGGCGATGCCGCGATGGGTGATGACGAGGGTGCTGCTGGCGATGGGAGCGGTGGCGAAAACGCCCAGGCCATGCGTGCCGGAGTCGCGTAGCTGAAGGTGCGGGAAGTCGGCGGGGATGTTGTGCATCGCATCAGTCAT
>CAZYQL010000108.1:0-1172 GCA_964650055.1 uncultured Phycisphaeraceae bacterium | reverse complement strand
CAGCGCATCAGATGCGAGTGAGTTTGCGGTACTTGATGCGGTGAGGTTGATCAGCCTCGGCGCCCAGTCGCTTGTGACGATCTTCATCGTAAGCAGACCAGTTGCCGTTGAACCAGACCGCTTTGCTTTCGCCTTCAAACGCAAGGATGTGCGTGGCGACGCGATCGAGGAACCAGCGATCGTGGCTGATGATGACGGCGCAGCCGGCGAAATTTTCCAGCGCTTCTTCGAGTGCGCGGATGGTGTTGACATCCAGATCGTTGGTCGGTTCATCGAGCAGCAGCACGTTAGCGCCGCTCTTAAGCATGGTGGCCAGGTGGACGCGATTGCGTTCGCCGCCGGAGAGGATGCCGACTTTTTTCTGTTGATCGGAACCGGTGAATCCAAAGCGTGCAACATAAGCGCGGCTGTTGACGCGGACACTCCCGAGCATCATGAATTCCTGTTCATCGGAGATGATGTCCCAGACGCTCTTGCTCGGATCCATGTTTCGGCCTTGCTCGACATAAGCGAGCTTGACGGTTTCGCCGACGCGGAGCGTACCGCTGTCGGGTTTTTCTTCGCCGGTGATCATGCGAAAGAGCGTGGTCTTACCCGCGCCGTTGGGGCCGATGATGCCGACGATGCCGCCGGGGGGAAGTGAGAACTCGATGCCGTCCATGAGCAGGCGATCGCCAAAGCCTTTGTTAAGACCTTTGGCATCGACAACGACAGTGCCCAGGCGCGGGCCAGGGGGAATATAGATTTCAATTTCAGCGGCTTTTTCCTGCTGATTCTGCTCGACCATTTTTTCGTAGGCAGAGATGCGGGCTTTGTTTTTCGCCATACGACCCGAGGGCGATTTGCTGACCCATTCCATTTCGCGGGTCAGCATTTTCTGCCGTTGACTTTCGACCTTTTCTTCGATTTGCAGCCGGGATTTTTTCTGGCTCAGCCACGAGGAATAATTGCCTTTCCAAGCAATGCCATGCCCGCGGTCCAGTTCCAGAATCCAACCCGCCACGTTGTCGAGGAAGTAGCGATCGTGCGTCACCGCAATGACTGTGCCTTCGTAGTGATGCAGATGTTTTTCCAGCCACGCCACGCTCTCAGCATCGAGATGGTTGGTCGGCTCATCGAGCAGCAGAATGTCAGGCTTCTCCAGCAGCAACTTGCACATCGCCACGCGGCGC
>CAZYQL010000107.1:4162-14676 GCA_964650055.1 uncultured Phycisphaeraceae bacterium | reverse complement strand
ATTAGGCAACTAGGCGGGACGGGCATCAGATCCGTCTCATTCTCGTTTACCATGACCAGCCCAAGAGATCACGAAGGGCACCAAGAAAATCGATAGGCACATCGGCAAGCACCTAGGATTAAGAAAACGCCATGGGAGTTGGACTTCCCCTCCGAGCAGATTCCGCCGATGATGTGTAAACACCATGCGCAAGTTCATCGAGAAAATCACGCTCTTTCTTCGCCGTGCCGTCAGTTCGCCGGTGGGAGAACTCACGCGCGCTCAGCGCATGGTGCGCTTCTGGATTGATCTGGTCTGGCACTGTGCCCGCGCTCTGCGGCATGATCGTGCTGGTGAGATGGCAGCCGCCTTGACCTATCGGACGATCTTCAGTCTTATCCCGCTGCTGGTCACGCTGCTGCTTGTTTTTCAGGCGTTTCAGGGACTGGAGCAGGTGCGCACCGAGCTTGAGCCTGTGGTTTACAAGTTCATGGGCATCAATGATCTTCACACCGATGCCTCGGTGCTCGGCGAAGAGCCAACGGATGACAACACTGCAAAAAGCCCCGCCAGAATCGCATCGCCCGCAGTGCCGCAGCTCCCACCCGATGTCGAGCCGAAGATTCTTGATGACACCGGTGACGGAAAAAACACCCGCACCAACGATGAAGGCGAGACGTTTAAGCACGACCCCAAGGCAGCCAATCAGCAGTTCAAATTCCGCGTCGATGAGTTCCTGGGCAACCTGACCACACAAGTCGCCTCGCTCGACTTCGGCAGCATCGGCGTCGTGGGTCTGGTGCTCTTCATCTGGGCGGCAATCGATCTGGTCGTCACCCTCGAGCTGAACTTCAACCGCGTCTTCAATAGTCCCGATGGTCGCCCCTGGCTTCGGCGCATTCCGATCTACTGGGCGGTCATCACGCTGGGCCCCGTGCTCATCTGGCTGAGTCTTTCCGTGGCGGGCAAACTGGTCGGCGCTGCCGAGCAAGTACCCGTGCTGGGTACGCTGATCCAGTGGTCGAGCAGTCTCTTCGCGCTGGCTGCCAGTTGGCTGCTGCTGTTCCTGCTTTACAAGCTGATGCCCAATACGAATGTGCATGCCCGCTCTGCGCTGGGCGGCGCTTTTGTTGCAGCGGTGCTTTGGGAACTGGGCAAATATGGATTTGGATTGTACGTCAACAAGGCTCTGCCTTACGCGAAAATCTACGGCGCCCTGGGCCTGATTCCGCTCTTTCTTTTCTGGGTCTATATCACCTGGATCATCGTGCTCTTTGGTCTGGAACTGACCTATACCTTGCAGGCGATGAACAGTCGCCGGTTCAAATATGAATTGCCTTCGCAGTCGCGCGGCGCGGTGCCTGGCGATCCGCAGTGGATCATTCCGATCATGACGCAGATCGGCCAGAGCTTTGCCCGTGGTCAACCCATCGACAGTCACACGCTGGCGGACCGACTGGCACTGCCAGACCGGGCAATCGTCGAGTTTAATTTGCAGCTCGAGAAAACCGGCCTGATTCATCGCGTGGCTCAAGCAGAAGATGCGACGGCACAGTATTCGCTGTCACTGCCACCTGAACGCATTACCATTGCGCAGCTTCTGGAAGTAGCGGACTCGATGCGCCATGCCGCCGACCCTTCGCGCAAACAGGCGGGATGGGAGTTGCTGCGTACGCTCGCAAAGGCGCAGGTTGAGGTCGCAGCCGACATGACGCTCGCTTCGCTGCTAAGTGATAAGGCGAAACAAGCAGAGCCTCTGCTTGCACCGGCAAGCGCAGAGTCTGCCGACGCGATTTGAAACTGCCAGTGAATCACGCGCCGCCGCTGAATGGCCGATGTAGATAGAACGCTGTTTCGGCGTCCATCGTTATCGGCCCGGTCGCATGGTCGCCCGTTCACATCGTTCTTGGGAGATGCGCCATGATCAGGGGTTTTTCATTTTTCTTCATCGCAAGCCTGGCACTGCTCGCCCCGTGTTTGATGGGCTGTGAGCAAAAGCCTGCCGCACCCGCTGCGCCCAAGGCCACCTATCGCGGGGAGCCGGTATCGCACTGGGCGAGTGCTTTACAAGATCGCGATGCGGACTACCGCGTACTCGCCACGCTGGCCTTGGATGCACTAAGCGCCGACGCTGCCACTGCTGTACCCGCGCTGACAGATGCGCTCAAAGATGAAGTCCCTGCCGTGCGCGCTGGCGCTGCCCAGGCCCTTGGCACCATCGGCAGCGCTGCTCGCAGTGCCGAGTCTGCGCTGAGCGTTGCACTGGAAGATAAAGATGCCGAGGTGCGCATGAGCGCCATTCTCGCCGTCGGCCAGATCACCGGCACGCCCTCCGCTGATCCACTTGTCAACGCTCTCAAAGACGACAGCCCGCGCGTTCGCGATATCGCCACCGCACTACTCGTGAAAATGGGCCCGCCAGCCGTCGCTGGTCTGTCGCGACTGGCCAAGGAAGAAGATGCGCAGCTGCGCATGATCGCGGTGACGATTCTTGGCCGCATCAAACATGGCGACGGTGTGCCCGCGCTGATTGGGGCGCTTGATGACAAGGACCAAAGCATCGCTGACCTGGCAGCACAAGGACTGGCGCAGACCGGTGACGCTTCTATCGCTGGCCTATCGCCGCTGCTGAGTGATCCCTCGGTCGATAAGCGCTGGGTCGCCACTTACACGCTCAGCACCATTGGCAGTTCCAAAGCTGCGCCTGCGCTGATCACCGCACTGAACGATCGCGATGAACGCATTCGCGATCTGGCCACCGGTGCGCTGAGCCGTATCGGCAAAGATGCGGTTGAGCCGCTGACAATTGCAGCCCAGAGTGAGAATGTCGATGTGCGACTGGCCGCCATCAACGCGCTGGGTGGCATGGCGCGGCAGGACACGATTCCTATTCTTCATGCCGCGCTCAAAGATGAAGAGCCGATGATCCGCGATGCTGCCGTCGCCGCCCTTGGCAACACCGGCAGCGCCAAGGCGGTGCCCGCACTCACCGAAGCAATACAGAACAAAGATGTGAAGGTGCGTGCAGACGCCGTTCAGGCACTGGTCAAACTTGGCGCTGATTCGCTTTCCGTACTCGTCGAAGCCTCCAAGGATAAAGACTGGCAGGTTCGCCGTGTGGCCACCGATGGCATGGGCATGCTCGCTTCGCCTGATGCGGTGCCCGCGCTCAATCGCCTGCTGCTCGATGATGATGAACGCGTGCGCTCTGCCGCCGCCTTGGCCATCGCCAAAGTCGGTCCCTCAGCACGGCTCTCCATCTCACCGCTGATCAACACCCTCAAGGACAAAAGCGATGTCGTCCGCGATGGCGCTGCCTACGCCCTGGCCAAACTCGCGCCAGGCAATGACACCGTCATCCCCGCACTCATTCGCGCTCTTCGCTATGAAGATGTCCGCGCTCGTGTAGGCGCTGCCAATTCCATTGCTCGCCTTGGCCCGCTCGCACCCTCAGCGGTCTTCCCGCTCATCACCGGCCTCAAAGATACGGAAGATGCCGTCGTCCTCGCATCCCGTCTCGCTCTCGTGAAGCTTGGCCCCGAAGCTATCACCGGCATCCTCAAAGCCCTTCGCGAAGAAGATGCCCGCACCCGCCTTCACCTCATCGATGTACTCGGACAAATCGGCGCCGATGCGGCACCGGCCATCCACGTGTTGCTTGTGCTGCTTCAGGATGATGACCCGCAAATCAAAAATGCCACGATCCTCACCTTGGGCCTCATCGGCGGCAACGCGAAATCCGCGCTGCTCAAAGCGTCACGCGGTGAAGATCCAAAACTCGCCGCCGCCGCCGCCCATGCACTGGAAGTGATACTCAAACAGTAATGAGATGCCCAAGCCGCTTGCGGCTTCGCTCGTCCGCCGCTCACGGCGTAGCGCCATCAGCGCCTTGCCTGATCGCACTCTATTTCTTCCGCAAATACTCAAACAAATCGCGCACCTGGTCGGCCGTCAGCGCATCGAGCAACTGCTCAGGCATGCGCGAGGTGCGCGAGGCTGTGAGCGTTTCAATCTGATCGCGCTGCACGATCACCTTGCCTTCCACGCCATCTTGAATCATCACCGACTTGGGATTCTGTTCGAGGAGGAAACCGGTCAGGAGCAGGCCATCTTTCGTTTCGATTTCGTAGTTAATGAACTCTTCGCGGACGGCGGCAGAAGGATCAATGATGGCCAGGAGCATGAAGTCCAGATTGTCGCGCTCGTAGCCGGTGAGATCGGGAGCAAGAAGCGCGCCGCCGGGCGGGCCTTGATCGTGAAGCTTGTGACACAGGGCACAGCTTGCGCCAAAGAGTGCTTTGCCTTTGACTGCATCGCCCTTGCCCGCGGCCAATGAATTTCGCACTTCTTCAATCTGTTTCACCTTCTGATCCGCAGTGGCACGCGTACGTCCCCACTGCTTGCGAATGATCGAAGAAATGCCAGGCTCGCGGTGCAGCTTCATCCGCTCCATCAGTTCGTAGGAAATATCCGTGCGCGGAATCTTCTTCGCCTCCACCGCTTGAAGCAGTGCGAGCGACCACTCCTTGCGTTTGGTGAGTGTGTCCAGCGCGCGATCGCGCACGCCTTGATCCTTGGGCAGATTGTTGTACATGGCGACGATGGCGTCGCCGATTTTCGGATCATTGAAACGTTGCACCGCAGCGAGTGCCGCACGGCGAACCGAATGCCACTTGGATGATTTAGCAACATCGAGCAGCACGGGAACCGCATCATCCTTGCCGACCTGGCCGAGTACGTCGATCACTTCGATGCGTTTGGCTTTGATGGCATCGTCGTCGTTCTTAATGTATTCGAGCGCAGCAGCGTGAGCTTTGGCGTCACCTGATCGAAGACCAAGAATGATCGCAGCAGGATCAGCGTTGCCTGTCGAAGTCGCGCTCATCGCCTGTGCCAAAGCTCTCTGCAAGCGTGGCGGAATCGCAGCAATACTTGAAGATTTGAATGCTGCGTTGACCCCACCCAGCAGTGCTTTCTTTGCCTCCATGTCTGGTGCTATTTCCAGAAGCTGCGCGAGTGCATCAAGATGTTCCGCAGTCGGCTCCGCAGCAAAGCGCTGCGCCAGTCGAGGCATAAGCGTGGTGCGCACCATCGGGTACTGCCAGGCGTGAGCCGTGTTGAACACCGCCATGACCGACTCACGGCTGGTGCTTACATGCTGCTCCACTCCCCACCACACCAACAGCGGCAGGTGCGGATCAGCAGCAATGTCCTTGCGCTGCGCAAGCTTCCAGATCGTGGGTAGCGCAGCGCCGCCATCGACACGAAGCGCAGTTGACGCAATCTGACTGAGCACCTGTAAGTCGGTGTCGAGGTTGGCTCGGTCTTCGAGGTAGTCAGCGATACCGCGCGATGCTTTGCGATTTTCACCGGCAAGCTGTGCCGCAGCGCGGCGGACATCGGCCTGCGAATGTTGCAACAGTTCGATAATCGCACGATCGCTGATGCCGCCGCTATTGTGCAAAGCCCAGACGAGTTCGACGGCGTACTGGCCATGCGATGCTTTGAGCTGATGCTGTATCGCCTGTTGCAACGATACATCTTTGCGATCGGCGAGAATGCGCTGGACGGTTTGGCGCTCAAGTTTGTTGGGAGATTTGAGGTGGGTGATCAACTCTTCGTTTTTTAGTTTGCTCAAATCTGGTGCGCTGAACCCGCCCATGGAATGAGTGGGCTTTTCGGGGGTTTTTTGTGTGATGCGGTAGATGCGGCCGTGGGTTTTGTCCCAGTTGTCGCGCGGGTCAACGTGCGTCAGTCGCGTGTCATACCAGTCAGCGATATAGATCGCGCCGTCAGGGCCAGCCTTGATATCGACAGGGCGGAACCAACGGTCCTTGGCCTCGATGAGTGCGATGGTGTCTTTCGTTTTGAACGTCGAACCATGGGGGATCAGTTCGCTCACCTGAATGCGATTGTGCAGCGGGATGATCGAGACCATCTTGCCTTCGAGCGCTGGCATCGCGCCGCCTTCGTAGATGATCAGGCTGTGACTGAAGCGTGGCATGTAGCCTTCGTGCGGCATGTGCTCGAAGTAGCCAAATGAATAAGGATTCATGAGCGGGCCGTGCTTGCCCCAGCCTTTGATGTAGCGACCGCCTTGGACGAAATGCAAGCCGCGCACGTTGCCCCAGTTGGTGCCCGAGTAGCAACGGCCTTTGCTGTCGAACTCGACGCAGAACGTGTTGCCGCCGCCCTCGGCGAAGACTTCGAAGACTTTCGTTTCCGGGTGATAGCGCCAGATCGCCTGGCCTTTGAAGTGCACGTTCTTGGTCACTTCACTCAACACAGTCGCCCAGCAGGTTGAACCTTGCGCACCATAGATCCAACCATCTGGCCCCCAGCGCAAACTGTTCATCACTGCGTGCGTGTCTTCGAGGCCAAAGCCTGAGAGATGCACGACAGGCTTGTCATCGGGAATGTCATCGTTATTCGCATCGGGATAAAAGAGGAGGTACGGCGGATTGGCGACCCAGATGCCGCCGCGCCCGCGCAGCACACTCGTTGCAATGTTCAGACCATCGATAAAAGTCTTGTGCTTGTCGTATTTCCCATCGCCATCGGTGTCTTCGTGAATGGTGATGCGATCAGCGCCTTTCACATGATCACGATGGCCCGGCGGCAGCGGCGTCTTGTCGAACACCGCACGCAGATGCTCATCGTACTTCACGATCTTCAGACCTGCGGGAAACGGGTACTGCCGATATTCAACGACCCACATGCGGCCACGCTCATCGAAATCGATCGAGAGCGGCTGCGTGATCTGCGGCTCACTGAGAATCGTTTCGACTGCGAAGCCCTCCGCGACTGTGAATGTCTTAAGCGACTCTTCCACCGTGAGCGGCTTCGTGTTGAAGTCACCCACCGCGCCTCGGCCTTTGAAGGACTCGATATGTTTCTTGACCGCTTCATTACCCGCCAGGTCAGTCGGCAAGGCAGCATCTGATGCGGCTGCCTCCTCAGCGCGGCAAGGGGCGATGGTCAGACCTGCAAGAAGCAGAAAGAGGACGGCGCAGCGAAGGGATGTGGTGGTGCTCATGGTGTCCTTTCAGTAGCGGCAAGTGAGCGGACGCTCCATGATAGTGGCATGATGCGGGAACCCCGCGCCGGGCATTGGCGTATTGAAGGCGTATTCAAGGCAAATGACCAGCCGAAATGGCCGATACTGAATCCATGAGTTCTTCACCCGACACCCTCGCGATGAATCCACCCACATCCAAATCGTCCGATAATGCTGCTGTGTTGCCTGCTGAGCAAGCGACGGTGGCCAAGCCTGTGAGCAAGTGGGCGCTGCATCGCAGGATGTACAACTGGGTGCTGTCGCTGTCGCACAAGAAGCACGCGACACCGGCGCTCTTCGGATTGAGCTTTGCGGAGTCCAGCTTTTTTCCGATTCCACCTGATGTACTTCAGATCGCATTGACGCTTGAGCGGCGAGATAAAGCATTCTGGTATGCGACGGTGAGCACACTTGGCTCCGTACTCGGCGGCATGTTCGGTTACCTCATCGGCTACGCATTCTGGCACGCGCTGTCCGGCTTTTTTCTGACGTATGTCTTCAAGGAAGAAGTCTTCCTGAAGGTCGAAGGCTTGTACAACCGGTACGACTTCTGGTGCGTCTTCATCGCTGCGTTCACGCCGATACCGTACAAGGTGTTCACGATTGCAGCCGGTGTGTTTTCGGTGTCGCTGCCGATGTTCATCATCGCCTCGGCCATTGGACGCGGCATGCGGTTCTTCATCGTCGCCGGCCTGCTCTACAAGTTCGGCCCGCCCATCAAGACATTTATCGAGAAATATTTCAACCTGCTGAGTCTGGTGTTTGTCGTGGTGCTCGTCGGTGCGTTTGCGCTGCTGAAGTTCCTAAAGTGACAGGGCAATTGAACCATGAACAAGCCGCAGCCGAAGATCATTAGCGATCCCAATGTCCATCACGGCAAGCCGGTCATTGCTGGCCCGCGAGTGCCGATGGATATCGTCGTCGGCAGCATCGCTGGCGGTATGTCCTGGCATGAAGTTCAGGATGAGTATCGGATCAGTGAGGACGATATTCGCGCCGCGCTTCGTTATGCATCAAAGGATTGAATGATGAACATTCTCGTCACCGGCGGCGCAGGTTACATCGGCTCTCATGCTGTCAAACGGCTTCGCGAAGCGGGCCACTTCGTTGCCGTCATCGACAATCTCTATCGCGGCCATCGCGCCGCAGTTCCATCCGAAGTGCCCTTCGAGCAGATCGATTTGCGCAAGACCGATCTCGTCGCCCAAATGCTGGGCAAGCACGCGATTCAGTGCGTCATGCACTTCGCAGCGCTGGCCTACGTCGGCGAATCGGTGCAGCAGCCGCTGGATTATTACGACAACAACACCGCTGGCACCATCAGCCTGCTCATGGCGATGCAGCAGATGAATGTGAATCGCCTGGTCTTCAGTTCGACCTGCGCGACCTATGGCGAACCTGACACGATGCCCATCGTCGAGACGATGCCGCAGAAGCCGATCAATCCTTATGGCTGGTCGAAGCTGTTCACCGAGCGAATGCTCATCGATTTTGCCGCAGCAAATCCTGATTTCTCCTTCACCGCCCTGCGCTACTTCAATGTCGCAGGCAGCGCACCCGACGGCACCATCGGCGAAGACCACACACCCGAATCGCACATCATTCCCCTGCTCCTGCTCACCGCGCTTAAACAGCGCGAAAACTTCACCATCTTCGGCACCGACTACCCGACGCCCGATGGCACCTGCATTCGCGATTACATTCACGTGCTCGATCTGGCAGATGCTCACATCGCTGCGATGAACGCGATGATGAAAGGCTCGCTCACGGGTGGCAACTTTTTTAATCTGGGCATCGGCCGAGGGTACAGCGTGCGCGAGGTGATCGATGCCTGCGAGCGCGTCACCGGCGAGAAGATTCCGGTGAAGCTGGGCACTCGCCGCGCTGGCGATCCGCCATCGCTTTATGCCAACGCTGACAAGATTCGCACAGCGCTAGGCTGGAGCGCCAAGTTCACCAGCCTCGATGAAATCGTCGCGACAGCCTGGCAGTGGTTCAAGGCGAATCCGAACGGGTATGGCGCGTGAGGGCGCAAATGTCGCGGTATTGTCCAAGCTGCGCAGCGTAAGCCCGCGAGTTGTCGTTCACGCACTGCGTACTCAATCCACCGCAGGCTTACGCCTGGCGGCTCGGAGAAGCATCCTTATACATTTTGGGCCAACCTCCACTTTGGGGTTCCCCATTCCCCACTTCGCTTGGGGCATATCACACGATTCGCCGAACCTAATAACCAGCCCATCCTGCATTTTCCGCATTCCTGCAAACATTTGAACTCTCGCACGCCGCTTGCGTAACGATGTACGTACGCGTACAAGTCGCGGCCTGCCTGCTCGCATGTTGCGAACGGGACTGTCTGGGCCTCGAAACACCATCCAAGGGGATTCATGATGAAAGCATTGCTGATTGCAGGTTGTGCGGCTCTGGCGTTCATGGGGTTGTCACCCAATGAAGCCAAGGCGGAGCACAACAACCGCTACCGTGGCAGACAGGTCTATGTCGATGTCCAGGTCGGTGGCTACGGCGGGTACTACAACAGTGGCCCGGTGATTTGTCAGCCGCCGCGTCCGGTCTATCGACCGCCCCCGGTGTACTGTCCGCCGCCGGTCTATTGTCCACCCCCGGTTCGCTACTGCCCGCCGGTCGTGTATGAGCGCCCGGTCTATTACCAGCAGCCGGTTTATTACCAGCAGCCGGTCTATCGCGGCCACTATCAGAGCGGCTACGACCGTGGCTACTCACGAGGTTGCGACTGGTAATCGAAGTATCAGACAGAAGACCTGAAAACAAACACACGTAACCCACCCGGATGGCAGCGCACCATCCGGGTTTTCGCATGATGCAAATCTGACTAGGTTCAAGGTCCAAGGTTCAAAGTTTAAAGTTCAAAGTTCAAAGTTCAAAATCCGACATCAAAATACCCCGACGGCTCGGAGACTCGCCATCGGGCTTGAAATTTCAATCAGGTTCCAAGCCGTTCTTGTTCGCATGGAATCCAAGCCTTTTCGCCGATCTGATACACTTCTCCGCCAAACCTTTTTGACTGCCCATTGCTTACGAGATTCGCTATGAAGATCACCCTGCCCGATGGTTCCGTGAAAGAGTTGAATGATGGCGCCAGCGCTGCCGATGTCGCCGCGCAGATCGGCGCAGGTCTCGCCAAGGCTGCGATCGGCGCGAAAGTGGATGGTCAACTTTACGACCTCAACCGCCCGCTGCCTGGCGATTGCAAGCTCGCCATCATCACTCGGCCACGCTTTGACAAAGATGGAAAAACCAAGGGCGAACACAATCCCGATGCGCTCTACATGCTCCGCCATTCTTGTGCTCACGTGATGGCGGAGGCGATCGAACGCGTCTATGGCAGTGACAAAGTTCAACTCGCCTACGGCCCGCCCCTCGACAGCGGCTTCTACTACGACATGAAGCTCGACACCCCCATCAGCAGCGAAGACTTTCCGAAGATCGAAGCGGAGATGCG
>CAZYQL010000107.1:0-4062 GCA_964650055.1 uncultured Phycisphaeraceae bacterium | reverse complement strand
GGTCCCCACGTTCCCGACACCTCCGAAATCGTCGCGTTCAAAATCATGTCCGTTGCTTCCTCCAACTGGAAAGGCGATGTCACTCTCGATCGTTTCCAGCGCGTCTATGGCACCGCGTTCTTTTCGCAGGCTGATCTCGATCAGCACCTGGCGCTGCTCGATGAAGCCAAGAAGCGCGATCATCGCGTGCTGGGCAAACAGCTTCGCCTGTTTCACATCGATGAACAGGTCGGGCAAGGCCTCGTGCTTTGGACGCCGCGCGGGGCGATCATTCGCCAGACGCTGCAAACATTCATCAGCGAAGAACTCCGCAAGCAAGGCTACTCGCAGGTCTTTACGCCGCACATCGGTCGGCTCGAACTTTACCGCACCAGCGGCCACTATCCCTACTACCGCGAGTCACAGTTTCCGCCGCTCATCGAGCGCGAACAGATCGATCAACTCGCCAAAGAAGGCTGCACCTGCGGCGAGCTCGCCAATCGCATGGACAAAGGCGAGATCGATGGCTACATGCTCAAGCCAATGAACTGCCCGCATCACATTCGCATTTTCGCCAGTGAAAAACGCAGCTACCGCGACATGCCCGTCCGCCTCGCGGAGTTCGGCACCGTCTATCGCTGGGAAAAATCCGGCGAGATCGGCGGCATGACACGCGTCCGTGGCTTCACCCAAGACGATGCCCATCTCTTCGTCACCGAAGACCAACTCGCTGACGAAGTGCAAGGCTGCCTCGCACTCGTCAAGATCATTTTCAAAACGCTGGGTATTAACGACTACCGTGTGCGTGTGGGCATGCGCGATCCCGACAGCAGCAAGTACGTCGGCGATGCGAGCAACTGGGACAAGGCCGAGGCGGCTTGCCGCTTAGCGGCGTCATCGCTGGGCGTCCCCTTCAGCACCGAACCTGGCGAAGCCGCGTTCTACGGTCCAAAGATTGACTTCGTCGTGAAGGATGTCATCGGCCGTGAGTGGCAGCTTGGCACGGTGCAGGTCGATTACAACCTGCCGATCCGTTTTGATCTGTCCTACACCGGCAGCGACAACAAGGAACATCGCCCCGTCATGATCCACCGCGCGCCCTTCGGCTCGATGGAGCGATTCGTCGGCGTACTCATCGAACACTTCGCCGGTGCGTTCCCGCTCTGGCTTTCGCCGGAACAGATTCGCGTGCTGCCGGTGAGTGAAAAATTTGGCGACTATGCGAAGAAGGTGTACGAAGCGCTCAAGGCTACAGGCTTCCGCGTGGAACTCGACAAGACCGGCGACCGCGTCAACGGCATGGTGAAAAACGCCCAGGAAGATAAGGTCAACTACATGCTCATCGTCGGCGGCAAAGATGAAGCCGCAGGCACGGTGAGCGTGCGCGACCGATCACGCGGCGACCTTGGCGCAATCCCGCTGGATGCGTTCATCGAAAAGGCCAACGCGGAACTGACGACGTATGGAGAACAAATCATCGCGGTGTGATTCCCCCTGACCTCTGACCTCTGACTTCTGCCCATGAAATCCATCGCTGACATTCGCAACGACTACACGCTCGCCGGTCTGGATGAATCCGACCTCGATGGCGATCCGATCACGCAGTTTGACCGCTGGATGACGGACGCCATTAAGGCTCAGGTCTTCGAGCCGACGGCGATGTCTCTGGCGACAGCGACGGGCGATGGGCAGCCGCACTCGCGCATCGTGCTGCTCAAACATTTCGATGAGCAAGGCTTCTGTTTTTTCACGAACTACGACAGTGCCAAAGGCCGCGAGATGGAAGAAAACTCGCGAGCTTCAATATGCATTCACTGGCCTCCGCTTGAACGCCAGGTGCGCATCGAAGGCATCATCAGCAAGACGACTGTCGTCGAGTCGGATGCGTACTTCACGCGCCGTCCGCGCGGCAGCCAACTTGGCGCGTGGGTATCACAGCAAAGCAGCGAAATCGCTTCACGCCAGGTACTCGAAAAACTCCTCACCGAAATCACCGCGAAGTTTGAAGGCAAGCCCGTCACGCGTCCGCCACATTGGGGCGGCTATCGCCTCAAACCCGCGCTCATCGAATTCTGGCAAGGTCGGCAAAGCCGACTGCACGATCGACTGCTTTACACCGCACAGCCCGATGGCGCATGGAAGATCGCACGCCTGGCGCCGTGATGTACTGCCGTTTCAATCATCTCCAATTCTGATTCGGTTATGCTTTTGCTCTTCACTTTTGGAGTTTTCGCATGTACCGATCGATCCGTTTCGCTGTTGCCAAGTCCGACACTTTCGCGATCGCTTTGCGCGATGATCAGAAGTCTTTGCCTGCGGGTTACGAAGCACTCGACAAGCAACTGGGCGGCGCGATCAGTGATGCGATTGCAAGACCGGAACTGAGCACCAAACTCGGCGCGGTGACCACGCTCTATCCGAGCAAAGGCGCGGCCCGTCTTTTCATCGTCGGCTTAGGCAAGGCCAGTCGCCCTATCGATGCAGCACGACTGGCGGGCACGAAACTCGTGAATGCGGCGTTCAATGCAAAGGTGAAATCACTCTCGCTCCTGCTCCTGCCCGCGCTGGACAAAGCGAGCGATATCGAAGCCATCGGCAGTGCGCTAGGCGAAGGCATGACGCTGGGCAATTTTGAATTCACCACCTACAAGAGCACGCGAGTCAAAGCCAAGAGCAAGAGTGCCGCGCTCGACCTGACCGCCACACTCGACAAACCGCTCGCCAAGTCCGCAGCGCATGGCGCTCTCGTGAGCGAGTCCGCCAACCTCGCTCGCACTCTTGCTGCCACACCCCCCAATGTCGCCAATCCGAAATACCTGTGCGACTACGCGAAGAAGATGGCGAAAGAGGTCGGCCTTTCGTGCAAGATCATCGACAACTCCCAAGCGAAAAAACTCGGCATGGGCGGCCTCACCGCTGTCGGCGCAGGCGGCTCGGAAAAGCCTGCGCTGATTTGTTTAGAGTGGAAGGGCCAAGGGCCAAGGGCCAAGGGTCTAGAAAAGAAATCCTCCCTAGGCCCTGTCTTATTAGTCGGCAAAGCCATCACCTTCGACACCGGCGGCTACTCACTCAAATCCATGCCCGGCATGCTCGGCATGAAGTACGACAAGTGCGGCGGCATGGCGGTGCTCGGCGCGATGCACGCCATCGCCAAATTGAAACTGCCGATTCATGTTGTGGGTCTTGTGCCTACTGCTGAGAACATGATCGATGAAGATGCGTATCGCCCCAATGACATCATCACTTTCTGCAACGGTGTCACCTGCGAAATCACCAACACCGATGCGGAAGGTCGCCTCGTGCTCGCTGATGCCTTGGCCTACGGCTGCAAGACGTACAAGCCTCGCGCGGTCATCGATCTGGCCACGCTCACTGGCGCGGTGGTCGTCGCGCTGGGCGTGCACTGTGCCGGTGCTTTTGTGAATGATGATGCTCTGCACAAACGCCTCTTCGATGCTGCCGAGCGCACTGGTGAAAGGCTCTGGCATCTGCCGCTGTGGGATGAACACAAGGACTACATGAAGGGCCATCACAGCGACCTGGTCAACTCCGGCATTCGCGAAGCAGGCGCGATTCAAGGCGCTGCATTCCTCTCTAGCTTCGTCGCGAAAGATGGCGACTTTGAGAAGAATGATCTGGTGCCTTGGGCGCATCTGGATATCGCAGGCACCGCTGAATACGAGCGCGAAGTCGGGCCGTTCCCCAAAGGCCCAACGGGTTTTGGTGTGAGGCTGCTCGTGCGAGCGCTGGAGCAGTGGAAGTGAACAGCAAAGGACGCGCAGCCAGGACGCTGCGGCTGATATCGGAATCACGCCCGGGCACTGTGACTCATTACTATAAAATCTCATGTCCAAAACATGTGTCATCCTCGGCGGCCCTAATGGTTCAGGCAAGACGACCTTTGCCCGTGAGTTTCTGAAAATTTACGATTGGCCGTTTCTCAATGCTGATGAGATCGCGGCGGAAATGTCGCCAGACAATGTGGCGGCGGTTGCGGTTGCAGCCGGACGAGAGTTTCTTCATCGCTTGAAGCACGTCATCGAAGACGGTCGCGATTTCGTTCTGGAATCAACTCTGTCAGGA
>CAZYQL010000106.1:0-14745 GCA_964650055.1 uncultured Phycisphaeraceae bacterium | reverse complement strand
TTGACAGCGGTTAAACAGCATGGACACAAATGAAAAATTCGTAAACTAGACAAATCCGGGTGCTGGTACTTGCGATCATCCTCGGGTTTACAGCAAACTGACAGGGCCTGGCCGATCAGGGTGTTATACTGATTATTGACGACAGGCCATGGATTATTTTCGCTTGAGACGGGGGTCATCATCATGTTTCTACTTCACCGAAATTCGCTTCTTTCGCTAGTGGCCATCGTGCTGGCGCTTTCACTGGTCGCAGCGCCTGCTTGGGCGGCTGACGATGCCGACCCGGTCAAGACTTTTGACGATGTGTTTGGCGAGTCCTATCGCAAGGCGATCGGCTCCTCTTCGACAACGGATGATGTGGAGCTCGCTGTCGATTTGGCCAAGGCGGTTACGACAATTGACATGCCTCCATCGCTTGTGCGGGTCATTGCCGATCGCATGATGTCGCTCACGGAAAAGGCCCCCGGTGCCAGGGTGCCCACGGTCAAGGCACTCGACAAACTGATTTCTGTTGAGAAGGATGAAGCCAAGAAACTCGCGTTGGAGATGGAAGCCATCGCGCTTCTGGAAAAGGCCAGCGAGTCGGGCGATGCCGCTGCCAAGAGCATCGCCTCCATCATGCTCATCGACCGAGTGGTTCCGCTTGCGGATCAGTTGATGACCCAGCGCAAAGTGGAATCCGCTCACGCCTGGTACATGAAGGCGCTCAAGGTGGCCCGTGATATCAGTTCATCGCAGACCACCGCCATCGTTACGAAGATTGCTGCTGCGGAAGTGCTGCTCAAGGATGCTCGTGAAGTCGATGCATTGGAAAAGCGAATCGAAGCCAACCCCAAGGATGTCGAAGCCCGCAAGCGACTGATCGAAATTCACCTGGTCAAGCGCGATGATCCTTCCGCAGCCATCTGGTTCGCATCGGAAGGCGTCGATGAGAAGACGAAGAAGCTGCTGCCTGTCGCGGCTCGTGATGGGGATAAAGCAGATGCGCCCACGCTGGCCCAGCTTGCCGACTGGTACAACGATCTGGCGGAAGCGGCCGCCGCTGCTGACAAGGCAGCCATGTACAAGCGCGCCAAGAATTATTACGAGCGCTTTCTCACGCTGCACAAGGACAACGACCTGCTCAAAGCCAAGGCCACGCTGACACTGGGGCAGATTGATCGCAAGCTCAAGGAACTTGCCTCCGGTGCTGCGACAACGACCGGCACCACGCCCGGCTCGCCCGGAACCACACCAGCAGCAACGACCACCACGAGCGATGGCCCCGGCGCACTGACGGTCAAGATTGATGGGCCGTCGATCACCGATGCTGAGCGCGTCGAACGGCTCTACACGCAGCATTCACGACATGTCGCCAAGCCCTACTTTGTGATGGGTTCTGACTATGTACCCGTATTCGATTTCGATTCCAAGTACCCCAGCAGCAACAAGGAGACGCTTGCTGCCGTCAAAGCGCGAATGACCACCACAAAAATCGAGCGCGTCGGGCTGATCAAGCGAATGGTCACCGTGCCGCCTGTACCTGCGGAAGCTGAATCCATCGCGATGGCCTTGCCTGCTATCACGCCGGGGTCGTATGGGTATCTTCATTCAATGGAAGTTTTGCAGGTGCTAGGTGAAGATGAGATGATCGTCAAGAATTTCTGGATGGTTGATCGCGACACGCTTTTGAACGTCCCTTGGGACCAGCGCAAAGAACGCGACGAACTCGTCCGCCGACAGAACGATTGGAACTTTGGCGGCAATACCATGCGACTCTTGGGCTTTCCCACGACCGGTCTCAAGCCCGGCGAGCGCGTCGGCATCGGCGGCAAGACCGGTAAGCCGATCCAGGTTTACATCGTCTCCACCGATCCACAGGACAACGTCTTCAAAAAGACTCGCCCCGTGGCCACGCTCACCAGCAACCTCCTCAAAGGCGGCATCGACGAAAAGCAGTTCGCCGACCTGCTGAACAAGCGAAGCCTCACGCGAACCGACTTTGTGAACATCTATCTCGAAGCACAGCGAACCTCTCTCAAGGATGCCCTTTCGCTCGCCATCACACGCATCGAAGCCAAAGGTGTCAAGTCGCCATGATCCACTATCTTGCGAGAAGATTGGGGGCCTTCGCGATGACCGTCGTACCAATCTCGAATTCCTCGCTAAGCAGATGGATTTTGTTTTGTCCCTTAGGCAGGCCATCATCTCGACCGATAGGCAATGGGTCAGGCAGTTTCGCAGTCCAAATACTGCTTTCACCCACTGGCCATGAGCAGTGTACTCATTGCCTCAAGAGCACTACGCGATAGTGTTTGCTCAGTGCGTTCTTTGGCAACACCGCAATCTCCGTCATTTGTTTTGCGACATCGGGGTGATCTGATTTTAGCTTCTGCCAGGCGTCGAGTGTGGTGACGATCGCGAGATTGAGTTTGTGCTGGTTAATACACTGGCTTAGGTCATCTATCGAATCCAGGTGGGGAACTGGTTGCCGGGCGTAGAAGGAAAAATCGTTGTCATCCTTGCCGTAGGTGGCGAATTGCAACTTCGACAGATCAGTGTGACTTTGGACCATCGCAATCAGTTTGGAATCACTGCCTGTTTCGAGAAACCAATCTTCCAATTCTCCCGCACCGATCCAGACCATCACAGCACAGAGCCATGCGATCATGATGTTGCGTGGGCGCAGTTCAATGGATCCTGCCCAGGTGCGTGCCATGTAGGCACAGGCGAGGGTCGTTAGCGCCGAGGGAACGATGATCCAAAGGATTATCGCCTCTTGAAGGTAGAGCGTGCCGATCGCCAGCGCGGTTGTCATACTGATGGCGCAGATGAACAGCGTCCAGTGAATCTTTGTAAATGATACTGCCGCATCGCGCTCTTTGCTGGCACACATGTACGGCGCGATCGCACCTCCAACCAGCAAAGCCAAAGGAGCACCCAGAGGTAACAGATAAGTGGCGAGTTTGCCGACACCCAGTGAAAAGAAGATGAATGGCACGATGACCGCCAGTGCCCATAGTGCGGTTTCATCTGCCTGCCTGATGAGTGAACGGGCCTTGCTCCAGGCCTGCTTCGTGAAAGGCCAGGGAATCAATGTTGTCAATGGAAAAAGGCCCGCGAAGAAGATCGGCACGAAGTACCAGATAGGCTCGCGATGGGCACCGTCGCCGGTCATGCGATCGAGCATTTCGTGTCGCCAGAGTTCGATGGCATCTGGCCGTTGCACAACGACGATGGCGACCCATGCTAGGAGCGGGAGCAGGGAGAGAAGGAATCCTGAGATCAATCGCAAATGCTTGAGTTTGGCCCACTGCTTGGCCAGCGCCAGCCAGAGCACGAGAATGCCCACGGGTATCCAAGCCAAGGGGCCTTTGGTGATTAGCCCCAGAGCTACGCAACTCCAAAGCAGCAAAGGCCAGCGGCGTAAATGCGGTTCGCGCACTGCCATCGCCCCGAAGAGCAACGTGCCGAACCAGAAGAATGACATCGGCGAATCGGTCAGCGGCAATCGACTGACACAGACATGCAGCGGCGTCACGGAAAGCAGCCCCACCGCTAGGTAGCCGCCATGCTTGCCGATGAATCTTCTGCCTGCGGCAAAGAGCAACACCAGCGTCAGGCTTCCCATCATTGCTCCCGGCGCACGGACCGCCCATTCACCATGGCCTATCGTTTTGAGCATTGCCGCTTCCATCCAATAGGTCAGCGGCGGCTTGGTCAGATGCGGCTTGCCCATCCAGTGCGGCACCAGCCAGTCGCCGCCATCGGCCATCTCCATGCTGACCACCGCATACCGGCCATCGCTTCGACCGTACAGCGGATGATCACCGAGACTGATCCAGATGGGAACGACCGCTATCAGCAGAAACAAGAGCGCCCAACGCCATTGCAAACTTGCCAGCGGCGCGCTGCCTGCGCGATCGAGTTCGACGTTCAAGGACATCGACTGGGGTGATGATTGGATCATGGAGAGCAGTGCTGATTGGACACGGGAACAGCATCAAGTCACGAGTGGCTTCAAGCGGCGGAGGTGGTTGATCGTTCGGAGGATTCAAACGATTCATTGCCGGACTTTCGTGGCAACGAGGTGGCGCGTAGCGCATGCGCTCGCCGGTGAATCAGAACCAGGTTTCGGCTATAGACGATGACGCCGATGCTTTGCCCCAGCACGCCCACTACATCGCGTCGCCAGATGAAGTAGGTCAGCAGCATTGCGCCGCCGACCAGACTCATCCACCAGAACGACACCGGAATGACCGATCGCTTTCGGCGTTCGCTGGTGAGCCACTGCACGATCATGCGCCCGGTGAAGAGCAGTTGCCCGACAAGTCCCAAGCCCACCCAAAGCAGGCCCCATGTTGAACTGATGTTGCAAACCTTTTCAATCCATGTGGACTCGTGCACGTGATCCACGAGAAAAGTCGAGAACGCCATCGGCGACAGTGCCACGTGAGTCTGGTCATCGAAATCGATCATGTACAAATAGGAATCCGCATTGGGCACCAGACGAATCTCATGCACCGAATGAATCTTCAGCTCAAGTGTCACCGCTTCTTGTTGCGTCTTGGCCATCAGCGGCGCAGCGCAAAACAAGAGCATCATGGCGGTTGGCCACATTGTTCTATGGTTGGAATCATTCATGAGTGGCTTCCACCACTTCGGGCATCAGTTCGATCGTCCTGAGCCGGCTTCGCATCCATCGAACTGCAAAACAATCCAGCAGCCCGGACCATCCACGATTGAGGACACCATATTTCGTCTGACCTGCCACGCGCGGCCTGTGTGACACCGCAACCTCCATCACCGTTGCTCCCAACATTCGTGCATACACCGGCACGAACCGATGCATTCCTGCATATTGCAGCGGCAGCAATCTGGCGACTTCGGTTCTCATAACACGCGTGGAGCAGCCTGTGTCGCGAATGTTATCACGCAGCAGCAATCGCCTGGCGGTGCGCCCGATCCAACTGGTGATCTTGCGCACGATGTTGTCCTGCCTTCGCGCCCGCAGGCCTTGCGCCATGTCTGCTTCGCCGTTGGCAACGATCGTGAGCAGCCGGGGTAGATCAGCAGGATCGTTTTGCAAGTCGGCATCCAGTGTGGCCAGAAATTGTCCACGCGCCGCTTGGATGCCGGTGTTCATTGCAGCGGACTGACCACAGCGACGAGAGTGACGCACCAGTCGAACCCATGGACGAGTGGCCGCCGCTTTGATTGTTTCGTGGGCGGTCTGGTCAGTCGAACCGTCATCCACGATGATGAGTTCCGTCTGCGAGACCAGAGCCACCACCGATTCTTCAACCTCCGCCACGAGGCGCTGAATATTGAGCCCTTCATTCATGGCTGGAACGACGATCGACAATCGCCACTTGCCATCAGCAGTGTGACGATCGAGCAATTCATGCACCCTGAAGTTAGACATCTGCGCTATCTGATTTTCACGACAGAGGTTCAAGCATGCCTTCTTTCTTGAGTACGCGCGTGATCACATAAGCGACAACAGTGGCGGCCCAGATCGTCAGCAATCCGTTGATCCAAGACCGGCTTTCTTCGATGCCCAGATGGGTAATTCGTTCCCATGCCAGCAGCGCCAGCAGTGTGGTGGTCCAGGTCATGGTGGTGCCGTGTTCTTTGTTGATAGCCTTGCGCCAGTCGAAGCGCATGCCTTTAAGGGTGGCGGCAAGTCCAATGGGCCGGAACATGAATCGCGGCACTTTCCTACAGTACTCAACGTATTCCTGACCGAACCTGCTTTGCAGGTATTGCTCTTCTGCAAGGGTGATGGCTAGAAAAGAGATTGCAAAAAACGGGACGCCCAAGGCATACATCCATGGCGAGTTGTGAACGATGATCAAGCCGATCATCATCAGGAAGTTGCCGACATAAAGCGGATTTCGGCAGTGGGCAAAGAGCCCGGTGGTGACCAGGCTTTTCGCATAGATCTGTTTATTGAGGCCGCCCCTCTTGATGTAAGCCAGACCGATCACGACATACCGCAGACCAATACCAAAGAGCCCGATGGCGAGGCCGACCATGTCCAGATTCAGATCGCGCCCTTGATCGCCAGCAGGCCACACGGGAACGAAGATCGCCGCGAGTGCGAAGAAGACGATGGGGAACACGACATTGCGAGTACGAAACAATAAGTTGCCCAAGGGAATGAGCAGTCGTTGCAGCAAGGAGAGACTTGTCGCAGTGGTTGCCTCTACAGAAACATTGGCTGCATCAGTCAAGCCTTGCGCTGTGTCAGAGATCGTTGTTATAGAGTGTGTGGCTTCCATCTCATTTACTCCTTGAATGCGATGATGCCGCAGAAGTTGTACCACTTGAAAAAGATGTCAATGGAGCTAAATCCCGCGCGGCGAAGCAACTCCTTGTTCTCCTCAAGGCGATAGGGAATGAGGACGTTTTCCAAAGCTTCGCGCTTCTGTGAGATTTCCATTTCGCTGTAGCCGTTGCGCGCTTTGTATTCGTAGTAATGCTTGATGAAGAGGCGGTTGAAAGTGGAATCCTCGCCCAACACTTTCTCCACGAGGATGACACAACCGTTGGGCTTGAGGCCGTTGTAAATTGTTTGGAGCAGTGAATCGCGATGCAGCGGCCGAACGAATTGCAGCGTCAGCGACATGAGTACAACAGAGGCGTTGTCGATTCCGATGCCGTGATTCATGTCCCCCATGCGCAGGTCGTAAGCGTATGGGAATCCGGTTTCTTCAAGTTTTCTCCGGGACTTGTCGAGCATTTCCTTGGAGTTGTCGATGCCGATGAATTGCACATCTTGGCCCGGCTTCATGAAATGGGCGGCAGCGAAGAACGAATTGGCCGTGGAACAGCCCAGGTCATAGATCGCCGTCTTTTCCTGAGCGAAGTCGGCGGTGAGTTCGCCGACCATTCGTTGAATCTCGCCGTAGTAAGGCACCGAGCGGTTTAGCATGTCATCGAAGACCGCCGCCGTTTCTTTGCCGAAGTTGAAATCATCGATACGTTTTCGCGGAGCTGCGAATAGCTTGTCCTGCGGAGGAACTTCCGCAGAGGGCCTTGAAGCGACATCCGTCTTGAGTGCGGTCATACGGCATCCTCCTGGAAACAGGCGTGGGAGACGCTTGATACAGGAACTATGATAAGAACCGAAGATGATGCCAAGATGATGAAGCGCGAACGAATTCAATTCGTCAGAAAATATTTCGCTCGGTCGAATTGGCAGACATGGCGGACATGGCGGGAAACTGAAGTTGAGCGACGAACTGGGCATTGCTGTCGAGTTTGAGCGACAGTGCTATTGACATGGCAACGGCATACGCATTGACAAGTGCCAAACCCAGTCCAAAGTGTTTGCTTTCCGTGCGGGACGCATCCTTGCGCCAGAAGGGCTCTGAGATGTGGGCCATGTCAGCTTCGCTAAGCACTTGACTCGGATTCATGATCGACAGCATCACCGCTGCACCGTCGTCATCGGCGACCACAATCTTGCAATGGATTTGTGATCCTTCTGGACTGTGAGTGATCGCGTTGTCCAAGAGATTTGCCAGGCAAGCGCGGACAAGCACCGGATCGGTACACACGGTTGCAGACGAAGGCAGATGGCGGTCGAATCTCACACCTTTCGCAGCAGCGCGGGGTTCTAGCTTCGATTGAACTTCACTGAACAGACGGCACAGATCAACCGTTTCGAGTTTAGCGAGTAGCGAGCCTGCATCATGACGCGATAAACTTAAAAGCGCATCAACCAATGTCTCCATCCGAATTGATATCTCCTTCACATCCCGAATGGCCTGGCCTATGGCTTCATTCTCAATAGGCCATTGCCCTACCACATCCGTCAGCGTGCGCAGCTCCGCGATGGGGGTTCGTAGTTCGTGTGCAGCATCAGCCGTGAAGCGATGCTCGCGCTGCATCGCCGACTGCAATCGATCAAGCAGGTTGTTGAGCTGCCGAACGATCGGCTGCAACTCCGACGGCAGGTTGTCCACGGACAAACGTCCCTGGAGATTATCCGGCTTGATGGCCTCTACTTCTTGGCCAAGCCCGCTCAGAGTGCGCGTCGTTCTTTTCACAATGAATGAAATGGCCAGTGCCCCGCTGGCAGCGATCACCAGTGAAGCCACCACGGAGAATCCCTTGATGTTCGCCAGTGTTTTGTCGAGCGATTCCCGTTCGCGGGCAATCACTGTCACCATTTCCGGCGCTGGTGGTGGTGGATTTTCAATCATTCTCCCATGCACCAATTCAAGACTTGGCCTGAAGCGATAATCGACTCGACGGCCAAGCCGACCATCAGGAAGCCTGATGTTTGCAATATGTGGATGAGGGCTTTTGGAGACAGGTTTCAAATCACCGCCTTGCAAGGACGGCGATCTGGCAAACGATTCATCGGACATCGTCCAGACCTGAAAATACTGCGGATGATCCGTTTCAAGGAACTGCGGCGTCGATGCGGGGTTCAACTCGAATTCCAAGTGCCCCTCTGGCTCCTGCAGGGTCATCGAACTGATCGACACCGCCTCATCCAGTAGTGCCTCATCAAACTGTGCCAACAGAACATGATGCACATATTGGTAGAGACTCACATTTGAAATCACAAGCAGTACGCCGACTGTCGCGATGAGCCAGATCGTCATATCACGTCGGATTGATTTCATGCTTGCTCGTGCTGCAAAGAATACCCAAGCCCACGATGCGTCTGTATTACAACCTTAGCACCGGCGAGTTCCAACTTGCGGCGGATGGCATAGATCGTCGAATCCACCACATTGCTCATCAGTGTCACATTTCGATCATAGATATGTTCCTCGATCTGAGCACGCGACACTGTTTCGCCCAAGCGAGAAGCCAGGTACTGCAGCAGATGCAACTCGCGCCGAGTCAGTTCAAGGGGTTTGCCATCACATGACACCACGCTTGCTGTGTTGTCGATCACCAGATTGGCGCATTCGATCGATGAACGCCGAATGCCATAGCGACGGCGGATGAGTGCTTGAAGTCTTGCCGTGAGCTCCTCAAATGCAAAAGGCTTTATGAGGTAATCATCCGCGCCTTGTGTGAGACCGTGCACGCGATCCTGCACAGTATCCTTGGCTGTCAATACCAGCACTGGCGTGTCACTGCCGCTTTCCCGCAGGTTTTCAAGCACCGACAAGCCATCAAGACCAGGCAGCATCAGGTCCAGGATGATCGCGTCATATTGATTGAGCTTCGCCAGCCTCAATCCCTCGATTCCGTCGAGTGCAGAATCCACGACATACCCCGCTTGTCGCAAGCCCAGGCTGGCGTAGCGTTGTAGTTGCTGGGAATCTTCGACCAACAGAATTCGCATTGGGGCAACTTACTCCAAAGAGACTTGATTCACATCGCTCACATTGATGATGGCGCGAGGGTCATCGGAGTTACTGCATTCTCAGTCGATCTGTGCCCAACCAACAATCCATAGAGTGGTGGCAGCAGAAACAAATTCAATAGTGTCGAGGTCATCAATCCCCCAAGAATGACAACTGCCAAAGGGAACTCGATTTCCTGGCCTGGCTTCTGGCCGTCGATGATCAGTGGCACCAGGGCAAGGCCGGTGGCCAGCGCAGTCATGAGGATGGGGGCGAGGCGTTCTTCCGAACCGCGCAGGATGAGAGCGCGTCCGGGCAACTGGCCTTCCTCTTCCTGAAGATGTTTGTAGTGACTGACGAGCATAATGCCGTTGCGAGCGGCGATGCCAAGCACGGTGACAAAACCGACGAGCGAACCGAGCGAAAGCACACCGCCTGAAAGCATGGTGCCAAACACGCCGCCGACGAGGGCGAAAGGCAGCGTGAGAAAGACAAGAAGCGTGAGGCGAACAGACTGAAAGTCAACGTAGAGCAGAAGCACAATGCCGAGCATCGCCAGTGCCGCCAGCGCGTAGAGCCGACGACTGGACTCTTCACGGGCCGTGTACTCGCCCAGAAACTCCGGGTGATATTCGCGAGGGAATTCCAGCGTTTTCACCTTCGCTTCGATCTCCCGTGCCACAGTCCCCAGATCGCGCCCAGCGACATTGCAATAGATGTCGATACGGCGCGATGCCCCTTCGCGTTTGATCTCATTGGGAGCGGCCACGATCTCTACATTCGCCACGTCGCCCAGCGGCACCCGAGCACCAGTAGGAGTTTCGATCAGGACCTGACGCAGCGAAACGAGATCCGTACTCAGCGAATCGATACCGCGAACGACCACGGCAAACTTCTTCTGATCCTGATACACCTCACCAACCTTCGTGCCTTTGATGAGCGTCGTCACTTGCCTGCGCACCTGTCCCGCTGTCAGCGCGAAAGCCTCGGCTGCCTCGGGTTTGAGTTGTACCTCAACCTGTGCGACAAGCACCTGCGATTCAACCTTGAGATTGGTCACGCCCTCCACCGACGCCATCGCCTTCTCCACATCTTTCGCTTTCTCGCGCAGCACGGAGAGTTCAGGGCCAAAGACACGGACGACAATACTGCCGCTGGAACCGGTCAACACTTCCTTGATGCGCTCTTTCAAATACGTAAGGACATCGCGGTACAGGCCGGGATAGCCATCGACAACTTCCTGAATTTTTGCGAGCGTCGCCCTGTGATCGACATCGGGATCGATACTGATCCAAAGTTCGGTGAAGTTTGGGCCGACGACTTCATCAGCGACTTCCGCACGGCCGATGTGCGATCCGAAGTTGCGCACGCCGGGAATCGATCGCAGTTCCTTGCTCGCTTGCGTCGTGATTCGCGTACTGGCTTCAAGAGAACTACCGGGCTTCTCAACCCAGTGCATCAGGAAATCGGTCTCCTGAAAATCAGGCATGAACTCTTCGCCAAGCCGCGATGCCGCCATGATGGTGAGCCCGAAGGCAAGCATGAGAATACCGATGGCCCACATCGGACGATCGACAATCCAAGGCAACACACGACGATAACCCGCCTTGAGTAATCGCGAGAGTGGCGCTTCATGCGGCCTTGCTTTGGCGCGGATCAGCATCAGTGACAAGGCTGGCGTCACGGTCAGCGCCACCAGCAGCGAGGCGAGAATCGCAAGCACATACGACATCGCCAGTGGACGAAAGAACGAGCCCGCCACACCTTCAAGAAAGAAGATCGGCAGAAAGACCATGATGACAATCAGGCTCGCGTAAACCACCGCACTGCGTACTTCCAGCGATGCATTGAGCACGACAGTAAACGGCGACTGTGGATTGGGTGACAGACGATTGAGCCGGAGCCGACGCACGATGTTTTCTACGTCGATGATGGCATCATCCACCACTTCGCCCAGCGCGATGACGAGGCCGGCGAGCACCATGGTGTTGATCGTGCCGCCGCGCCAGTAGAGGACGAGCGATGCAGCAACAAGCGAGAGCGGGATCGCCGTCATGCTGATGAGTGCGGTTCGCCAGTCGTAGAGGAAAAGAATGAGGATGATGACGACCAGCGCACAACCGACGAACAGTGCATGTGAGAGATTATCGATCGCTCGTTCAATGAATGTGGCTGGGCGGAAGATGGTCGAATCAATCTCGACATCCTTGAGACCCGGGCGCAAAGCTTCGAGTGCTTCTTCGACGTTCCGCGTGACTTCGAGCGTGTTGCCCCAGGGTTGCTTCTCGACGATGAGCAGAATGCCTGGGACATCATTGATGATGGCATCGCCGATGGGCGGCGGCGAACCGGTGGTGACCTCTGCAACATCGCCTAGACGCAGCGAATTGCCGCCAGTTTTAGGCTCGATGACCATACGGGCCAGATCATCCGAAGTGTGAATAGGCGAGACATGGCGAATCGATAATCGCTGGTTGGGCGTCTCAATCCATCCGCCTGAATCGAGCGAAGTGGCATCGGTGGTCGCTCGCATCACCGCATCGAGCGATACGCCGTTTGCTTCAAGGCGCTGCGGATCGACTTTGACTTGAAACTGTTTATCGCGCTGGCCCCAGACGGCGACATTCGCCACGCCGGGGATCGCCATCAGCTTCGGCCGAATCGTCCACATGGTGAGGATGGTCAGATCCTGCTGATTCAGCGTCTTGGACGACAGCCCGACTTTCAGACACCGGCTCATCGAAGAGAGCGGCGGAAGAATGATCGGCGCTTTGGAGACCGAAGGAAGATGCGACGCCTCCGATGCCAAGCGCTCGGCCACCAGTTGCCGGGCGCGAATGAGATCAGCACTCGGCTCAAAAATGAGCTTGACCGACGAAAGGCCGAGCACGGATTTCGAGCGAATGGTTTGGAGCCAGCTCGTGCCGTTGAGCGCGTTCTCCAGCGGTACTGTGATCAGGCTTTCAACTTCTTCTGCGGAAAGGCCCGGCGCTTCAGTCTGAATTTCTACGATTGGTGGCGCGAACTCAGGGAACACATCCAACGGCATCTGCTTCGCCATCTGAATGCCGACGATCAGCAGCACCACCGACAGCGCCAGGACGACGACGCGCAGCTTCAGTGAAGTTGAAACAAGCCAGTTGAGCATGGTGAGAAGTCGCCTATTTGCCGAAGCCCATTTCCTTGCCGAAGATTTCCGCCACACCCTGCGTCACGATTGGTGTACCTGGAGCGGGACCGCTCGAAAGAACCGCTTGGCCGTCCACCACACGACGTACCTGAACGCGGCGACGAATATAATTTTGCGGAGCGGTGTTCTCATAGACCCATGTGCCGCCGTTAACGTCATGCACGACTGCTGACCAGGGAATGACGAGGCTTTCATCCTCACTTTGGAGCGGCAACGAAATAGTCACGCGCTGGCCCGGCACCCATGCGCCCGCCTTGTTATCAACTTCGTAATACAGGTCCACCGTTGCGCTTGCCGCCGTCGCTGAAGGCGGCGCGGCGATCGGCCTGATGCCAGCGGGACGATCCCCCGCAGACTCGCCTACACGGCTGAGCATCGCAGACTGATCCGTTGCGATTGCGGCAAGTTCGCCTACATACACCGGCACGCGCACCCACATCACATCGTGATTCACAATCTCAAATAATGGAGTACCAGATGCGACGGATTGCTCTGTCGCCACAAACACCGATCGCACCATACCGCTGCTGGGTGACTCAATCGTCAATGAGATCACCGACCCGCTGTCGATGCCCTTGATGGTCTTGTCGATCAGATCGTGGCGGGCGATTGCTGCCTCGCTCGTCTTCTGCGCCAGATCAAATGCAGCTTGCGCTTCATCCACCGCTCGCTCGCTGCCAGCTTTGCTTTCAACGAGTTCCTTAGCGCGCTCCAATGCCCGAGTCGCCGCGCTCACCTGAACCGCCGCGTTCTTCACCAGACCTTCCGCATCTACCAGCGATGTCGCCAGCGCGGTGCGAGCTTCATTGGTCAGTAGCGGAATCAGTGTGAAAATGCCTTGGCCTTTCTTGATCACCTGGCCTGGCGCGATATGTCCGCCTTCAATCACTTTGAGCGTGCCGACGAATGGAGCGGAGACTGTCACTGAACGGCCAGCGGGCAAAACGATTTCACCGCCGAGCGTTCGCACGCGTTCGATCTTTTTTGCCGTGAGTTTCTCTGTAGTGATCGCCAGTCGCTTCTCCGCCTCTGGTGTGAGCGTGACGATATTCAGGTCCGATTCATTCACAGACTTCGTCTGCGTCGCGGGTGGCACCGGCTTGGCGATCTCCGGTTTTTTCTGGTTGGTGGTGTAGAGAATCCAGAACGCGATCGCCGAGCCAACAATCGTCAGCGTGGCGACAAGACCCAGAAATGAACCGAAACGCGATTTCATCGTGCTTTCTCCGTCGGAGCTGCGGCGGGTGTGAGCGGTTTGGATTCGAGCCTTCGCCCGACGGCGCGCTCAAGCTCTGCCCTTGCTCGGCGAAGGTCCGATGCTGCCTTGGCTTCGCGGATGTGAGCTTCGAGCAGTTGCCGATTCATGTCGATCACTTGCACCAGCGAGGTCTCGCCCCCTGTGTAAGCTTTTCGCGACAGCGCCACTGCCTCATCCAGCGCAGGGAGTATCTGCGCTCGCCACACATTCAGATCATCACGTGCCTGGGCAAACCTGGCGTACGACTCGCGCACTTCGAGGTTGACCTGATCCTGCAATGTTCTCTTTTGCAGGCTCAGTCGCTGAACCTCCGCAGCAGCGCGGGCGATCATGCCTTGGTTCTGATTGAAGATAGGCAAGCTGAAGCGGATGCCCGGGCCTGTTTCCCATCCCTTGGAGCCTTTCTGATTGACATCGCCAACGATCGACATATTGAACCAGTCAATCCAGGCAAGTCTCTCTCGCTCCTGTGCTACGTCGATCGCCACCTGCGCAGCTTGAATGTCTGATCGGTCTCCAAGCGCCGATTCAACGAGAGCATCGGCATTCCAATCCTGATTCAATGCATCCATCGAGTTTCGCGTGACAATCGGTGTCCGAATCGCACTGGCTCCCATAAGCGCGCGAAGCCGTTCTTCTGCGATGGTGGTGTTGAATACAAGACTCTTTGCTTCCTGCTGGGCGCGAATCGCATCGATCTTCGCTGTCGCCGCGTCCAGAGCCCTGGCTTCGCCCGCCTTGACCCGAGCATGAGCGATAGTCGCCATCTGTTCCCGCAGCGCAGCTGATTCTTCAAACAGTTCGCGTGTTCGCCGTGCGAGCGCAAGGTCGGCGTAGGCCAGCCGAACATCACGAATCAAGTCCACGCCAGCCTGCGCCAGTCGTGATGCGGTGCGCTCGCTGGCAATCTGTGCAGCTTCGATGCGCCGCTCACGCAACCAAAGAAACTCGATTGGTAGCGTGGCGGTGGCTTCAAACTGTTTTGGGCCGATGGGGAAAAG
>CAZYQL010000105.1:12851-14760 GCA_964650055.1 uncultured Phycisphaeraceae bacterium | reverse complement strand
TACTTCCGCCGGGCTTTCTTGACGCTGGACTTCTCTTGCGTTATTCCATTCAATTCCCTAATCCCTTTCCACGGGACACGAGGATCGCTACACATGATTGAAGTTCAGGATCTGGTCAAATGGTACGGCCCAACTCTCGCGGTCGATCATCTGAGCTTCGACATCCCGCAGGGCAAGATCGTCGGCTTCCTGGGCCCCAACGGCGCAGGCAAGACCACGACCATTCGCATGCTCACAGGTTACCTCCCGCCGACCTCCGGCCGGGCGGTCATTGCTGGATTCGATGTGCTCAAACAAGCTGACGACGCCCGGCGGATGATCGGGTATCTGCCCGAGACCACGCCGCTCTATCTGGAGATGCGCGTCGATGAATATCTTCACTACCGCGGCAAGCTCCAAGGCATGAAGCGAACGCTGCGCAAACAGCGCATCGAAGATGTCACCGAACGCTGCGGCCTGGAGAAAATCAAGACCCGTGTCATCGGCCACCTGTCGCGCGGCAATCGTCAGCGCGTCGGTCTTGCTCAAGCGCTCATCCATGAGCCCAAGGTGCTGATCCTCGATGAGCCGACGGCTGGCTTCGATCCCACGCAGGTCAGTCAGGTGAGGCAACTCATTCACGAACTCAAGGGCAAACACACCATCTTGCTCTCGACGCATATCCTTCCAGAAGTGGAACAGATTGCTGATGACGTGATCATCATCGCCGGTGGAAAAATCGTAGCACGCGGTGCCCCGGCAGCACTGCGCAAAAGCGTGGGCACACAAGGCGCGGTCGTGCTGGAGATCAAAGCCGCAGCAGAAGCGGTCAGCAAAGCGCTGTCACAGGTCAACGGCGTCAAGAATGTGCAAGTGCAGACGCAAAGCGAAGGCTGGACGCATGCCGTCGTCACCGCGAATGCTGGAGAAGATTTGCGTGAACCTCTGGGCAAAGCGGTAGCGAGCAATCAATGGACCCTCCGCGAAATGCGCCACGAAGCGGCAACGCTTGAGCAGTTCTTCATCCAGATCACCGCACAGCAGACGCGAGGCACGTAAGAAATAATTTCGGTTGACGTTCGCGCCGCGCAACTTGAACATCTACTCGATCCGAGAATTCATGAACCGCACCCTGACCATCGCACAGCGGGAACTCACCAGCCTGTTCTTCTCGCCCATCGCTTACGTGACGCTGGGCCTGTTTGCGCTGGGCACCACTTCAATCTTCTTCATCTACTTCGCGCCAGGCGAGCAGGCCACGCTGCGACCCACCTTTCAATGGGTCGTCTGGCTGCTCATCTTTCTCGCGCCCGCCATCTCCATGCGACTGGTCAGCGAAGAGTTTCGCTCGGGCACCATTGAGCCGCTGATGACCGCACCCGTCAACGAAACGCAGGTCATCCTCGGCAAGTGGATCGGAGCCTTCGTTTACTTCTGCATCATCCTGCTCGCGCCCATGCTCATCCTCATCGGCCTTCTCGAATTCACCAGCGACCCGGACTACGGCCCGATCTTCACCGGCCTCCTGGGCCTGATCCTGGTGGGCGGTCTCTATCTGGCCATCGGCATCTTCGCCTCTGCCGCCACCAAAGATCAGATCATCTCCTTCCTCTTCACCGTCTTTATCATCTCCATCTTCACCATCGCTCTCCACTTCATCGCCCAGGCCAGTTTCGTCTCCAACGACATGGCCCGCGCTCTTTACTTCGTCAACATCTTCGGCCAGTACGAAGACTTCGCCAAAGGCGTCCTCACCCTCAGCAACTTCGTCTTCTTCTTCTCAGGCATCGCCCTCTTCCTCTTCATGGCGGTCAAAGTCCTCGAAAGCCGAAGGTGGAGATAAAACAAAGGCAGGGTTCAAAGTTCAAGGTTTAAGGTTCAAGGTTTTCAACATGTGCGTTCACACAACATGATCGCCTTAACTTTGAAC
>CAZYQL010000105.1:10620-12751 GCA_964650055.1 uncultured Phycisphaeraceae bacterium | reverse complement strand
GAACTCGGAACTTCTTTATGCCGCATACAGACACCCAAAGTCAACGCCGCGTCAAATATGGCATCAACGTCGCCATCGCGATCGTGACCGCCATTGCTCTGGCGATCCTTATTAATTGGATCAGCTACCGCAACTTCCGCGCAGGCTCCACGCGCTGGGATCTGACCTCCACGCGGCAGTACAGCCTTTCGCCGCTGACGCGAAAAGTGCTCGATCGATTCGATGGTGAGTTCCGCATCGTCACGCTGCTCGATGCCAACGAAGGCCTGCGCGAAGACACACAGCGAGCGCGCGATCTCGTCGAAGAATATGCCCGCGCTTCAAGCAAGGTGAAAGTCGAACACATCAACCCTGCCACGGAACTGAGCAAGCGACAGGCTTTTGAAAACGACATCCACGCGCGCTTTGCCCCGCAGTTTGAATCACTCGAAAAACTCAACGCCAAAGCGCTCGCCGCCATCGAAGCAGCGCACAGCGACCTGCTGCGACAGCGCGCAATCCTTGAAGATGTTCTCAAGGATAAATCGCTCAAGGAAAACGATCCTCGCCGTGCGAGTCTGTTTCAAACCAGCGGTTTCTTCCAGGCTCAAACCGATGCACTCGCCAAAGCGAAGACGACCATCGGTGCTTACAAAAACGTCTCGCTGCCCAATTACTCCACTGCCTTCATGGCCTCGAAAGAAACACTCGAGTCGCTCGATGTGCAGTTCTATCCGCAGGTTCTCAAAACGCGCATCAATCCGCTCATCGAAGATTCGCGCACGCCAGACCTGGTCAAAGATGGCCTGCTCGCACTGAGTGAAAACATCGTTGCCGCGATGAACAGTCGCAAGGCCCTGATGGTGGAACTGACCACCGCCAAAAACGTGCCGCAGTACGACGCCCTGCTCAACCGGCTGACGCAGCCCAATCCGATTGTCATCATCGGCCCTGATGAAGTCATCGCCATCAACCTCGCCGAGCTTTTCCGCGCTCCGAGCCAGGCACCCGACAGCGAGAACAAACCGCGAGAAGAAGAGTTGGAAGAAAAACAATTTCTGGGCGAAGAACGCCTCACCGGCGTCCTCGCACGCATGACCATCACACAGCTGAATCCCCCGCCCATGGTCGTGTTTGTTTCCACAGGCAACGGCATGGCTGCCAGCCCCAAGCGTGACTACGCGCAGCTACTGGATCGCCTCGCCGGCATGAATCTACAGGTGGAAATCTGGGACCCAGTGCGCGCCTCACCCTTCGTTGATCCCAATTCCAAACCGCAACCTGCGCCTCAGCCCAAGCCAGGTCAGCGTGTTGTCTGGATTCTGCTCCCAGGCGATCCGCCCGATCCGCAGAATCCCAATGCTGAAAAAAATCTTGAGACCACCATCCGCGTACTGCGCAATCGCATGGATCAAGGCGATGGACTACTCGCCATCGTGCCACCTGAAGTAGCGCCGGCGGCGCTGGAGCGAACCATTCTCGAAGAATGGGGCATCAAGATCGACACGCATCACATCATCCTGCGCGAGATGGTGGATCGCTACGGCCAGAACGTGGCGTACAACGAGCACGACATTCGCAGATGGTCGCAGGACCTGCCGGTGAGTAAAGCCATCGGCGAAGCGGGCATGAGCGCCCATTTTGTATGGGCTTCGCCCATTGTTCTCGATGATGCAAAGAAGCCCGCGCAGGCGAAGTATTATCCGCTGGGCGTTCTCGATGGCAAAAATCTCTGGGGCAATCTCAATACCGCAGATGAAGTGCGGGCAGGCAAGAAGATCGCGCTTGATGGCGCGGGCGATGTGAAGCGGGACAGCTTCACGATTGCGCTCGCTGCTGAGCAGCCGCCGATGAAGGAGGCCAGTCCGCCGCGCAGGCTGGTGGTGGTGAGCGATCAGTTTTTTGCAACTGATCGATTTGGCTCAGTGAACATTCCCGATCCGGCGACGCGCACCGTCAGGCAGATCACGCCCTATCCCGGCAATCACGAACTTTTCGTCAACAGCGTCTATTGGCTAGCTGGCATCGAAGAACTGATTGCCGCCAGTGCGAGAACGCAGGACGTTCGGCGCATTGAAGCAATTTCACCCGCGAAGCTCAGCTCGCTTCAGTGGACCATGCTCATCGGCATGCCGCTGGGCACGTTCATCGT
>CAZYQL010000105.1:0-10520 GCA_964650055.1 uncultured Phycisphaeraceae bacterium | reverse complement strand
AGAAAGCGGAAAAGCGGAAAAGCGAGAAATTCGGAACGGACTGTGCTGTGAGAATTTGATCAGCATCGCCAAGCCCGATGGTGAGGCCCGGCGAATCGTCGGGGTACGGTTGGGCAGCGATGGTGATGATTCACCGCGCTGACGTCGCTACGCCGCAAGCGGCGACAGAGCGAAGCCGCAAGCGGCGGTGAGACGAAGCTTCTCTACTTTTCTGCTTTTCTGCTTTCTCGCTTTCCCGCTTTTCCTCACATCCCTCCGCCAGGCAATGAGCGCATTGACATCAGCGCGTTGGCGAGGCGGCATCGCATGGAGTCGAGCACGTTCAGACCCGCCACCGTGCGCACGATGTTTTTCTTTTCATCAGAATCGCGAAGCAGGTCGTAGAGGCCGATGGCTTCGCCGGTGTCGATTTTGAAGATCGCTTTGTACTGCTCGGTTTCGAGCATGATGCGCTGATTAAACTCGCTGATACACGCCCCGCCACGCGGCATGCCCAGCGGCTCACCGGCCAGCACATGCAGCAGCGACCGCCCCATCGCTGCCATCGGTAAGTCGCAGCCCGCCAGCGCTGCAATGGTGCCCGCCACATCCACCGTGCTCACGAGGCCCGGCGAAGCGTGCAGCTTGGCAGGCGTGGGCGGCGCGATGATCAAAGGCACCTCCACCGCAGCACTGAGAAACGAACGATGCCCGATGAGGCCGCGATCGCCCAGTAAGTGCCCGCGATCACTGCTGAGAACCGTCCACGTCTTCTCGCGATCTTTTCGATTCTCCATCGTGTGCATGATGCGCCCGATGCCATGATCAATCAGACTCACCCTGCCAAGATAATCGCAGCGAATCCGCGCCAGTTTGTGAGGCTCAAGCCTTTGCAGCATCACACGCGGAAAATCGAGTTCTGCCACATCATCAATGTGCGCCAGATCAGCGGGCACGAAGCCTTCTTCAAGATCGCGCATGTTGACCATCTGGTCATAGAGCGTAGGCGGCGGCAGATGATTGCCCGGGCCATTGAAGACGACGATCAGTGCCCAGGGTTTGTCATAAGGCATCATCGCAAGCGTGTCCCGCGCGACCTTGGCGATGTAGCCATCGATGTCATCTTCAGCATCGAGGAGAAGGCGATCAGGTTCGAATGGGCCATAGCGTTGACGTTGCTTTCGCTGCTGTGCGATGGCGGCGTAGGTGCCGCGCTCTCTGCTGGAGGCGAGGTAGGAGCAGCCGGGCGAATCGACGCGCTCTACATCATCGACATGCACAGCGGTGTGCAGCCAAGGCTCGATGGCGCTGATGCAGCCGACACCTGCGACGTGGTAGCCCGCATCGACGAGCTGCGTGGGCCAGCCTTCGCAGGTGACATTGCTGGCGGTCTGCGTGAGGTAGCCGTGCTGACGGGCGTGAAGGCCGGTGAAGAGCGAGACGAGGCCGCCGCTGTCGGCGGGACAGGCGCTGGTGGCAACAAGGCGAAGCGAACGGGCGGCCAGCTTCTCCATGTGAGGCGTTTGAAGCGGCCAGGTCTGCGTGTCGCCGATCGCATCGGAACGCAAACCGTGGGCGAGCACGATGATGAGATTACGATGGTATGCCATGGGAGAATGGGAGGAAAAGAGGTCAGAGGTCAGAAGTCAGAGGTCAGTCATTGAAGGCAGAATTACTCCATAAGAGAAGGTTGGCGGATGGCTCGTTGCGTGTGATGCGATGCCAACATTGAATCTACACCGCGTTTTGGCGTTCTGCTAATCTACGTGGCTAAAAATCGTCGCCTTTGCGCTATGGCGGCGATTGGCGTTTCGTTCGCCAAGGCGAACGGCTAAATAGTTGAAATCGATTTCCCCCTGTTTTTCCCCTGTTTTCCCTGTCCCCTGTCCCCTGCTCTCCCATGGCTCTACTCACTGCTGCGAATCTTGGCCTTTCCTTTGGCGACCGTCGTGTACTCGATGGCATCAATTTCACTCTGTCCGAAGGCGAGCACGTCGGCCTGGTCGGTCGCAACGGTTGCGGCAAATCGACGCTCATGAAACTCGCAGCCGGCCTCGAGGGTCTCAAAGCAGACACCGGCCATCTGCAATTGGCACGCAACGCAGTCCTCGGTT
The DNA here is from genome assembly GCA_964650055.1 of uncultured Phycisphaeraceae bacterium. GTDB lineage: Bacteria > Planctomycetota > Phycisphaerae > Phycisphaerales > Phycisphaeraceae > JTS-RE9. Next base: position 8,427 of record CAZYQL010000105.1, on the reverse strand, counting down.
ATCTCACGCAAGACCCGCAGCTCGATCTCGAACTGACCCTCCGCGAAGAAGCTGCCAAGGGGTTTGAACGCCTCAATAAACTCCACGAAGAACTCGAACGCGTCATGCACGAAATGGCTGAAGCGCAAGGCGATGCGCTCAATACGATCATGAAGGAGTACGAGGAACTCGAACACCAGATGCACGCAGCCGGCGGCTATGCAGTCGATCACGAAATCGATGCGACGCTGCACGGCGTTGGCCTCGAAGACAAATTCTTTGACGTGAAAGTAAAAGATTTATCCGGCGGCCAAAAGGGTCGCCTAGCACTGGCGAAACTGCTTATTTCGCAGCCTGATGTGCTGCTCCTCGATGAACCGACCAACCATCTCGACATCTCCGGCCGCGAGTGGCTGGAACAGTACCTGCATGATTACAAAGGTGCGGTCATGCTCGTCAGTCACGACCGCTGGCTGCTCGATCGCGTGGTGGACAAGATCTACGAAATCGAGCTGGGCAAGATGTACGATTACCCCGGCAACTACCACCAGTTCGTCGAGATTCGCAATCTGCGCAGACTCTCGCAGGAACGTGAATACGCCAAGCAGCAGGATCACATCAAACGCGAACAGGCGTTCATCGATCGCTACCGCGCCGGCCAGCGCGCCAAGCAGGCGCAGGGAAGACAATCGCGCCTCGAAAGATTTAAGGATCAGGATGTCATCGACCGTGTGCAGAATTTCGATTCGATGGCCCTGCGCATGAGTCCGCGCACGCGCTGCGGCGACATGGTCGTCGTCGCTGAAGAGGTCAGCAAAGCTTACGACAATAAAACGCTCTTCCACGACCTGACGCTCACCGTCAAGCGCGGCGACTGCCTCGGAATCATCGGCCCCAATGGTGCAGGCAAATCCACACTCGTTCGCTGCATGCTCGGCGAACAGCAGATCGACAGCGGCAAAGTCAAAGTCGGCAACAGCGTCGAAGTGGGTCACTTCAAACAAACGCATGAACATCTGGACCTTCGCCTGACCGTCATCGAGTACATGCAGCAGCATGTCGAGAGCGGCACCGAACAGGCAGCCCGCGATCTCGCTGGCGCGTTTCTCTTCACCGGCATCGAGCAGGAGAAGCCACTCAATGTTCTCTCCGGCGGCGAGCGTGCTCGCGCTGTGCTGGCAACTCTGATGTGTCACGGGCCCAACCTGCTGGTCCTCGACGAACCGACCAACCATCTGGATATGGATTCCGCAGAACGATTGGAAGAAGCCATCGCCCGCTTCACCGCGCCTGTCGATGGCGTTTATCCCGGCAAGGAGCAAAGCAAAATCAGCGGCGGCGGCACGCTCATTCTCATCACCCACGATCGCGCTCTGCTCGATGCCCTCGTGGACAATCTGCTCATCTTGGATGGCCTGGGAAATGCCCGCTTTTTCCAGGGGAATTATTCGGAATACATCAAGACGTTCAACGCGGAACAAGCCGCCGTCAAGGCTGCCGAGGCCGCGAAGTCGCAGCCGAAGAAAATCGAGAAACCCAAAGCTGATCCGATCAAATCGCAGCCCGTTGCCAAGCAAGCCAAGGGCACAGGCGCGGGGCCGCATGCGAACATGAAGCTCGACAAGCTCGAACAGAAGATCGGCGAGTTCGAGAAGAAAATGAAAAAGCTCGATGAGTCAATGAACGATCCCGATGTCTATCGTGATGGCGTCAAGGTGCGCGAGATTGAGCAGAAGCGCAATGCCCTGGCACGCGAACTGGCACCGTATGAAGAAGAGTGGCTGCGCAGGACCTAACGTGACCTGCGCTCATTCGCCGTTAGCCCCGGCTTAAAGCCGGGGCTAACGGCGAACAACGGCAAAGGAGTCATCATGTTGAATCACGCAATCAAACAACTGCCATCAGTTCACGCTTGCCGGTTGTTAATCGTTTTCATTTTTTGCCTGGCGCTCATCGCCTGTCACGCGTCACCTACCCCACACGCCCTGCCACCCGTCGCCACCTTTTCGATTGTTGCCTTCGATCCTGACACGCAGGAACTGGGCATCGCGGTGCAATCAAAATTTATCGCGGTCGGTGCGGTGGTGCCCTTCGCCAAAGCTGGCATTGGTGCGGTGGCCACGCAGGCTTATGCGAACACCACGTATGGCCCGCAGGCACTGGCGATGATGGAAAAAAATGTTGCGCCAGCCGACATCATCAAGGCGCTGACAGAGGCAGATGACCGCCGCGATATTCGCCAGCTTGGAATCATCAATGCGAAAGGTGAACCGGCAACATACACCGGTGCCGAGTGCAATGCATGGGCAGGCGGCAAGACCGGCAAACACTTCGCAGTTCAAGGCAACATTCTCGCCAGTGAAAAGGTCGTGAACGAAATGGCCCGTGCCTTTGAAGAAGCCAAAGGCGACCTGGGCGATCGACTGATTGCAGCACTCGCCGCGGGTCAGGCAGCTGGTGGCGACACGCGAGGTATGCAGTCCGCAGCGCTTTTGGTTGTGCGTAAAGGCTGGGGCTATGCGGGATTCAACGACCGCTACCGCGACCTGCGTGTCGATGACCACGAAAAGCCGATCGAAGAACTGGCTCGTATTTACGATCTGCATCGCCGTATCTTCCCGCCGCCGAAGAAGTGAACGCGGATTCCTCCGCAGCGATCCCTCTGCCGGATTGACCTCGTCATTGCCTTTGCAAGTGTGCCCGTGCCGCCCTACAATCCTCCGCTTACGACGGGGTGTAGCTCAGCTTGGCTAGAGCGCGTCGTTCGGGTCGACGAGGCCGCAGGTTCGAATCCTGTCACCCCGATTTGTCTAAGCGTAAGCCCTTCGACGAGAACGTCGAAGGGCTTTTTCTTTGATGTCGTTTTCCGAGTGATCGCCTCCGTTGCGACCTTCGGCGAAGGCGATGATTGTACCCGCGTTGGTTGTGACAATGGCGGGAATGCGAATGTGGGAATACTTATCGCGCTCTGGCACAAAAACATCGACTAGATCTGAGTGATCCGCCTTTGACTGAAGGTTTTCTGCATTTGAAACTTGTGGTGTGGTCACCTGTGACACAACTGCTCGACAACAAATCAAGAGCGGCGACATCATCAATACGATCAGCGTCCAAACGTTTCGATGGTGATGCAAAATCATTCTCCAGTTCGCGTCTGTCTGGTGCGACAGGCCACGAAGGTTTTTCGCTCCCGCTGGCATGGGACAACACTACCGCTCCCACTCGTAGTTTTTCTGCTGCCGATGGCCGGTGAGTTCGATGGTGCCAGTGGGGTGAATCGCCATCAGGGTGTAGCTGTTGTTTTCTTCACCGGAGCCTTCGATCATGGCGGCCAGAGTGCAGTAGTGAATCCCGCCGAGGTCGTTGTAATCGTTCTTGTGGCTGTGGCCTTGGAAGACGGCGAGGACTTTGCCGGAGGCTTCGAGGACTTTGCGAACGGCAGCACCATTCTTTACACCGTGGTTGTTGGCCACATCCAGCCGTTGATGGGCGAAGATGATGACCTTGTGCTCGGTCTTGCGCAGGTCGGCTTCAAGCCATTCGACTTGCGAGACCGGAATATTCGTGTCAGTCCATTTGAAATTACGACGACCGTAGTCTTTGCCTTCGCTGTTGAAGCAGGCATCGAGAATCACAAAGTGCACACCCTCGCGATCGAAGGAATAATGGCTCGCCTTCTGCTCAACCGCTTCGAGAAACTCCTGCTTGGTGAGCGTATCGACGCAGTGATTGCCTAGGACGTAATGCCTGTCCTTATGGATGGCTGCGAACTCTTTATTGATCCGCGTGAGGTAGCTCATCTCCGTCTTCACGGAATCAGCAGCATCAATAAGATCGCCCAGTTCAACGATGAAACGTGGCTTCTCGCGCTCGAAAGTCTGCGCTGCCTCGGCGAGCTTCGCCAAGGTTTCGCGGTAGTGCCGTGTGCCAGCCGGTGGTTTGTCGGCATAGTGAAGGTCGGTGATCATGCCCACGCGCAGCAGCGGCGCTGCATCCTTCGCTTGCGCGAACTGTGCTGATTCCATGCACAAGTGAGCAGCACCAGCGGTCAAAAGGAGTGTGCCTTGCTTGAGAAACACACGTCTTCCCAAATTCATTGTTTCGCGCTGCGTCATCGTTCACTTTTCCTGAATGCAGAACAGATGTTTCTCGCCGCGAATCAGCAGCCGATTCATCACCGGCACCGGCGACGCAATCACTCTTTCCTGCATGTCGTTTTCCGAGATCAGTTTCAAGCCATCAGTGATCGAGGCAACGAAAATCATGCCATCTTCACGGGTGGCGTAAAGTTTTCCATCCGCCACCAGAGGTGAGGCGTAATAGCTGGCGGCGCCGCGAGGCAGGTCGCCTTCCCACAGTGTGTTGCCGGTCTTCGCATCGAGGCAGACCACGTGGCCGCGATCGGTCACGATGTAAACTTTGCCATCTTTCGCTGCGGGGGTAGGCACGAATGCGCCGGTATCGCTGCGCGTCCAGGCGCGGTGTGTTTCCGTGACATCGCCGGTGCCGCCCATTTTGACGGCTGCCATGTGACTGCCGCGGCCATAAGGCACGACCACGAGATCATCGACGATGACATGCGACGCCACTGCGACCCAGTTCCGCTTTTTCTGCGGGTTGAATCCGCCGCAGGTCCAGATCACTTTGCCATCGGTCGCATCATGAGCAGTCACGTGCTCGGCGCCCCACACGATGATCTGTTCGCTGTCGCCTTGCTTCACCACGATCGGCGTCGTGTAAGCGTGATCACCTTCAACGGGGCACTCGAAGTTGCGCGAAACCTTCCATGCAAGTTCGCCAGTCACCTGATCAAACGCGGCCAGATACGACTCACCCTGATGCATGACAGCCATCACCACATGCTTGTGCGTCAGCACAGGTGAAGTGCCGATGTCCCAGTAGAGCGTGTCTTTGCCAAAGCGTTCTTGAAGGTTGGTTGACCAGAGCAGTTTGCCGCTGACATCGAGGCCCGCGAGGTTGCCGCTCTTGAAGTAAGCGAAGATGTGCTTGCCATCGGTGACGGGGGAAGGATTGCTGCTTGAGCCGTTGCGATGTTTGCCGCCTTTGCCCGGGGCGATGACGGTGCTCCACTTCTGCGCACCTTTGTGATCGAAGGCGATGACGGCGTCCTTCTCATCGACAGGCGCGGTGATAAAGATTTGATTGTCCCAGACAGCGGGTGTGGAGCAGCCTTTGCCGGGGAGTTCGACTTTCCAAAGTACGTTCTCTTGCGCGCTCCATTTGGAGGGATACTTGCCGACAGCAGCGCTTCCCATCGTCTGCGGCCCGCGCCAAGAGGGCCAGCGCACCAGCACTTGATCGCCTGCGTCCTTCGCACCCGCCAGGCTGACCATCAGAAGAAGCACACAAACGACAGCGGAAAGTAAGCGATTCATAGAAGCCTCCGTTTGAGTTCATCGTACCCGTCAATCGCCAAACCCCCGCACCTATCGCAAGTCAGAACGATCGATTTATTTCTTGTTCTTGAACACGTTGCCATAGCCTGCAAGTTGAAACAGTTCATCTTCCTTCGCGTGCATCTTGCGATAGTCGGCGGCGCGAAGATCATCGTAACCCATCAGGTGCAGCAGGCCATGCACTGCATACAAGAGCAGCTCCGTGCGCGTGTCGTGCTGCCGCCGTTTGGCCTGCCTGGCTGCTTCATCGATGCAGAGAATCAGGTCGCCTTCGATGAGCTCATCAGGCGACTCGCGCAGATCGAACGTCAGCACATCGGTCGTCGTGAGATCGTCTTTGTACTGCCCGTGCATCTCCGTCATGCGCTGATCGTCTACGATGACCAGCGTGACGCTGCCTTGCGTGACATCGGCCAGCGCCGCGATGCGTTTGACCTCGCCAGTGAGCCAGCGCTTGAGCGGCGGCCTAAGGTCGGGTGTCTCAAGAACGATCTGCACCTGGAGCTGCGAGCGCGCGTTGGTGGTTGCAGTGGGTGCAGTGGGTGCAGGCTTCTTCGCTATTTTCGTTTTTGGTTTTGGCATGTCGGGATGAAGGGATACATCGTTCGCCAAGCGAGCGGCTAAATAGATCATCGTTGGTTTGGCAATCCCCCTGCTCTTTTGCGTTCTGCCATCTGTGTTCACTGCTACGCATCACTTGGCGGAGCGCGGCAGTGCGCAGTTGCGATTCTTGATCAGCGTCACACTCTTGCCGTTACGGCCAAAGCGCACATCAGACATGTAAGCACGCATCAGCATGATGCCCCGGCCGTGGGGCCGTTCCAAAAATTCATCGAGCGTGGGATCTGGCACATCGACAGGATCAAAGCCCGGGCCTTCGTCGGTCACGGTGATAGTGACGCTGACTTCGCTGATCTGATATTCGATGGTGACTTTCTTGGTTTTATCTTTTTTGTTGCCGTGAGAAATGGCGTTATTGAGGGCTTCGTCCAGCGCGAGACGAATAGCGAAGACGGCGTTGTCGGAGAAGCCACGTGCCTTCACTTCCTCCATGACCGTCTGCTGGGCATTCCAAGCAGCGTTTAAATCGCTGGGAATCACCAATATCTTGGCGGGCGAGTCAACCATCGAGTCCTCGGGGCGTCGGCCGTTGTTGGGTTGGGGGACTGGCCGTGGCGACGCTTGATTCTATCCCTGTGAACACGCAAGTCAGTAAACAAACGCTTGGAACAAGGCAATCACCGGGTATCCGCCTGCACCTGATCAGTCCCGCCGCGTCTGATCATAGGCATCGGATACCGCAGTGGGTCACTTAAAACTATCCACCGCCTGCTCAACATCATCGAAAATCTGGAACAGTTTGTTGAGGCGTGTAATCACGAACACCTCGTAAATCTGCGGATCGATATTTGATAGCCGAAGTTGCCCGGCTTTCTGGCGCACTTTGTTATTGATCGTAATAAGCGTCCCCAGCGCAGCAGACGAGAGGTGCTCAACGTTGCTGAAGCTGATCAGGATCTTGGGGTTGGTCGATTGCTCAACGAGACCGGAGATTTCCTCACCGATCTGCTGAATCGCCGCCTCTTCGAGGATGTTGCGATCCAAGAGGTTGATCTTGACGATCTCCCCATCCTGTTCCACGGTCATCCTGGCATCACGGCTGGCCATTGAGCGTCTCCATAGTTAAAGCGGAAAACAAAAGTTACATGTGGGCCATCATACTGTCAAGGTGTTAACCTTGGGCGGCAGGGCTAACGCACATGCCTCGTACTCCCCTCCTTCCCAGAGAGGGGCGGAGGGAGGGTTGATTTTCGATGAACAATTTTCACAAGCTCAAAGCAGCGCCGACGCCGTCGCCACCGCTGTGCCCTTGGTGATTTTCTGACCCGCAGCGATCAGTTCCGCCTCAATCGCGCCCAGGCCCGTGATTGTGTCGCCTGCATCGACATAACCCATGTGGCTGATGCGCAGAATCTTGCCCGCCCACTTCGCACCTCGGCCGTCTTGACCACCAGCGATATGCACACCGTGGTTGTCGCGCACAGCGCCGCGGAACTTGGAATCATCGATGCCTTCGGGGTAGAACGCACCGGTCACCGAATCGGTTGGCGCGCTGCTGATGAGCTTCAGGCCGATCGCTTCAAAAGCTTTGCGCGTCGCGTTCGCCAATTTTGCGCAGCGATCCCATACTTTTTCCAGGCCTTCTTTTTCGATCATCTGCAAAGCGACCCGTTGACCGCGAATCAGACTCACCGGCGGCGTGAACGGCACATCGCCCTTGGCATGTCCCTTAAGCCAGCGGCGAAGATCAAGGTTGTAGCACGGGCCAGCCTTGGTCTCTTCCAATCGCTTGACGGCGCGTGCGCCCAGCCCCACATATCCAATGCCCGGCGGAAGCATCAGCGCTTTCTGCGATCCCGTCACCAGCACATCAATGCCCCACGCATCCATCTCCACAGGCATCGCGCCCACCGAAGTGATCGCATCTACGAGCAACAGTGCATCAGGTGCATGTGCATGAGCAGTGGCCGCGATGGCTTTGATATCGCAGGCACTGGTCGTCGAGGTCTCCGAGTGCACCAGCGCGATGGCGCTGACGTTGCTGTTGGCCTTGAGCACTTCTTCGAGCTTGGCAGCGGTCAGCGCTTCGCCCCAGGGGACGTTGACTTTCACGACTTCGACATTCAGGAATTTCTCGTAAGCATCGTAAATGTCCTGCCAGCGTTCGCCGAATTTACCGCTGGAGATGACGACGACTTTGCTGCCGGGCAGGCTCAGCGAAACCTGGGTCGATTCAAAACAGGTGGTGCCTGAACCTGCGACGGGGATGACCGGGCCGGTGGTTTTGAAGAGGCGCTGGAGTTGTTCGCTCAGCTCTTTGTAGATCGCGATGAACTGCTTGGTGCGATGATGGATGATCGGCTGCGCCATTTCGAGAAGCACGGCTTCGGGCACTGCGGTTGGGCCGGGCGTGAGCAGACGTTGTTTGAAGGTGTTGGCCATGGAGTCGCTTGTCTTTCTTGTCGTTCTT
>CAZYQL010000104.1:12904-14876 GCA_964650055.1 uncultured Phycisphaeraceae bacterium | reverse complement strand
AGTTGTCGGTGTCGTTTGATTGCGGATTCAATTCATGCGATTTGAAATTTGAAATTTGAGATCTGCAATTTGTGATTTGAGATTCGCCGCCCCGCCTCTCTTCCCCTTTTGCGACTTCTGCGCTTTTTTGCGGCCATCTCTTTTTTACGGCCATCTCTTTTCTGCGGCCATCTTCTGATTCTTCACTGCAATCGCTCAATCGCCATCCGCTGCGGGTTCGCCAGCGGCAGATCATCCACTTCATCCAGCGCACGCCAGATGAATCCATCGCGCGGCTGCGACCGCCCTACCGCATCGCAGCGCCAAAGCACGAACGTGATCGAGCGGTGCGTCGTCTGATGAAAAAACGTGCTGATTTCCACTGTTTTTTTCACCTTCACGCCTGTCGCCTCACAGGCCCAAGCGGCCACATCATCACTCGACACTTCCGCGTCACAAGCAAAAGTTTCACACGTGGGCAATTGCCAGAGATTGGACCAAAGGCCAGCCGCCGGTCGCTGATGAAAGAGAAACTTTCCGCCGCGCTCGATGGCCAGAATGTGATGCGTCACCGCCCGTGGCTTGGTCTTCTTTTTCTTGATCGGCAGCGACTGAGCAATGCCGCGCTTGTCCGCTTCGCACAGCGATCGCACCGGACAGATCGCACACAATGGCCCACGCGGCAAACAGACCGTCGCTCCAACTTCCATCATCGCCTGATTGAAATCGCCAGGCTGCTCCGCCGGCACCAGCTTCTGCGCCAGTTCCCACAATCGCTTTGTTGCAGCCGTGCCATCAATGGGATCCTCAATGGCGAACAGTCTTGCGAGCAGCCGCATCACGTTGCCATCCACCAGCGGCGCTCGCTGCCCAAACGCAATCGAGGCAATCGCGCCTGCGGTGTAGCGCCCGATGCCAGGCAGCGCGAGAAGCTCATCGACATTGCTGGGAATCTCGCCTTCGTGCTCCTGCACAATCGCCTTCGCCGCCGCGTGCAGATTCCGCGCCCGGCGGTAATACCCCAGCCCCTGCCACAGCCGAAGCACCTGCTGCTCATCAGCAGCGGCAAGCGATTCGACAGTTGGAAACGCCTGGATAAAACGGTGAAAGTAAGCAATGACCGTCGCCACCTGCGTCTGCTGAAGCATGATCTCGCTCAGCAGAATGTGATACGCATTGCCCGCTTGGCCTTCGGATGCGCGCCAAGGCAGATCACGCCGATGCTGGGCGAACCAGTCGAGCAACCGGCGGCGAAGAGAACGGATGAGCGAAGGCGAAGGAAGCATGAATGAATCAGGATAGTAAGGAAGCGCGAAGTGCGAAGGCCCAAGAGCGAAGTACGGAGCCTGACAACACGGCATATACCATAGCTTTCCGTATCACAATGACGGCTCGAAATCACCGCGTCGTCCCATGCCTTCGCTTCGCACTTTGAACTTTGAACCTTAAACTTTGAACTTCGCTCTTCCCTCCTCATGCTCCTCGCGACTGTTTGCCGATGTACCTCTAGCCGCCCGATAACCGGGCAGTCGGACACTGGCGGCCGTGGCGTGGGCCTCTTCTTCACGCTACGCTAACTGGATGCCCCAAGACTCCCGCGAGCCTGAAATGATTGCCACTTCGCACCGCCAGTCGCTTCCCGCACAGCGTGATTCCATCACTCACAAGTTCGCCATCATGGGCCACGAAGGCTATCTGACCATCGGCCTATTCGAGAACGGCCAGCCCGGCGAGATCTTCATCAAGATGTCCAAGGCAGGCTCAACTTTGGGCGGCCTGGTGCAGGCGTATTGCCGCGCTTTCAGTCTCGCGCTTCAGTTTGGTTTGTCCGTGCACGAAGCCGTGAGCCGATTCAAAGGCATGCGATTCGAGCCGATGGGCCACACCTCCAATCCTGAAATCCCCGAAGCGCTGAGCATCGTCGATTACGTGGCGCGGTATATTGAACTGCACTTCCTCAGTGACGATGATGCGTTGCGATGAGCGGGAAGAC
>CAZYQL010000104.1:0-12804 GCA_964650055.1 uncultured Phycisphaeraceae bacterium | reverse complement strand
TATATTGAACTGCACTTCCTCAGTGACGATGATGCGTTGCGATGAGCGGGAAGACGAAGGCAATAGGCAATAGCCAATGGCCAATGGCCATTGCAAATTGAAAATTGCAAATTGCAAAATGAGGAAGAGCACTCGCGCGATTGGCCATGGGCTGTTCTTTTGATTTTGCACTTTGCATTTTTCAATGGCCATTTTGCAATCTCTGTTCTAAATCGAAGGTGCCTTATGCTTTCCAAACTTCTCCCCGGCTTCCTCGCGCTTTCCTGCTTCGCTGGTGCGCTGGCGCTTTACGCAGCGGATGATGCCAAGCAGCCCACGCCGACCACTGACAAAGCCAAGGACTCAGCTCAGGACATCGAGCAGAAGCTCAAAGAAAAACTCGATGCTGCCAACAAGGCGGCAAACGAAGCCAAGCCAGCGGCACCGATGAAGAAGGACGACCCGCGCACCGATCTGCCCAAGCTGCCAGCGCCGGCCCCCGGCCGCATCGATCAGCCAGACCCGCGCATCATCGGCATCGCACCAGGCGGCTCCGCGCTCAAGCTTCGCCGCGAGGGTGAATTTGTGCTCAGTCGCCGCGGCCGATTGATTCGCGCTGAAGGCGGACAGTTGCTTTTTTCCTTCGATGCTGACAGCGATAAAAGCGAAGAGGCTCCGATGTTTCTGATGCCCTGCCGGCTGCTGGAAAACATGGAAGAAATGTCGCAGGAACATGGCGACCGCACCGTGTTCATCCTGTCGGGGCAGGTCTTTGTTTATCGCGGGGCGAACTATCTGCTGCCGACGATGATGAAGCCTTCGATTGATCGCGGGAATCTGAAGAAGTGAGAGAGGCGGGTGTCGGGGTGTAACAAACCCTCATCGCTTGCGAGGAGAAGGTAATTCGCACCTCGGTGTCAGCAACAAAAAACACCGGCATCACTTGCGGTGACGCCGGTGCTTGAATCGCGCGATGCCACGACACGAAGGCACCCAACGGTTGGCCCTCGTTCATGGAAATATCCCGATCACTTGGTGCCGGACTCGACCTTTGAGGCCACGCCCTCTGCATGTGTAACCTTGACTTTGGCACCGACCTTCAGGGTATCAGCCTTGGTCGATTCCTTGCCATCAAGCACATAGGCGGTGGCATCGGTGACCTTGACGGTCACTTTATCGTCACCGTGCTTGACAACAAAGGATGCGCCATCTTCGGCGATACTGGCAATCTCACCTTTGAGAACCTTGCCATCTTCAGCCTTGACGCTCGCAGCGTTTAAAGCCAAACCGAATAGAGCCAGCGCACAGCACAACATAAACTGACGTCGAATCATGATACACCTCCGTGAAAATGGAGATTGACGATACAGACCGCCACCAACGTGGTGAACACGTCTGTAAAATTGATAAAAATTTGAAACTGGGATGGAGGAAGGAAGGGTGCGAGCGAAGCGATCAGATAAACCAACCGCACTGTCAGACCCGATGGGCCTGATTATTCGCTGGGGGAACGCATGGTCCCGTGACTGACAGAAATGCGTATTGCTCCAAGTAGGCGGGCGATCAGACAATTCGAAAGAATTGCCTGACTTATCGGTCCTCATTATGTTGTGGAAACATCATTCTGTCAAGGAGTGTGGATAACTTTTCGCCCTGCCTCCCTTCGATGGCAAATTGCGAGCTGGTCATCTCTCTAATCACTTGTCATCATCATCGCGTTTGATTCTTTCCCATCGTTCGTCTCCGCCCTACCATGACACACCATGTATCCATCGCTGCAAGAATTCGTTGCTGCTCTCGAGAAAGCCGGTGAACTGGTGCGCATCAAGGCGAAGGTTTCGCCGATGCTGGAGATCACCGAAATCACCGATCGCGTCAGCAAGAGCGCTGCTCCGCGCGCCAGTGAACATGCCAAAACATTCGACCCGCGCATGGCGCACATGGGTGGCAAAGCGCTGCTCTTTGAAAATGTCGAAGGCTCCTCGATGCCGGTGCTTATCAACGCACTAGGTAGCTACCGAAGAATGGAAATGGCGATGGGCGCTACCGAAGGCGGCTTCCCCGCGATTGCCGACCGCATTGAGAAATTGCTCAAGCCTGAGCCGCCCACCGGCCTGATCGACAAGATGAAAAAAGGCCTAGAACTGGCCAAAATTGCATCGTTTGGCCCCAAGCATGTCCGCAGCGGCCCGTGTCAGGAAGTCGTCAAAACGGGCGCGCAGATCAACCTGCTGGAGCTGCCGATTATCAAGTGTTGGCCGCACGATGGCGATCTTGCAGCCGTCGGCTACCCGCCCGCCTCCAGCTTCAAACCGGCGATCGATCCTTGGCCTGTGGGGCAAGGTCGCTACATCACCTTCGCGGGCATCTACACGATTCATCCTGACGATGCGGACAAGGAGGCGGGCCAGCCTCGGCCTTCGCGTAACGTTGGCATGTACCGCGCTCAGCTTGTCGATAAGACCCGCACCGCGATGCACTGGCACATGCACCACGATGGCGCAAGGCACTGGCGCGCGTGGAAGAAACACAACGACGCCAAAGGCGATCACAGCAAGGGCATGCCCTGCGCGATCGTGCTGGGCGGCGAGAGTGTGTTGCCTTATGCAGCCACTGCGCCGTTGCCGCCGGGCATCAGCGAACTGTTTCTCGCAGGTTTTCTCAACGACGCTGGCATCTCGCTGGTGCAGTGCAAAACCATCGACATGCAGGTGCCCGCGAATGCGGAGATCGTGCTCGAAGGTTTTGTGAGTACGGATGCGGGAACGATTGGGTGGGATCCGAGGAAAGAAGGGCCCAGAAGAGAAGGGCCTAGGGAAGAGGGCCTAGGGCCTAGGCAAGACAATTTAGAACAGCCAACATCCTCCGCTTCTTCTTCTTCCGCTTTCCCTCTAGGCCCTAGGCCCTCCTCCCTAGGCCCTTCTTCCGTCTTCGAAGGCCCCTTCGGCGATCACACTGGTTTCTATTCGCTGCCGGATCGTTATCCCGTTTTCACCTGCACTGCGATGACGCATCGGAAGAATCCAATTTATCCGACGACGATCGTGGGCTATCCGCCCCAAGAAGATTACTACATGGGCAAGGCAACCGAGCGCATTTTTCTGCCTGCGCTCAAGACGATCATTCACGACATCATCGACTATCACCTGCCGATGTTCGGCACGTTTCACAACTGTGCCTTCATCAAGATTCGCAAGGAATATCCGCTGCAAGCGCGCCGTGTGATGCATGCGATCTGGGGTGCGGGGCAGATGGCGTGGACGAAGCTGATCGTGGTGGTGGATGAGGATGTCGATGTGCACGATCAGGACATGGTGCTGTTTCACCTGTGTGCCAACTGCGATCCCGGCCGCGATGTCGAGATAGTCAACGGCCCCTTGGATATTCTCGATCACGCAGCCCCGCGCCTTGGTGCTGGCCACAAGATGGGCTTCGATGCCACCCGCAAAATCCCCGGCGAAGAGTGCGGCGGCCACCCGGTGCGCGACTTCCCTGCCTTCCTGAAAATGGATGATATGACCAAGGCGAAGGTCGAAGCGCGATGGCGCGAGTATGGATTGTGATACGTTTAGCCGCGGAGCAGAGGCTTTGCGCCGCTCCGCGTGTGTGGGCCATCTCGCACTCATTCGCCACGCGTCGTGCGTTGCACGACGGCTAAACTTTGATTTTCGTTATCATTCCTTCCATGCAGACCTACGACCAAATCACCGACCGGATCGCCACCCTGGCTCGCATCGTTCTCGATGGCGGCCTGCTCACCCGTGAACAGGCTCGCGAGCTCACGACCATCAAAGGCGAAGCGCTTTACGATCTTTTTTTCTGGGCCAACAAAATCCGCATCAAGTTCACCGGCTCCGCAGTGAAGTTCTGCTCCATCGTCGCAGGCAAAGTCGGCAACTGTTCCGAAGACTGTGCCTACTGCTCGCAGAGCAAGCATCACAACACCCACGTGCAGCCGCAGATGCTTTCGGTGGATGAAATGATCAGCGCCGCCGAGCAGGCCATCGACAACGGTGCCAACAGCTTCGGCATCGTCAACAGCGGGCGCGGCCCAACCGAAAAGGAACTCGACTGGCTCGAATCGTTCTACGATCGCATCGTCACCGAAAAGAAAATTCGCCCCTGCGCCACGCTGGGCGAACTGACCGAAGCACAAGCCGCCCGGCTCAAGGGCATGGGTGTGCTGCGTGTGAATCACAATCTGGAAACCAGCCGCCGCAACTTCGGCAACATCTGCACGACGCACACCTACGAAGACCGCGTGCGCACCATCAAGATCGCCAAGGCGGCTGGCCTCTCCGTATGCTCGGGCGGCATCTTCGGCATGGGCGACACATGGGAAGATCGCCTCGATATGGCGCTCGATCTGCGCGAGCTTGGTGCCGATGTAGTGCCCATCAATTTCCTCAACCGCATCGCGGGCACGCCGCTCTACGATCAGCAAAGCGATCTCTCGCCGATGGAGGCGCTTCAGATTATTGCGATCTATCGCTTCATGTTGCCCGAGAAGGAATTGAAAATTGCCGGCGGGCGCGAAGTCGTGCTGCGCGACTTGCAGAGTTGGATTTTCTTTGCGGGCGGCAACAGCTTTTTGATTGGAAATTACCTGACGACGTTTGGCCGATCACCGGAACAGGATCACCAGATGCTGCGCGATCTGGGGTTGTCATTCACGACGTTTGATGAAGTGGAACACGAGGTGCCCATGGAGACGGCGATGGGGCCGCGCTCGATGGATAGTTTGATGGCGCTGCCTGTGGTGGGGTGAGGCTGTATCGTTCAATTCTCGATCTTCATGATTCATACTCGGCCCGCGCGGAGCGTCGGCGGCCTTTGCTCCGCGGCTAAACGTGGAGGGACTTGGTCGTTTCCTCACTTCTCCTGCGCAAACGCCTTGAACTGATCGGCGATCTTCGCCTGGGTCGCATCGCCTTTGTGGAAGAGGAAACGGTAGGTGAAGGTGGCCTTGTCGCCCTTTTTGATGACCATGTCGCCTGCGCCTTTGCCCTTCTTTTCGAAATCGTTGATGCCGAACGGATTGGCAGCGATCAGGCCATATTCGCGGGCATGCCAGTGGGTGGGGTGACGCGGATTGGAAGGATGATCGAAGATGGCGACGCCTACGGTGTTGCCGCCAATCGGTGCCCAGTAGTCCACCCATGTTGCCTTTTTGCCCCAGAGTTTCAGGTCTTCTTGGCCTTCGCTGTTGATCGCTTTGCCCTTGGCGACGGGGCCTTTGAGACGCAGCGCCGCATGGGTGCGAATGCCCATCGAGCCTTCTTTGGTGTCGCCGAAGGTCACATCGCCTTCGCTGGCGATGAGGGTGACGCGGTAGTCGATGGCGCGGTTGTCATCTGCGAGCAGGTGAAACTTGATGGCGCGTTCATCGGTGAGAATGACTTTGCCCTCAGGGCTTTTCCATTCGTTGGAGCCCAGGACGACTGCGTGCCCCGCATCGGCTGTGCCCGTTGCGGAGACCGAGAGCACGCCCGTGGGAACGATGGTGCCTTTGCCCGCCGCCCAGAAGTCGATGCCGTTGACATTGCCATGGGTGTACCAGAGCGAGGTGTGATGCGGATGATCTTTCGCTTCGCCCTCGGCTGCATCGGTGATGGGCCAGTTGCGCACCATATTCGTCTGGCCAGGGCCGATGATCGGATAAACCACCGGCTTGCCATGTCCTTTGCTCAGGTACTGTGCGAACAGCTTGCCGTTGAATTCGATGCGAACCGTCGCACCTTCTTCGAGCATCTTGGCACTGATCGCGCCGCTCTTGACGCCGCCCTGATCTTCATCGGCGAAGGCGGGTGCAGCGAAGATTAAAGCGAGCAGAAGGGTGAATCGTGAAACCATGTGCATGTTGGAACCTCTGGTGTGTAAAGGTAAATCATCCTAGCGGATAGGGCGAAGCGGGCCAAGCACCATTGAAAAACGCTTGGCAAAGGTGAAATGCGTTTTTACCACGAAGGCACGGAGAAAGACGAAAACAGGATGAAACTCAATGCATCATGGATTTAAAACTTCGTGTCTTCGTGCCTTCGTGGTAACAATGATTTGGCATTGAGCTTCGCTCGTCATGCTTGCAGCGGGCTTTGCGCGCGGTGCTGTTGCGCGGCGGTCTCCTCACCGCTCACAAATATTCGCTGCCCAGAGGCCACTTGGCCGATGACTTCAAATGAGCCTTCGTCTTTTTGTATCACCGTGGGTGATGCAGGCCAGGCTCGGGAATTTCTCACACGGATGTGTTCCGCGATAAGGAGATCGCACATGGCAAAGCTCACAAATCGTTTTGGCAACTTCGTGCAGTGGTTCAAGCGTGGTCATAAAAACGGCCCGATTACCAGCGACAGCTCACCCGATGGCGGCGTGATGGTCGCGGAGATGGAGCAAGATGACGCAATGCTCGTCAAGCGCGTTTCCAAAGAGACGCCGATGGACAAGCTCCAGCGCGGCTACGAGGAAATGGTCTCGCTCATGGCCAGTGTCCGCAATCATCTGGAAACACAGTCCCAGCGCAGCGAGCGGCTGCTCCATGTGCTCGATGGTCTGCCCGAAGCGCTCAAGAGCCTGCCTGAGGCTACCCGCAACCAGACGCGCACCCTCGAAGCGATTCAGACCAATCTGAATCAGCAGGTACAACACAACACCAAACTCGCTGATGCTCTCAACGGCCTGGCCAAATCCACACACCACCACGAACACGCCATGAGCGCCATCGGCCAGCAGCTTGATGCAGGCCATCAGCGCAGCGAGCAGATTCTGGGCAGCTTCAATTCACTCGCCGGCACGCTCGATCGCATGTCCGATGCCAACGAGGCCAGCACGATCCTCCTTCGCCGCATGGCGGAACAGGAATCGCAAGCTGCGGACCAAGTTCGGCAACTCTTCGTGCGGAATCAGAAACAGATGACGACCATGTCGGTGGTCAGTTGGTCGCTCGCGCTGGTCGCTCTCACGGTCGCTGGTTTCGTGGCAATGTCGATCAGCAAACTGAGCGTGCCGACTGCGGTGACGCCTGTCGCGCAGCCTGCCCCCGCAGCGCCTGCGCCCGCCCCTGCCATCTTGCCCGCCAGTGGTACGCCGGTGATTGATGACAGCGCGGCGAAGATCAATCTGCTCGATGATTCGACAGCGGAAATTGACGGCCCGATCGCTTCGCAGGCTGCGGCGAGAGTGATTACGGATATTGAAGATTGATTTGATCAGATGAGTTTGAGTGAATATGAAAATGAAACCCCGGCTGATGGTCGGGGTTTTTTCGTGGTATTCATGCAGAGCTTTTGTCGTAATCGCAGCGCTGATGACGCTACGCCGCAAGCGGCGGAAAGGCGCGCGATGATGGCGGCGCGATCAGAACTTGAGGATCCCTTCCTTTTCCCATTTCTGAATCAGGAGCTTCATATCCACGAGGGCGCTGTCGAGTTTCTTCACCGACTCGTTGAGATTGTTGTAGAGCGAAGGATCGTTGATGAGTTTGCCCACCGTGCCGTCGCCATCGCGCACCTGATCGATGGTCTTTCGCATGGCCAGGATCGTGCCGCTCATGTCATCCGCCACCGCGACATACCGGCGGGTAAGCTGCTCGATATTTCCCTTAGCAGAGTCCATCAAGGCATCGACTTTTTCCACACTGGTGCCTGCTTTAGCGATGAGTTCCTTCGATTCCGCCGAGGCATCCTTGATATTGACCGAAGCATCTTTGATGTTGGCCAGTGACTGTTTGATGTCAGCGCGAAGGGCCGGGTCATTGACGAGCGAGGTGATCCCTTCGAGGACCTCTTTCATTTCCGCCAAGCGCTGATCGGCGCGGGCCAGCACCGTGGTCACGTTGCCCACTTTTGTTCCGTTGCTGCCATCAACATCAGTAGGCGTGATTGCATCGGTCATCAGCTTGAGGTTCCTGCCCACCGAGCTCCAGTCGGCAGCAAGCGTTTCAAAACTATCCACGAGGCGAGTCATCTGCTCCATCGGACGATCCAGCGCCGTTTTAAGCTGCGTGGCCAATTCTCCGGTCAGGCTGTTCGTGGCTCCTTCGATCACGGCATCGCCTTTACGCGAGAGCATTTCAATCTGCTGCTGATCCGCCAGATGTTTCACATCCAGATCCAGCGCCGGGCTGCCGCCCAGAAACGTCGGCGAAACCGTGGCCCTCACTTCAAGAGGCAGATCGTATTCATCTTTCACCTTCGTCGTCACCACCACGCCCAGACTGCTGGGCTTGCGGAGCTCGATGGTCACCACTCGGCCCACGTCCAGACCATTGAGCTTGATTCGCGAACCAGGCGTCAGGCCCGAGGCATCAGACATGTGTACCTTCACAACGTAGCCGCCCTCGGCCCAGTCAGGCACGTAGCCGAAAAGCATGAGCAGCCCGCCCAGGCCGATGAAGCCGACGATCGCAGTGAAGCCAACGAGAACATGTCGAAATCGATCGCTCATGGCAACCTCAGTGAAAGTTTTGTCGAAGGGCCGATGCCTTGGACAGATGTCTTTATTCCCCTCCCTCTTAGGGACGGGTTAGGGGAGGGTCAAGCGCCCGATGAATCTGCATGTAGCGAAGCACTATCGTTTATCGAAAATCCAACCCTCCCCCTGCCCCTCCCTAAGAGGGAGGGGAGTTTGAACCATCTGCGACTCTATGCCTCACTGACCCGCGAATCCTTTTCGGATGGCAGCCAGATCATCGTCATCAGCTTTGCCTTGCACGAATCGCTGCACGCGATCATTTCGCATCTCAAGAAATGCTTGCGTCTTGGCGTCGGCGACGACTTTTCCATCGTAGAGCAGCACCATGCGATCAGCAATTTTCTTTGCGCTGACCATGTCATGCGTCACCGCGATGCTGGTGATCTTCAGCTTCTCGCGCAGGCTATTGATCAGTTCGTTGATGACATCGCTGGTGATCGGGTCCAGGCCGGTGGTCGGTTCATCATAGAGAATCAGCGCAGGTTGAAGGACGACAGCCCGCGCCAGCGCGACGCGTTTGCGCTGACCGCCTGACAGGTCGCCGGGCATTTTTTTCTGGAAGCCGGGCAAGCCGACCATATTCAGCACGCTGGCGACGCGCTCTTCGCGCTCACTGGTGGAGAACTTCGCATGTTCGATGAGCGGGAAGGCGATGTTATCCAGAACTGTTTTGGAATCGAAGAGCGCTCCCATCTGGAAGAGGAAGCCCATTTTTTTCCGCGCAGCAACCAGATCATGTTCGCTCATGTTGTCGATGCGCTGGCCATCGAAAAAGACTTCGCCTTGATCGGGCTTAAGGAGGCCGACGATGTGTTTGAGCAGGACGGACTTACCCGTGCCGCTGGGGCCGAGGATGACGGTGGTCTGCTGAGCTTGAAAGGCGAGGTCCACGCCGGCGAGGACGCGCAGTGGGCCGAAGGATTTGTGAAGGCCACGCAGTTCAACGAGTGTCGAGTGGGCTTTGGGTGCAGCGGGCGAATTGGGCGCAGTAGGCGCAGTAGGCGCATCATTGCTGCGCGTGGGGGCAGACACAGATTGGAGAGTGGGTGATGGGGTCAAACGGAAGCTCGATGGCGAAGGATGAATGATGTTGGATGATAGCGTCAAGCGGGCAGTGCATGGAAAATTTAAAGGACTGTGCTAACGATCATCCAATCTGGACGTGATATTCTTTCGTGCAGCACATGAAACATGCGGAACCCACCACATCCCTGCCTCGCGTCATCGGCGTCGGCTCAGCTGTGATGATGGGCCTTGGCTCGATCCTGGGCACGGGCGTCTTCGTCACGCTGGGCATTGCCACGGGGCTGGCCGGGCCTGCGGTGATTCTCGCCATTGCGCTGGCAGCGGTTGTTGCCGGGGCCAATGGCCTCAGCAGCGCCCAGCTTGCTGCGAATCATCCGGTCTCGGGTGGTACCTACGAATACGGCTACCGCTACCTGCATCCCGCGCTGGGCTTCACGGCGGGCTGGCTCTTTCTCTGCGCCAAGTCGGCCAGCGCGGCTACCGCTGCACTGGGATTTGCTCACTACCTGATGGTCGCGCTGAAAACTGAGAATGCACTGGATCATCGAATCATCGCCCTAGCGATGCTGGTCGTGCTCACCGCCATCGTCCTCGCAGGCATCAAAAGATCCAATCGCGCCAACCTGCTGATCGTTTCCATCACCATCGGCTCGCTCCTGTTCTTCATCGCCATCTGTCTGCCTCGTGCCATCGAACGAAGCGGCGAAATCCTCAGCAGCTTTTTTCCAATGACACGCGATGACAACACGCGCTCCAGCCCCGGCCTCCTCGAAGCAGCGGCGCTCATGTTCGTCGCCTACACCGGCTACGGCCGCATCGCCACGCTGGGCGAAGAGATTCATCATCCTCGCAAGTCCATCCCCAAAGCGATCATCATCACACTGCTGGTGACGATGATCCTTTACATGGCGGTGGCGTGGTGCGCTGTCGCCGCTGATCCGGCCATGGGTAGAGACAGTGCAAATGATGGAGCGCCGCTGGCGCAGATCGCAAGCGATGTCGCAGGCCAAGGCGCAGGCCTGATTCTCACACTGGGCGCGCTCACCGCCATGGTCGGCGTACTGCTGAATCTGCTGCTGGGTTTATCACGCGTGGCGCTGGCCATGGGAAGACGCGGCGACCTGCCTCGACGCTTTGGCACAGTAGATACCAAGCGGCAATCGCCTAGTGCTGCCATCGTGCTCGTTGCTGTGATCATCGCGGCACTGGTCATGATCGGCGACATCAAAACGACCTGGTCCTTCAGCGCCTTCACCGTGCTGCTCTATTACGCCATCACCAATCTGGCCGCGCTGAAACTCAAAGGCGATGAGCGAATTTATCCGCGCTGGATCGCCATCGTCGGCCTCATCGGTTGTCTGTTTCTCGCCTTCTGGGTGGAGCCTGCGGTCTGGCTTGCAGGACTGGGCGTGATTGGGGTGGGACTGATTTGGCATGGGATTGCAAGAGCTGCGGCAAGGTGAGCCGCGACTTAACAAGTCGCGGACGTCTGCGAACTCAAAGAGGATTCATCGCGCGAAGGTCGCTCCTTCTTACCGTTCACATCCGCGACTCGTTGAGTCGCGGCTCAGTATCACATCCCTCACATCGCAACCTCACGACTCACTATTCGCTTCCGCGTCCGTCTCCGCTTCGAGCGCGGCAATCAACGGCTCGGCGGCAGCAATAGGCAGGTCTTCCACCTCGCGCAGCTTGCGAGTGATGGCGCGGGTGCGCACATCGACCTTGTCGATGGTGTTGGAAGCTTCCAGCAGTTTGTCTTTGACCTTGGCGATGATGTCGCCGAACTTGCTGAACTCCATTTTGACAGCGCCCAGCACCGACCAGACTTCACTCGATCGCCTGGAGATGGCGAGTGTGCGAAAGCCCATCTGTAAACTATTGAGCAGTGCCGCCAGTGTGGTAGGCCCAGCAATGCTCACGCGGTAATCCCGTTGCAGCGCATCAGCGAGGCCCGGCCGACGCAACACCTCGGCATACAAGCCTTCGATGGGCAAAAACAGAATCGCAAAGTCGGTCGTGTGCGGCGGATCAACGTACTTGTCGCGAATCGACTTCGCCTGCGCTTTGATCCTGTTTTCCAGTTGTTTTGACGCCTCGGCCACGCCATCGACATCGGCTCTTTCGGAAGCTTCGACGAGTCTTTCGTAATCCTCGCGCGGGAATTTCGCATCGATAGGCATCCAGACGGTGGAGCCTTCCATCTCCTCGCGGCCGGGCAGTTTCACCGCAAACTCCACGCGATCATTGCTGTCATGTTTCGTGGCCACGTTGGCTTCATATTGCTCGGGCGCGAGCACCTGTTCGAGCAGATTGTTGAGTTGCATTTCGCCCCAGGTGCCACGCGTCTTGACGTTGCTGAGAACTTTCTTGAGGTCGCCGACACCGGTGGCGAGGGACTGCATTTCGCCCAGACCTTTGTGCACTTGTTCGAGGCGATCGCTGACGAGTTTGAAGCTTTCGCCCAGGCGCTTTTCGAGGACGCCTTGCAATTTTTCATCGACGGTCTTACGCATCTCATCGAGCTTGGCGGCATTGTTCACCTGCATCTCGGTGAGCTTGGTTTCAACGGTGGTGCGCAGCTCGGCCAGCTTGCGCTCATTGCTTTCAGTGAGCTTGGCCAGGTCGGCTTTGAAACTGTCGAACTGCGTCTTCTGCTGCGTGGCCATCTCAGCAACAGTCTTGACGACAGAGTCGTTGAATTGCTTGAGGGCCAGCGAGGTTTCTTCGCGGGTCTGCTTGGCTTGGCCCGCGGCTTCGCTTCGGGCAACATCGAGTTTCTTGCCGCTCTCGTCGGTGAGTGATTTGAGACGAAGCTCGATGGTTTCGCGCATGGCTTCGAGACGCTTGCCACTGCTCTCACTCATGCCTTGCAAGGCGAGCGAAAACGATTCGAGCTGCTGCTTCTGGATCGAAGCGATGTCCGCCATCTGCTTGAGGACCGAGTCGTTGAAGCCTTTGAGATTGATGGCGATTTCTTCGCGGAGTTTGCGGGCGGTGTCGCCAGACTCGGTACGGTTCTGTGCGATCTCATCGCGCACAGCTCGTTCGATGCGTTCCTGGCCAATTTGAAGCGCATCGAAGGAGGATTTCAGGACAGCCGGATCAAACGTAGCCTTACGGCGAAGCAGCACGATCTGCACGATGAGCACGCTCACCGCCAGGAGCAATATCAAAATGAGCAGGACATCTGGCATCGGTGTGTAGCCCCGGGTGTTGAATCGGTTGTCAATGAGGATGGCAAGTGTACCTGACGTGGTGCGGGGCTGGAAAGAGGCGGGCGCGCATGTAGGGTGTGTCAAGGCTTTGCGCAGACACACCATGTTGGACCCA
>CAZYQL010000103.1:13141-14916 GCA_964650055.1 uncultured Phycisphaeraceae bacterium | reverse complement strand
AAGCTCCTTGATCTTCCACATATTGAGAAAAGCGTTGAGCATGGGTGGAATCGTCCATCAGCCAGAAGCTGTCAGCTTTGAGCTATCAGCCATCAGCTTTCAGCATTCAGCATTCAGCCAAGACATCATTCAAACATTGAATCACAAGCGGGAAGGAACCCGACGTCCATTCGCAGCAGGCCAGCGATTTCAACCCTCTAACACTTCAAGCCAATGGCCTTGAAGCTGATAGCTGATGGCTGAAAGCTGACCGCTTTTACTCCGCTGGCTTTTCTTTCTTTTCTTTCTTGGCCTTCTTGGGTGCTTCTTCACCGGCGGCTTCCGCAGCGGGAGCCTCCGCAGCAGCAGCAGCGGCCTTCTTCGAGGCGGCCTTCTCAGGCACGCCCGCAGGAGTAATGACCTTCACGATTTCCTTGCCGACCGGACCGTTGGCAGTGCCACCGGCTTTGGCGATCTTGGCGGCAGCAGACTTGGAGAAGAACGCAGCGGTCACGTTCAGCTTCTTGGTCAGTTCGCCGTCGCCCAGAACCTTGAGCATGGTCTTGGTGTCGTGAATCAAGCCGACATCGACGCAAGACTGAGCGGTGACATCATCGCCAGACTTGAACTTGGTCTCGAGGTCCTTGAGGTTGACCACCACGTAGTGCTTCTTGAAATCAAAGTTCGAGAAGCCACGCTTGGGCAGACGACGGAAGAACGGCGTCGAACCACCTTCACGGCTGGCGCGAATCGATCCGCCCCAACCCGAGCGAGCACCCGCACCCTTTTGGCCGCGACCGCAGGTCTTGCCATGGCCCGATGCAATACCGCGACCAAGACGCTTGCGCTTCTTGTTGGCGGGAACCAGAGGAGTAATATCGTGAATCATCATGGCCAAGTACTCGGGGACAGGGGACAGAGGTCAGAGGTCAGAGGTCAGAGAGTAAATCTCAAATCTCATATTTCAAATTTCAAATCACAAACGGCAAATCTCATATTTCAAATTTCAAATCTGCATCACGCCTGCATTACGCTTGGGGCGCGGCAGCAGCATCGCCAGTGCCTTCAGCAGCGGCAGGAGCAGTGGTTTCATCTTCACGGCGGCGACGGCCCTTGCCACCCTTGGCGGCATTCTTCTGGCCGACCTTGTTGACTGGGCCCTTGGCCTTGTCAGCGCTCACCGCAGCGGAAGGAGCATAACGACGACCGGCTGCAAGCACGCGCTCGACATCGGTGTCATCCAGTTCCACGCCGCGGATACGGGCGATCGTAGCCTTGGTCTTGAGTGAACGCAGACCCAGCAGGGCTGCCTTCACCAGGTTCTTCTGATTCGTCGAGCCATACGCCTTGGTCAGGCAGTCCTTCACGCCAGCCATTTCGAGCATCGCACGCACGGTGGCACCGGCGATAACGCCCGTACCAGGAGCTGCGGGAACCATTCGCACCTTCGACGCACCGAAGCGGGCGTTGACGGAATGAGGAATCGTGCCTTCCTGAAGAGCGATCTGGAACATCGCCTTGCGAGCGTTCTTCTGGGCCTTCTCGATGGCAGCGGGAACGCCCGGTGCCTTGCCGTAACCGATGCCCACCCTGCCGCGACGATCGCCGACGACGACCAGAGCGGAGAAGCTGAAGCGACGGCCACCCTTGACCACCGCAGCCGTGCGGTAGATACCGACGGTGGTGGATTCGAGTTCCTGCGATTCATCTGAAATGCGTTCTGCCATGGGAAGAGCCTTTTAAGAGCTTTCAGCTATCAGCCTGAAGCTATCAGCTTTCAGCTATCAGCTATCAGC
>CAZYQL010000103.1:4863-13041 GCA_964650055.1 uncultured Phycisphaeraceae bacterium | reverse complement strand
AAGAGCTTTCAGCTATCAGCCTGAAGCTATCAGCTTTCAGCTATCAGCTATCAGCCAGTTACTTTCAACGAGTCAATCAATCAATCCTGTCAATCAATCCTGTCGTAAAAACTTTCATGCTTTCATGTCTCAATCTGTCTTGCGATCGTATCTTCATCACGCCACGCAGCGAGTACGCTACGGCTATCAAGCGTTCATGCCTTCATGCCTTCATGCCTTCATGCCTTCAAGCTGATGGCTGAAAGCTGATCGCTGAAAGCTCCCCTCAGAACGACAACCCGCCTTCGCGAGCGCCATCTGCCAGGGCCTTGATTCGGCCATGGTACTTGAAACCGTTGCGGTCGAAGGCGACCTTGGTCACGCCAGCGGCCTTGGCCTTTTCAGCCAGACGCTTGCCGATTTCCGCAGCGGCTTTGACGTTGCCGCCGGTCGCTTTGGCTTCGACGCTGCTGGCGGAGACGACGGTCTGGCCGGTGGTGTCGTCAATGATCTGAGCGTAAATATGGCTCAGGCTGCGGAAGACCGTCAGACGCGGACGCTCGGTCGAACCGGTGAGCGCTTTGCGAATGTGAATCTTGCGGCGGGTCTGACGCTTGGCTTTAATCTTCGTGGAGTTCATGAAATCACCAGTGTGCTATTTTCAACTTGCTATCAACTTGCCTTGAGCTTCTCTCAAACTTCAATGCGCTGTATCTCGAAAAACCTTGAACCTACAACCTTGAAACTTGAACTTTGAACCTTGAACCTTGAACTAACTTAAGCTGAACCACCAGCAAACGCCTTGCCCTGCTTGCGGATAATAATTTCGTCAGCGTATTTGATGCCCTTGCCGTTATAAGGCTCCGGCTTGCGGTGCGAACGAATCTTCGCAGCGACCTGGCCCACAGCCTGCTTGTCGGTGCCGGCGACGGTGATCTTGTTCTGAACAACCGTGACGGTCACGCCTGCGGGAACGATCACTTCGCGGACATCTGCATAGCCCACGTTGAGCTTGACCTTCTGGCCTTGCACCTGGCAGGTCCAGCCGACGCCGTTGAGTTCCAGTTCCCGTTTGAAACCGGTGGTCACACCTGTGACCATGTTCTCGATGAGGCGGCGGGTGGTGCCGTGCATGGCGCGAGCGAACTTGGAGTCATCCTTGCGGTTGACCAGCAGCTCTTTGGCGGCATCATCGATCTTGATCTCCACCTCAGGGCGGTGGGTGTAAGTGAGCTTGTTCTTGCCAGACTCGACCGTCACGATGCGGTTGGCCACCGCGATCTTGACATTGGCCGGGATAGCCAGGGGTTTTTTGCCGATTCGTGACATAGGAGCACCAGGGGAAAACGGGATAGCGAAAAAGCGGGAAAACAAAAAAGCGAAAAAGCGAAACATTCGGGCGTTTAGCCGTCGTGCAACGCACGACGCGGGTTCAGGTGAGCATCACAGGTCCGCAATCAAAGGAACAAACTGACCTCTGACCTCTGACCTCTTGCCTTACTCGACGGTGGCGATCAGTTCGCCGCCGACTTTCTGGCTGCGGGCTTTGCGATCGCTGAGCACGCCTTGCGGGGTGGAGACGATCGAGATACCCATGCCAGCCATCGGGCGGGGGATTTTGTCCACACCGACATAGACGCGGCAGCCGGGCTTGCTTTGACGCTTGAGCCTGGTGAACGTCGGTTCGCCGCGCGGGCCGTATCGAAGCTCGACGCGCAGGATGCCCTGGCGACCATCTTCGATCACGTGGTAAGCGCCAATGTAGCCTTCTTCCTTAAGCACCGAGGCGATGCCCTGGCAGATCTTGCTATTGAGGCAGTCCACGGTCGTGGCGCGGTTGTTGGCCGCGTTACGAATCCGGGTCAGCATGTCGGCAATGGTGTCGTTCAACGACATTCGAGCTCTCCGTGAAGCTGTCAGCTATCAGCTTTCAGCTATCAGCTTTGGGTTCTCACCCGCAGCATGGTGTAAGTTGCATCCAATTCACATTGTGGAAGCTATCAGCTATCAGCTTTTAGCTTTCAGCCTTGGGAACTGGCCCGAGGCACGTTTCAATTTGCATCCAATTCACTTTGTGGAAGCTTTCAGCTTTCAGCTATCATCTATCAGCTTTTAGCCTTCCATTATTCTCTAATGCTTAAAGCTGATGGCTGATGGCTGAAAGCTCTTCCTACCAGCTTGATTTACGCATGCCCGGAATCTTGCCTTCCAGGGCCAGCTCGCGGAACTTGTGGCGGCAAAGCTTGAACTTCGCGTACACACCACGAGCGCGGCCGGTCAGGGCACAGCGATTGCGAACACGCGTCGGACTCGCATCGCGGGGCAGCTTCTGAAGCGCGGCGTAATTACCGGCGTTCTTGAGCTCCAGACGCAACGCGGCATACTTGGCCACGGTGGCCTTCACACGTTCATTGCGAACTACCGATGATTTCGTTGACATTCGAAAACTCCAGGACGTTGGCTCAAATCACAAATCAAATCTCAAATCACAAATCTCAAATCTCAAATCTTATTCCATCACTCAGCCAACGTGCAGCCGCTGCGGCTGACGATCTTCAGGCTTCTGGAAGGGCATGCCCAGTTCCTTGAGGATGAACAATGATTTTTCGTTGGTGCTGTTCTTGAACACGATGTTGATGTTCATACCGTGCATGAACACCGCTTCTGCCATATCGACTTCGGGGAAAATGCCTTGTTCGGTGACACCCATCGAGTAGTTGCCGCGGCCGTCGAAGCTCTTGGCGTTCACACCGCGAAAATCCTTGATGCGGGGGATGGCCAGGTTGATCAGACGATCGAGGAATTCCCACATGCGCTCGCCACGCATGGTGACGCGGGCGCCGTTTTCGTAACCAGCACGAACCTTGAAGTTCGCAACTGATTTCTTGGCGATGGTGACCACGGGCTTTTGGCCGGTGATGACTGTCAGATCCTTGAGTACCTGATCCTTGTGCTTGGCGTTGAGCTTAGTGCCTTCGAGGCTCTTGCCCATGCCCACCTGCACGACGATCTTGTCAAAGCGAGGCACCGCCATCGGATTGGTGATGCCGAACTTTTCTTTCACCTTGCTGGTGATTTCATCAGAGAACTTTTGTTTCATTCGCGGGGTCATGGTCTTATTCCTGCTGCGTGCGATGTTTCATCTGCACGCGGTCGTGCGGGGCTTACGGTGCGAGGCTTGAAGCGCGAGTCGTGATATTTCAAATTTCAAATTTGAGATTTGAGATTTGCTATTTAGCCTTCTTATTAGCCTTCTTATTTCTTGGGAGCTTTACGGATCGGCTGGCCGATCTGGGCGCCGGTCTTGACCGACACACGCAGCTTCGAGCCGTCAGCGTTCTCGACAAACTTCACTCGCGTGGGCTTGCCATCGACCACCGGCAGCACATTGGAAATGTGTACCGGCATCTCTTTGTCGATCACTGCGCCCTGCTGGTACTGCTGGTTGGGCTTGATGTGCTTTTTGTGCACATTGATGCCCTGGATCAGAACCTGATCGCGCTTGGTAATCACTCGCATGATCGTGCCCTGACGACCTTTGTCGTCACCGGTGATCACTTGAACCAGGTCGCCTTTTCGTACGTGTCGAGGCATGATGAAGCCTTTAGCAATAAGCGGTAAGCACTGAGCCTGAAAACTTAACAATACGATTCACTGTGTATTAACTGTCTTGAGCTGAAAGCTGAAAGCTGACAGCTTTTCTCACACCACTTCTGAAGCCAGGGAAACGATCTTCATGAAGTTCTTTTCACGCAGTTCGCGTGCCACTGCACCGAAGATGCGCGTGCCGCGCGGGTTGCCTTCGTCATCGATGAGCACGATCGCTGAGCGATCAAAGCGCACGTAGCTGCCATCAGCGCGGCGAAGAGGCTTGGCGGTGCGGACGACGACGCCCTTGACCACGGTGCCAGCTTTAAGGTCGCCGCCGGGCAGCGCCTTCTTCACAGAGCAGACGACCTTGTCACCGACAGTCGCCATGCGACGGGTGAAGCGGCCTCTGCGGGTGGTGCCACCCATGACGCGGATCACGTAAGCGATCTTGGCGCCGGTGTTGTCGCACACATCAACTCTTGATTCTTGTTGGAGCATGATTCACATCCTGAGAGCGAAGCCGTAAACGGCTTTAGATTGCTGCGGGGGCTTTTTCAAGTACTTTCACCAGACGCCAGCTCTTGGTCTTACTGATCGGGCGGCAGTTGGCGATCTCGACGCGGTCACCGAGTTTGCTTTCGTTTTTCTCATCGTGCACCTGGAACACACTGGTGCGCTTGATGTATTTGCCATACTTGGGCGCTTTGACCGTGAAGGAGATTTCGACCTTGCGGGTCTTCTCGCGCTTGTCACTGGTGACAACGCCGGTCTTCGTGCCCATCAGAGGCTTGCGTGCTACCTTAGCTGCTTCCTTAGTTGCTTCTTGAGTATCTGCCATGGTTTACGCCTTTCCCTTTGCCTTGATCTGGCGGCTCTTCTGCTCAGTGAGCAGACGCGCGATGTCACGACGAATATTGCCCAGTTGACGAGGATTCTCCAGCTTTTCCGTCACGGCCTGCGAACGCAGGTCGAACAGGTGCCGGCGAAGGCGGTCGTATTCCACCTTCAGCTCTTCGTCGTTGAACTTGTGTACTTCAATGGCTTTCATAAGTAAATCCTGAGTCTTGTGGCTTGAGGTATCTGGCCTGGGGTTGACGTTGGGGACTTGAATGTTCAAGCCTCACGACCTCGTACCTCACGCCTTTTTTCTTTACGCATGGCGACGTTCGACGAAGCGGGTCTTGAACGGCATCTTGTGAGCAACGCGGGTGAACGCTTTCTGAGCGATGTCGCGGCTGACGCCGGACATCTCATAAAGAATCGTGCCGGCCTTGACCACAGCTGCCCAGTATTCAGGCTCCGCTTTGCCCTTACCCATGCGGGTTTCGAGCGGCTTCTTGCTGATCGGCTTGTCAGGGAAGACACGCACGAACAGCTTGCCTTCGCGAGCCACGAACTGACGAGCCGCAACGCGGCCGGCCTCGATCGTGCGGGCAGGCATCCAGCCCATTTCCAGGCTTTGAAGGCCGTACTCACCGAAAGCAACATAGTTGCCGCGGGTGGCATTGCCCTTCATCTTGCCGCGCTGCTGCTTACGAAACTTCACTCTTTTGGGCATCATTGCCATGGTTCGATCCTTAAGTTCCGAGTTCAGAGTTCTGCGTTCCGAGTTGAGCGATCCGGTTCTTTAACTTTGAACACGGAACTCGAAACTCGGAACCCTGCCTTACCTTCTTCCACGTGCACGGGGCCGAGCGCCAGCCGCCTTGCTTTCGATTTCGCTTTCCTTGATCGCGCTGTAAAGGCCTTTGAAGACCCACACCTTGACGCCGATGGCGCCGTAAGTGGTGAAGCTCTCCGCAAAGCCGTAGTCGATGCTCGCCTGCAACGTCGCCAGCGGAATCGAGCCTAAGCGAATTTCTTCGTTACGGCTCATTTCATGGCCACCCAGACGACCCGACAGAAGAATCTTCACACCCTTGGCACCGGCGTTCATCGTTGCTTCAGCCTTCATCTTGAGCACGCGGCGGAAGCCGGCACGCTTGAGAAGCTGTTCAGCGATCGACTCGGCGATCAGCTTCGCGTCCGCATCGGGGTTGGTCACTTCGATGCAGTTGACCACGACGTTGCGACCGGTGAGCCGTTGCAGATCCTGCGACAGCCGTTCGATTTCAGCACCCTTGGGTCCGATGACTAGGCCAGGGCGAGCGGTCTTGATGATCACCTTCAGCTCTTCGCGGGTCCGTTCGATATGAATATCGGAAACGGCAGCAAAGGGAGGCCGACGATTGAGGCGATCGTCGATGTAGCGACGAATCTTGCAGTCTTCAATCAGCAGCTCACCGTAGAGAGCCTTGGGTGCGAACCACCGGCTCTTGTGAGCTTCGGTGATGCCGACGCGGAAGCCGAATGGATGTACTTTTTGTCCCATGTTTGTATCCGGGTTTCGGGTGTCGTGCTTCGGGTTTCGCCCAAGCCATCAACCAGTTCAATTTCATCAAACTCAAATTTCGTTCTAGTCAAATTCGTTTAGTCAGCCCGCAGGCGAAGGTTCAGGCCTTGTGTCTTTCCGACACCCGATACCCGATACCCACACCCGAGTTTCAAATCGGATCCACACCAACAGTGATGTGGCAGGTGCGCTTGAGGATCTGGTGAGCACGGCCACGATCCTTGGGCTGAAACCGCTTCATGGTCGGGCCTGAGTCCACGCGGGCATCAGTGACCTTAAGCTTGCGGGGGTCCACTTCCGCCTGGTCGGCGTTGGCCTGTGCAGCCAGCAGAGCCTGACGGACAAACACGGCGCCGCGGCGCTTGCTGACCTGGAGGATCGCGAACGCCTCATCAATGCGCTTGCCCAGAATCATCTGGATCACAGGGCGCACCTTGGTGGGGCTCATGCGGGCGCCTCGGTGTACGTTGGTGAACTTGGACATTGGAAGCTCCGGGAAGCTGTCAGCTTTTTAAGCCGTCAGCAATCAGCTTTCAGCTATCAGCTAAAAGTCAAATAAAACATTTACGAACAAACAAACTTTGCAATCTAGTGCCTACATGCCTTCGTGCCTTCATGCCTTTAAGCTGATGGCTTAAAGCTGAAAGCTGACGGCTGCTTATCAAATCGCACCGGTCGAACGCTGAGCCTTGGTGCCTGCGGTGTGAGCGCGGAAGGTTCGCGTCGGGCTGAACTCGCCCAGCTTGTGGCCGACCATGTCTTCCGTGCAGAACACGTTGTGGAAGACTTTGCCGTTGTGCACCAGGAAGGTGTGGCCGACAAACTCAGGCACCACGGTGGTGGCGCGTGACCAGGTCTTGATCGCATCTTTGCGACCCATCTGGTTCAGCTTCTCCACCTTGCGGTAGAGCTTTTCATCAACGAACGGACCTTTTTTCGTGCTTCGTGCCATGGGGAGCCTTTAAGCAATGAGCTGTCAGCTATCAGCTTTCAGCAATCAGATAAACATTGTTGAACAATTAAACTTCGTGCTTTCGTGCTTTCGTGCCACCATGCCTTCTTGCCTTTTAGCTGATGGCTGATGGCTGAAAGCTGACCGCTTCTTTACACCGTCAACTGGCCGTAGCGAACACTGATGCGACGGCGGATGATTCGCTTGCTCGAGGCCTTCTTGGGTGCGCGGGTCTTGCCACCCTTGGAGAGCACGCCGGTCTTCGATGCAGGCGGACGATTTTTCTTACTGCGACCATCACCACCACCGATGGGGTGATCGTTGTGGTTGGTGGCCATACCACGAATCTTGGGACGCACGCCTTTGTGACGGCTGATGCCGGCCTTGCCCAGAATCACGTGCTGGTGATCGGTGTTGCCGACCTGGCCGATGGTTGCACGGCAAGCAAGAGCAAGCTGACGCACTTCGCCGGAGGGGAACACGAGGGTTGCCCAGCCAGCTTCTTTATTGGTCAGACGAGCGTAAGTACCAGCCGACCGGCACATCTGGCCGCCGCGACCGGGAATCATCTCGACGTTGTGCACGTTCAGACCGGCAGGAATGTTCGCCAGCGGCATGCAGTTGCCAACCTTGGGTTCCACCGTTGTCTTGCTCGACTCAATCATCTGGCCATCGGTCAGACCGATCGGTGCGAGGATGTAACGTTTTTCGCCGTCGGCATATTCGAGCAGAGCGATGTGGCAGGTGCGGTTGGGATCGTATTCGATGCCGACAACCTTCGCTGCCACGCCGTCTTTGGTTCGCTTGAAGTCGATGATGCGGTAACGCTGCTTGGCACCACCACCGCGACACTGCACCGTGATCTTGCCGCTGTTGTTGCGACCGCTGTCACGCTTCTTGGGAGCCAGCAGAGTCTTCTCCGGCTTCTTCTTGGTCACTTCCACATGAAGGTTGACCGAAGCGTTGCGACGACCGGCACTGGTTTTTTTATAGATTCGAATAGCCATGAATCACCTTTGAGCCGTCAGCTATCAGCTATCAGCTTTCAGCCTCAAGCCAGCAACTGCGTAATTGACTGTCAATATCCAAACTCACGATCCGTCACAAGCCATCAGCCTTCAGCCATCAGCCATCAGCCATCAGCCATCAGCCATCAGCCATCAGCTTTAAGACAAATACATTTTCGAACGATCAAACTCCATGCCTTCACGCCTTAAAGCTGAAAGCTGAAGGCTGAAAGCTGATAGCTTAAAGCTGACCGCTT
>CAZYQL010000103.1:0-4763 GCA_964650055.1 uncultured Phycisphaeraceae bacterium | reverse complement strand
CGCCTTAAAGCTGAAAGCTGAAGGCTGAAAGCTGATAGCTTAAAGCTGACCGCTTCTCAAAACAGTTCGATCTTGTCGTCCAAGTGCAGTTCGACGGTGGCCTTTTTCCAATCCGGCGTGCGGTTGGAGCCGTAGCGAGTGCGGAAGTCCACACCCTTGCGAATCTGCGTGCGAACCTTCACCACGCGAACCTTATACAGATCTTCCACCGCTGCCTTGATGGTCAGCTTGGTAGCCCGCATGTCCACGAGAAACGAATAACGATTGAGCGGCTGACCGGCAGTGGAACCGCGAGCTTTGATGCCCGTTGCTTCCCACGTGCCCTTTTCAGTGATCAGCGGACGCTTGAGGATATAGGTCGAGTCGAGCTGCATTACTTGGTCTCCTGCTTAACGGGCTTAGCAGTCTTGATGGTCTTCTTGCTCTTGGCTGTGGCAACCTGCGACTTGGCGCGATCGATCCACGCATTGAGCGTCGCCTGATCGACCACCAGGTAGCGGTGATTGAGCAGATCGAACACGTTCAGGCGATCAGCCTGCGTGACGGTCACATCATCAAGGTTGGATGCCGATCGAGCTGCCGAGCTGGTCACGTCGCTGACAGCGACGAGGCAGGTGCGATCGATTTTCAGAGCAGAAAGGAGAGACGAGAACTGCTTAGATGAAGGCTTATCGAAGTTGAGGCCATCAACGACCTTGATTTCATTATCGACAGCCTTGGCGAGCAGAGCATTGCGGTTGGCCAGGCGACGCATCTTCTGCGGCATGTCCTGACTCCAGGAGTGCGGCTTCTTGGAATGCGCGTGGGCACCGTGGCGAAGAATGTTGGATTTCTTGTCACCGCGACGGGCGTTGCCCGTGTGCTTCTGCTTATAAAGCTTGCGGGTGGAACCGTTGACTTCGTGACGGTTCAGAGTCTTGGAAGTGCCCAGACGCTTGTTGGCGTGGATGCGGACGTAAGCCTGCTTGAGAAGCCCGGGGCGAACTTCGCCGCCGAGCAGCTCGTTATCAAGCTGGAGCGTGCCGACCTGCTGGCCTTGCAAATTGTGAATGGGAAGATCAATCATGGTTATGCCTTTGGAAGCGAATCAGCGATCAGCTTTGAGCTATCAGCTTTCAGCTATCAGCCTGAACCAGACTCTGTCTGGCTGATTGCTGATGACTGATTGCCGACATCTGTCAGCACCAATCAAACGGGTCACACACACTCCAACTTGTCTTGACATCGCAGTATCTTGCGGAGGAGCCTTCAGCTATCAGCTTTTATCCATCAGCTTGAACCAGACTTTTTCTGGCTGATTGCTGAGGGCTGATTACTGACGGCTTCTCCCGACTTACGATGCCTTGGCCTTTACAGCCTTGCTCTTATAGAGCCGTGTAGCCTCCCGAATCACGACGATGCCGCCATTGGCGCCGGGGACCGGGCCTTTGATCAGCAGGAGATTCTTGGATTTATCCTGACCAATCACGTCCAACGAGCGGACCGTGACGAATTCATTACCCATGCGACCTGGCATGCCGCCGCCCTTTTTGGGACGACCGGAGAAACCACGGTTGGTTGCACGACCGCCCTGCGAACCGGGCGAGCGATGCTTGCGTTCCGTACCGTGCGAAGCACAGAGGCCTTTGAAGTGGAACCGCTTCATGACACCCTGGGTACCCTTACCCTTGCTGGTGCCGATGACATCCACAAACTTGACCGCTTCGAACAGATCGACTTTCAGTTCCTGACCCAGTTCGTAGGTGCCCACATCTTCCGCTTTGAGGCGGACTTCGCGGTGAATACGCTTGGGAGTGATGCCCGCTTTACCATCGTGGCCGATGAGCGGCATCGTGGAGTTGCGAGCCTTGAGATCCTGAAAACCAAGCTGAATGGCATCATAGCCATCGTTATCTGCGGTCTTAACCTGGCTGACGAAGCAAGGGCCTGCTTCGATCACGGTGACCGGGACCTGCTTGCCATCCGCATCAAAAATGCGGGTCATGCCGATTTTCTTACCAATGAGCATTGCTGCGGGCATCGTACTAACCTCCGAGGGAGAAGCGGCGGGTGAAGCTTCAGAAGCTGTCAGCTATCAGCCGTCAGCATTCAGCATTCAGCCGGACTTCGGATCATGGCAGCGTTTCTTAATCGCCACCAGCGGATCACGGCCCTGCTTTGATTTTCTTGGGAGCGGTCAGCTTTCAGCAATCAGCTTTCAGCCAGACGCTCCGACATTCACACTTATTCAATTTCGACCGAACCACCATTTACTCTCAACCCAACCTTACGCCACCTGCCTTAAGCTGATGGCTGAAAGCTGACGGCTGAAAGCTTTACGCTTTAATCTTCACAAACACGCCGGCAGGGACAACCAGGCGATTGAGCGCCTCAACCGTGCGGGCGTTTGGCTCTTTGATGTCGATGATCCGCTTGTGCGTGCGGATTTCGAATTGCTCACGGCTCTTCTTATCCACGTGCGGACTACGCAGCACCGTATAACGCTCAATACGCGTCGGCAGCGGGATCGGCCCAGCCACCTTCGCATTCGTTCGCTTGGCGTGCTCGACGATTTCCTTCGCGGAAGCGTCCAGCGCCTGGTGATCGTAAGCTTCCATACGGATACGAATGCTGTTGATGCCGGTGGCCATCGGAAGAGCTCTCAAAAGTCAAAGAACAACTAGAAAACAAATCTCGCCAACCTATGGCGAGGAGGAACAGTGTATGAAAAATAATCTCGGTGTCAAATCGGTGGAAGCAGAGGGAAGAAGTTGAGGGGAGGTAAAGGAGGTAGAGGAGGTAAAGGAGGTAGAGGAGGTAGAGGGAGGTAGAGGAAGTCGCCGCAGTTTCATAGCAAAAACAAGGCTTCGCCCCTTTCCCGCCAAATATGGAATAATCTCCCGCCATGACTTTCCCCACCTACGAGCCGACTGATCGCCGCCCCATCGCTGCTCGCAATCGCCCTGTTTTTCAGCGAATGGCCAACGCCCTCGCTTCTCGCGGCTGCTCGGCCAACCTCATCTCCATCCTCGGCATGCTCGCCGCCCTTGTCGCCGGCTTCGCCCTCTTTCTCACCGCTCACTGGCCCCACATCGGCCGCGTCCTGCTGCTGGTCGCTGCCGGTGGCATGCAGCTTCGCCTGCTCGCCAACATGCTTGATGGCATGGTCGCCATCGCCAGCGGCAAGGCTTCCGCCGTGGGCGAACTCTATAACGAAGCCCCTGATCGCATTTCCGATATGGCCGTGCTCATCGGCGCGGGCTATGCCATCAGCGGCGACATCACCCTCGGGTACTTGGCCGCCTGTGCCGCCCTGCTCGTGGCCTACATCCGAACGCTCGGCAAATCAGCCGGTGCTCACAACGAGTTCTGTGGCCCGATGGCCAAGCAGCAGCGCATGTTTTTTATGACTGTGGCCTGCCTCTACCTCGCACTCACCCCAAGCAACTGGCAACCGGTCATCACATGTCGCGGCCACGCCTACGGCCTGATCGCGATGACGCTCGCGCTGATTATTTTTGGTTGCATCATCACCGCTTGGCGCAGACTTGGACGAATTGTGAACGTGCTGCGAAAATGAAAATCTACATCGCGCCCGAAACCCGTGCCTTCGGCACGGCGCTAAACGGGGATCATCGTGCAATGTTGATCTTCATGATTCCAATCTTGAACTCTGAACTCCGAACTTTGAACCTTGAACCTTGAACTTTTGAACTCTGAACTAACCCCCCATGCCCACCACCGAGCGCCTCTTCGGCTACCAACACGCCTTCGATCACCCCGTCACGCTCTGGCTCACCGTCAGCATCGCGGCTGTGCTCGCTCTCTCATTGCCTCTGATCGCCCTGCTGTTTCGCACGGGGAAAATCGATGAAAAGCTGCGCGATGAACTCGTCGCTCGATGTGTGTCGTGGATGATCATTGTGCCAGCCGTCATCGTGCCGCTGCTGCTTGGCGCTGCGTGGATGATCCTGTTCATCGGCCTTCTCAGTCTTCTGTGCTACCGAGAATTCGCCCGCGCCACCGGCCAGTTTCGGCACCGTGAAGTCAGCCTGATCGTCGTCATCGGCATCCTCGCCATCACCTTCGCCACGCTCGATCATTGGTACGGCTTCTTCGCCGCTCTGCCTCCCCTCACCATCGCCCTCCTCGTCTCCGCTTCCATTTTGCGCGATGATCCCAAAGGCTACATTCAGCGCGTCGCTCTGGGCATCTTCGCCTTCCTACTCTTTGGTGTTTGCCTGGGACACCTGGGCTACTTCGCTAACGACTCGCATTACCGCCCGATGCTTTTTCTAATTCTCGCCTGCGTGCAGCTCAACGATGTCTTCGCCTTCATCTGCGGCAAGCTGCTGGGCAAACACAAACTCTGCCCTGGCACCAGCCCGAACAAAACCATCGAAGGTTCGCTGGGTGCGATCATTCTCACGACGACGCTCGTTACCGCGCTGGGTTTTTCTGTTTTCGCTGGCACCAAGATGGCGACGCTGCCGCATCTTGTCGGCCTGGGCCTGATCATTTCCATCACCGGGCAACTGGGCGACCTGACGCTCTCTTCCATCAAGCGCGACCTCTCCATCAAAGACATGGGCCACTCCATCCCCGGCCACGGCGGCCTGCTCGACCGCTGCAACAGCCTGCTCCTGGTCGCCCCTGCCGCGTTCCACTACATCGGCTTCTTCATCGGCATCGGCCTGGAAGACGCCAAGCGAATCATCACGGGAACATAGCTGCAACTTCACAGCCGCAGCGTATTTCACAGCCGCAGCGTCCTCGCTGCGCGG
>CAZYQL010000102.1:9291-14986 GCA_964650055.1 uncultured Phycisphaeraceae bacterium | reverse complement strand
CTTAGGGAGAAACCCGCTGCGACGGGGGCCATGACAGTTCAAGTGGGGCCATTAGGAAAGGGCCTGTGCAGGGTCTATGATGATCGCTTCGCTCAACGATGATCGCTTCACTCAACGAAGGGTTTTGCATTTGGAAGATCAGATCCGCAGTCACCTCAATGTCACCCGCGAGAAGGCGATTCTCGCAGCTTGTCTTTTGCCGACCATGGAAGTGGACCCGCACGATCCGCTGGGCGAGCTGCGCTCGCTGGCCGACACTGCGGGGGCGATCGTGGTCGATGAGCTGATTCAGCATAAGTCGGTCGTTGATGTTGCCACGTTCATGGGCTCGGGCAAGGTCGTCGAACTGGCGGAAATGGTCCGCGCTCACAAAGCTCAGGTCGTCGTTTTTGAAAACGATCTATCTCCCTCGCAGATTGCCAACATCGAAGAAGTGTGCGAGTGCAAGGTGCTCGATCGCAGCGAACTGATTCTGGATATTTTCGCTGCCCGCGCTCGCACCAAAGAGGCCAAGCTGCAAGTCGAATACGCGCAGCTTGAGTACACCTATCCTCGGCTGCGGGCCATGTGGTCGCACCTGGAGCGCATCGTCGGCGGCGCACCCACCGGCATCGGCACACGCGGGCCTGGTGAACAGCAGCTCGAAATCGACCGCCGAATCGTGCAGAAGAAGATGGGCAACCTGCGCAACGAAATCAAAGATCTTCAGTCGCGCAAAGAGCGCGAAGTCGCCAAGCGCAATCAGGATTACTTCACCGCTGGCCTGGTCGGTTATACGAATGCGGGAAAATCCACGCTCTTTAACACGGCCACTGGCGCGGGCACTTATGCGGACGACAAACTCTTCGCCACGCTTTCGACCAAGACCCGGCGGTGGGACCTGGGCGATGGTGATGCGCTGATGCTCAGTGATACGGTTGGGTTTGTGCGCGATCTGCCACACAATC
Organism: uncultured Phycisphaeraceae bacterium; assembly: GCA_964650055.1. GTDB lineage: Bacteria > Planctomycetota > Phycisphaerae > Phycisphaerales > Phycisphaeraceae > JTS-RE9. The sequence goes on along the minus strand of CAZYQL010000102.1, from coordinate 14,039 downwards.
TCATCGCCAGTTTCAAAGCGACGCTCGAAGAAGCGATCCACAGCGACATGCTCTTAATCGTGCTCGATGTTGCACATCACCGCGCCAGGCAGCAGCTCGATACGGTGCTCAAAGTGCTCGAGGAAATCGGCGCCAAGGATCAGGAACGATTGCTCGTGCTTAATAAGGTCGATCTTGTTGAGCACAATGCGGACCTGCTGGTGTTTGCGCAGGAGTTTCCCGATCACGTTTGCGTCAGCGCCAAGACCGGGCGAGGTATGAACGATCTGGTCGAGCGCGTTCGCCGAAGTGCGCGCGGCGCGGATCGATTGCTCACGCTGGCGGTGGACATCGCCGATGGCAAAGCGCTCTCGTTCATCGAGACGCGCTCGCAGGTGATCGAGCGCGAGTACCAGGAGAAACAGGTGGTTTATAAGGTGCAGATCGGCCAGCGCCGTTTCGATCAGCTCCGCGCCATGGGCGCGAAGATGCAGGTGCTCGACGGCCTGACTGCGGCGGAGAAAGCAGGCAGACCTGCGTGGAGCGTTCGCAGCGAGTGAGAGAGATGAGGCTGATATCTGGCAACACTGAGACAACAAGATGACCATCAGCCGTTACAACTCGGCTCAAGGAAATAGTGAATACCAGAAAGGGTCGCGTGGTCTTGTACTTCAAAACCGACAGGGAATCAGCCTGAAGAAGGAAATGGATCGAGTGGAGGCGAGTACACTTGCACGAGCGCAGCAGGATTCATTCGATCAGTTAACCGCAAGAACACGTCTGACGACCAGATTGATATGTAAGCTCCATCGCGTTTGGCTGGGTGGTATTTACGAATGGGCAGGTCGATTCAGAAGTGTGGAACTGGCGAAAGGTTCATTTCGCTGGCCGCCAGCAATGCACGTCGCGCAGAGCATGAAAACATTTGAAACAACGACACTGGCGCGGCTCACTCCGTGTCGTCCCGCTTCTCTCGAAACAGTCTCAAAAGCACTGGCGGAAGTGCATGGCGAATTTCTACTCATCCATCCTTTCCGTGATGGCAACGGACGCATGGCGCGCTGGCTGGCGAATCTGATGGCATTTCAGGCAAACCTGCCCGCGCCTGACTACCGATTCACCGGCAGAGGTTCGACGAGCAGCCGAAAGAAATATCTTGGAGGTGTGATTAAGGCTTATGCAGCAGACTACTCGCTCTTGACCGACTTCTTCGTTGAGGCTTTTGAGCGCAGCTTGAGATTGCGTACGACCACAGGCTTTACCAATCCGCGAGCGCCTTCATAAACCGACGATTCATAAATGTGATGACTCACCATCGCTTCTCGAAGCGCGGGGTTGATCAGATAAGGATTGGTCGCTGAAAGTGGTTTCATTGCTTTGGCATTGTAGCCGTTACTTCCCACCCACCACCTGCGCCCGTGCGGGTGAACCTTCCACATCGACGAGTTCCACAGTAAAACCGTTCGCGTGTTTGCCTTCGAGGATGGCGAAGGTGAGCGTGTGCGTGCCGATGGGTAGGTCGAGCGTGGTGGTCGCGCTGATATCCGCAGGCGTGGTGCCGACCCAGAGCTTGGTGCCTTCGACGGTCGAAGGCTTGATGGCGATTTTGCCTGCGGTGGTGATGTTGAGTTGGGCGCGGAGCAGGCCGTAGCGCGGGCCGCTCATCCACATCTTGGTCGTCTCGTTCCACGGCGCAGCGCCGTTGACCACCGAATAGAGCGGCGTCCACATCACGGCTGCATCTTCCTTCGGCGCAATCTCAACGCCCTTGTGTCTGAACGCATCGTTACTCGCATCAGTGGCGATGGGCGTGCGCCAGGTGCGGATGAGTCGCGCTTTGCTGACGTTGTATGCGCCGTCCTTGCCGAGCTTGGACATGAAGGCAATGAGATCAACAAACTCATCGCGGGTCAGGCCATCGATCAGGCCGGCGGGCATCAGCGAAGGCGCATCTTTCTGCTGGGCAATCTGATTCAGTGGGATCGCAATCTCGCGGTCATCGCTGGTGCGAAGGAGCAGGTCTTTGTCGGTCTTGCGGACGAGAATGCCTGCGAGAATTTCATCATCCTTCGTGGTGACCTGCGTGGCGTGGTAGCCTTCCTTCACTTTCTTGGCGGGTTCGAGCATGGACTCGATGATGTAGTCGATAGGAGCGCTGGCGCCGACGGAGGATAGGTCAGGGCCGACGAGGCCGCCTGAGCCGCCGATGCCGTGACACTTGAGACAGGCGAGCATGTCACGGCGAAACAGCGCTTCGCCCTTGGCGGGATTGCCTTTGGTCTGGACATCACTGACCATCGCGGCGAGTTCCACTTCGCTGAGTGTGCGCTTGGGATTGGTGAGTCCGCCAGCGTTCATGATGGCCATGACCAGCGCGGGTTCATCGCGCGAGGAACCCGAGAGCACGCGCATCGCCATCTTCGCCACATCGGGCTTGAGTGTTTTGCCTTCGAGCGCTTTGGCCAGCGCTGCTGGGCCTTGCGCTTTGGCGAGAAGCGGATTGATCACGCCTGCGGGATTCGAGCCATCAGGCAGATCAACCATGACTGATGCAATGGCGCTGGCGCCCGCATCGAGATTAACCGCAGCCAGCGCGACGCTCGCCATCATGCGCGTATCCAGCGGCAAACTTGCATCGGTGAGCTCTTTGAATGTTGATGCACTGGCGGGGCCGCCGAGCATGGCCAGGCCGTCGAAGGCTGCTTGCTTGAGTGTGCTGTCTAAATCTTTCTGCTTGGCGCGGGCGGTGAGTTTCTCTCGTGCGGGTTCGAGTTTCCAGAGACCTGCGAGGCGCGAGGCTGCTGCGGAAGTCGCGGGCTGCTTCGATTCGATCAGTGCGGTGATTCCTGACAGATCGCCCGCAGCTTTTGCGTTGCGTTGCTGCGTCGCTTTCATCAATGCTTCGAGCAGCGGCGCGGATTCACTGGCGATCGCTTCATCGAAGAGATAGCGCAGTTCGGCCGGGCCGCCTAGTCCTGCGACGGTCTGCATCAGCTCAGCGCGGCGACCTGTGGGAACTTTGTCCGCCTTGAGCAGGTTGACGAGCGTGCCCACGACTTGTGCACTTTCCGCCGCTTTGAGAGCGAAGGTCAGCCGGTTGATGTTGCCGGCAAAGACCGGCGTGCCTTCCTGCAAAGGTTTGAGCCAGTGCGGTTGCGTTTCGCGAGCCGTCAGCCAGAGTGCAAAGTCGAGAAACTGATCGACCGGGCGATCCAGCGCCTGCATCGCCGCCTCGGCTGCCGGGAGCGTACCAAGCTGACGCAAAGCATTGACCGCTTCCAGGCGGACGCGCGGATGATCATCATTCACACGTGCAGTGAGCAGTTCCAGCGAATCTGAAATGCGCGAGTGCCAGTGATAAAGCACGCGCGTTGCCGCAGCGCGGGCACGCGCATCCTTGGAGCGCAGCACCTGATTCAGCAGGTCAGCATTAATCACATCAATCGTCTGCATCGCCCAAAGCGCTTCGAGCTGATGGTGTTCAAACTTCGCATCAGTTTCATCCAGCGCTTTCGCCCATGCGGCGATCTTGGCGGGCACTTCTTTGTCGCCTTTTTCCAAGCGCTCGCGCAGTTGCAGCTTGGCATGAAGGCGGGTGAATTCTTCGTGTTCCTTGAGCAGCGCGAGCAGCGCATCGGTTGAAGCGCCGATGATCGCGGGCTTCTTGACGAGCGGCCGACCTTTGGCGGTGATGCGCCAGATGCGGCCGTTGGTGTGGTCGCGTCGTTCATCACGGAAATCGACTTCGCCGTGCTGAATGATCGGGTTGTACCAGTCGGCGATGTAGATCGCGCCATCGCTGCCGATTTTCACATCGATCGGACGAAAGGCGATGTTGCTGGTGCCGATGACGTCGTCAGTTTTGCGCGAAGCGTAGCCGGCGTTGTCTTCGCTGAGGATGAAACGGTTGACGCGGTTGCCACGGAAATCGTTGGTGAGGAACGTACCCTGCCAGTCATCGGGGAGGTGGCTGCTGGAAACAATTTCCAGGCCGCAGTGTTTGGGCTGACCGGGATTCAGGCCTGAGAGAATGCGCCGAGCGCCGGGCGAAGTGAGGAAGACCGAGCCGGGGAAAACGTAGTTGATGCCTTGGCCACCCGCGCCATCGGTGGCGAAGGACTGTCCCCATTTGTCTTGATGATGGCCCCATGAGTTGACCAGGCCCAGGAAGAAGACTTCGAGCTGCTGCGTTGAAGGACGGTAGTGCCAGACCGCGCCGCCGTTGGCGCGGCGAGGGCCGTAGGGCGTCTCGATGTGCGAGTGAATGTAGATCGACTGATTCATATAGAGCATGCCATCGACGCCCCAGCGAAACGTGTGCAGAATGTGGTGCGTGTCCTCAGTGCCAAAGCCTGAGAGCATGATGGTTTTCTTATCCGCTTTGCCATCGCCATCGGTGTCCTGGAGATAGAGCAGCTCGGTGGAGTTGGCGACGTAGCATCCGTTGCCCGAAGCATCGGGAATGACGGCGGTGGGAATAAGCAGGCCATCGGCGAAGATGGTGGTCTTATCCGCTTTGCCATCGCCATCGGTGTCTTCGAGGACGATGATTTTGTCATTGGCGATTTGGCCTGGCTTGATCTGCGGATAGATCTCACTGGAGGCAACCCAGAGCCGGCCGCGTGCATCGAAGTTGGTCTGGATCGGCTTGTGCAGAAACTCGCTGTCGGCAAAGAGATTTACCTCAAAGCCATCGAGTACCTTGAAGGATTTGAGTTCCACATCAGGATTGGGAACAGGCACATCCTTGAGCCCGCGCTGAGCGTGCA
>CAZYQL010000102.1:0-9191 GCA_964650055.1 uncultured Phycisphaeraceae bacterium | reverse complement strand
AGTTCCACATCAGGATTGGGAACAGGCACATCCTTGAGCCCGCGCTGAGCGTGCAAGGGCGAGGCGGCGCAAAGCATCAGCACAGTAAAACAGAGTGTGGAACGGAATCGAGTGTGAGCATTAGTCATCTTTTTGGTCCTACGGTTTTGTTTGAACTATCGCTCTTCCCGCAATACGCGGTAGATTCTGCGGGCACCATGCAGGACGGCCACGATTTCAATGCCGTCTGCAATGACCTCATAAAAAATGATGTATTTCAGGAACCCTTGTACAGGCCACTTGCGAAGTTTTCGTAGCTTGGGATGCCTTCGCCCGACACTGGGTCCGATCTGCGGATTCTCCGCGAGTTTTCCATAACACTCCTGCACGGCCGAAAGAAACCGGTGGGCAAGGTCAGTCGAATCGGCAGCAATGTACGCCGCAATTTCAAGGGCATCATTGGTCGCCTGTTCGCGGACAATGACCTGAGGATTCATGCAACCTCCCCACGTGTCCTTCGTAGCCGTTCATTCAACTGATTCCGAAGTCGATCCCAATACATCGGCGTGACTACTTCAGACTTCACTTCACCACGCTCGGCGGCCTCGACGCGCTTTACAAGCTCTTCTTCCATCCAACGAGGCATGTCATCTTCATCCAGCGCCCTCGAGATCAGCGAAGCAACCAACTCGTTGATGTCAGAGAATTCTCCAGTGCCGATGCGGGCTTCGAGGTACTGGGCGGCAGTGTCAGAGATTTGAATCGTAATTGATTTCATGTCCATAGCTCCTTAACAAGTAACCCAACGCAAACCATTCTAGCCCGCCTCACTGCACAGCCACCACTTCATACTGATGCGCCTTAGGCACGCGCAGCTCGGCGATCTTCTTTTCCTCTGCTTCAACCAGCGGAATAAACTGCGGCATCTCGACGGCGTTGTTGCCTTGCTCGTGTTTGCGGAAGAGATAGATGTAGGTCTCGTTGGCCGGCCGCCAGTAGTGGAAGAAGAGCTCGTTCTTCTTATTGATGAGCTCGCGCAGCTGCGAGGCCTGGTCGTAGCTTGGCCCAGCGGTCGGGGCAAGCCAGAGCAAGCCTTGTGCGCCGGCTGTTCCCTGTGCGACGGCTTTGCCATCGATGCGAAGTTCGTACTTGCCCGCCTTCATGCCTTCCAGAGCAAGCATTCGCTGCGGGTGTGGCAGCTTGCCCGCCAGGCTCACCGGCAGGGTGCTATCGGTGGCGGTGAAGCTCGCGGTGGTGTCGGATTTTTTTACATTCTCAATCTTCACGCCTTGCGCCGCTTTCGTTTTGCCTGCGCCATCAATGCGTGCGCTCCATGCCTGATGCTCGCCGATTTGCGCGAGCAGGGTCTGCGCCACCTGCCAGTAGCCGACATCGTTCAGGTGGATGCCGTTGTAGGTGAGATCGAGTGATTTCGATTGACCCATCGCCGGGCCATCTCCATCACCAGTAGCGCCGGGCAGCACCTCGCAAGCCTTGCAAGGCGGCATCGTGAAGAGATTGAAAAACGGATAACCCTTTTGAGCAGTGATCTTCGCAATCGCATCGGTGTAGAGATAAATATTTTCATTCTGCTTCGCATGATTCGGCAGCGGCGCACCTTTGTTCTCCAATTGGTGCGGCGAGATGAACGCAATTCGTGCCCCTGTTTCCTCGAGCACCGGCAGCAGCTTTTTCATGCCTTCATCAAAGCGCGCCAGGCCCGCTTCGCCTTCGTACGATTCGTTGTGGCCGTAGGCAACGAGAATCACCGTGGGACTGGCGCCGCGCAGAAAGCGTGTGAGATGGTTGAAGCCTTCGCGCTGATCGCCAAAGCGAGCGCGGGCCTCGCCCCAGACGGTGTCGCCTGACCAGCCCAGGTTGCGGAAGGTGATGTTGCGATCGGGATAGCGTGCGGTGAGCGCAGCTTCGAGGTAGCCCCACTGCCCTTCGCGCTCGATGAAAGTTGCGCCCAGGAAGACGACGCGGTCGCCATCTTTGAGGTCAAACTTCCAGGGGCCATGCGGAGCCTGCGCGATGAAAGTGTTTTCAATGCTCGGCGTGATCTGCGGGTTCCAGTTGCCTGTGGCGGGCTTGTCGCTGAATTTTGTGTTCGCACCCCAGGGCTGCGTTTTATTCAGTGGGCCAAACTCGTGGGAGGCTTCCCACTTCTTGTCGTCCTTCTTGTCGTCATAGCCGGGCTGCTCCCATTTGCGCGAAGGGGTGAGTGTGCATAGCCAGCTTTTGTCAGTGGAGAAATCGTGCGTCTTGCCGTCTTTTGTTTTGATGCTGACGGTGGCGACTAGGCCGGCCATCGCATCAGGGCTGGCGGTTTCGACAGCGATGAGGTTGGAGCCTTTGACGAGTAAGCCGGTGATGTCGTAGATCGTGCCTTGATTCCAGTTGTCACCAGCGCCTACGCGCTTGCCGTTGACGAGCAGGATGTAGGTGTTGTCGGCTGCGATCTCGACACGGCTCGAGCCTTTGGTCTTGTCAGGCTCGTCGATCTCGAAAGTCTTGCGGAAAAAGACGGGCTTGCCCGAAGCATCATCCTTGGTGCGCGGCGACCAGATCCACTGTGACTCCGCCATCGCAGAAGTGCAGAGCACGCAGTGAGCAGTAAACAACGTGAAGAGTACAAGCAGGTTTCGCATCGTCAATCCTCCAGGCAGGTCAAAACGCAGGCCGGTCATTCTATATAGAAGTGACACATCGCCTAGGGAGAGTTACTTGGCGAGGTTCAGCGCGAAGAGTTTAAGAGCGAAGCCGCGAGCGGCGAAAAAGCGAAACATTTTACTTCAAATCATTTTCCAGCACGATGCGATATCTCGCTTTGCCGGCGCGGAGGTGAGCGATGGCGTCGTTGGCTTTGGACATGGCGAAAGTTTCGGTGATCGGCGCGATGCGATGGCGGGCGCAGAAGTCGAGCATCATCGCGGTGGTGGCTGGGCTGCCAAGAGGTGAGCCGGAGATGGATTTCTGGCCGGCGATAAGCGGGAAGGCTTGCACGTTGAGCGGCTCAAGCACAGCGCCGACAAAATGCAACTTGCCTTTGGGCGCGAGACAGGAAATGTAACTGGGCCAATCGAGGGCGACGTTGACGGCGACCATAATAAAGTCGAGCTGGCCGGCGATTTTGGCGAGCGCTTTGGAATCGGTGGAGCTTACGACCTGATGAGCGCCCATCTTTTTTGCTTCATCTCGTTTGGAATCGCTGGACGTAAAGGCGAAGACTTCGCAGCCCCATTTGTTTAAGAACTGAATCGCCATATGACCCAGGCCACCGATGCCGATGACGCCGACGCGATCGGTGGGTTGGATGCCGAGCTCAACGATGGGGTTGAAGACGGTGATGCCGCCGCAGAACAGCGGGCCGGCTTTGCTGGCATCGACGCCATCGGGAATGGGCACTGCCCAAGCGGCGTTGCAGCGGACGGTGTTGGCGAACCCGCCGTGACGACCGACGATGGTCGCTTCACCAGTGGGGCAGAGATTGTGGTTGCCGCTCATGCACTGCCGGCAGGTCATGCACGAGGCGGAAAACCAGCCGACGCCTACGGTTTGGCCGACTTTGAGATGCTTCACGTTGGAACCGACTGCCGCGATGGTGCCCGAAGCTTCGTGACCAGGCACGAGCGGATACTGCGACATGCCCCACTCGTTGTCGAGCATGGAGAGATCAGAGTGGCAGATGCCACATGACTTCACATCGACTTCGACCTGATCAGCACCGAGCGGGCCAGCGTCATATTCGAAGCGTTCGAGGGTGCCTTTGGATTTGTGAGCTGCAAGGGCGATGACCATGGGGGCCTCCGGGAAAAACGAGGGGGAAATTCTGTCAGCGATTGTAGGCGCGGTGGTGGCGCGGGGCACGGCGCTGATGTCGCTACGCCGCGAGCGGCTTGAGGAGCGAAGCCGCGAGCGGCAGAGCGCAAGGCGGTGATGACATTGTCTGCGGCTGTGCGTACCATCGTCTCTCGAATGTTTGAGTGTTGTGCAGAAAGCATCCCATGAGTCAGGTTTTAGACGACGCCATTTTGCCCGAGGCAGCAGCAGATTCTTCCGTCCTAGTAGCGCCCGCGCTGGTGGTGGAGCCTGTGCTTGAACCGGCGGTGGTGGCGACGGCAATGCCGGTGCTGGTGGCGCTGAGCGCTTCGCACATGCTTAATGACACGATGCAGTCGCTGCTGCCTGCGATGTATCCGGTGCTCAAAGAGGCGCACAACTTTTCCTTTGCGCAGATCGGGTTGATTACGTTTACGTTTCAGATCACCGCGTCGCTGCTTCAGCCGGTGGTGGGCATGTACACCGATCGTCGGCCTAAGCCATATTTGCTGCCGGTGGGGATGACGTTCACACTCATCGGCCTGCTGCTGCTGTCGCAGGCGCACAGCTTGCCGGCCCTTCTTTTCGCAGCAGGTATGGTCGGCGCAGGGTCATCCATCTTTCATCCGGAAGCATCGCGCCTGGCGCACATGGCGGCAGGCAAGCGCCACGGCTTCGCGCAAAGTCTCTTTCAACTGGGCGGCAACTTCGGCTCATCGCTGGGGCCGCTACTCGCAGCATGGATCATCGTGCCGCGCGGGCAAGGCGCAGCAGCGTGGTTTTCCATCATCGCCTTCGTCGGCATCATCGTGCTGATTCGCGTGGGTATGTGGTATTCCAATCAGCTCATCCTCTTGCGTAGTAAACCCAAAGCAGCGCGCGAGCTTTCCGCCACGCCACTGTCGCGCCCCCGGCTGATCATCACGCTGGCCATCCTGATTTTGCTGGTGATGTCCAAGAATTTTTACCTCGTGAGCTTCACCAACTACTACACCTTTTTCCTCATCCACAAATTCGGCGTCGCAGTGGAAACCTCGCAGATCTATCTCTTCCTGTTCATGTTTTCTGTTGCAGTAGGCACCATCGCTGGTGGACCGGTGGGCGATCGCTTCGGACGCAAAGCGGTGATCTGGGTTTCGATTCTGGGCGTCGCGCCGTTCTCGCTGATGCTGCCGCATGCCGGGCTGACGATGACGATTGTGCTGAGTATGTGTGCGGGTGTGATCATGGCGTCGGCGTTTTCGACGATCGTGGTCTTCGCGCAGGAACTGGTGCCTGGGCGGGTGGGCATGATCGCCGGCCTGTTCTTCGGCGTGGCCTTCGGCATGGCGGGCATCGCGTCAGCAGCACTGGGAAAACTCGCCGATTCCTCGGGCATCGAGTACGTCTTTCAGTTCTGCGCTTATCTGCCGCTGATCGGCGCGCTGACGATTTTCCTGCCACGTGAGAAGGCGCGGGTGCAGCGCTGATGGGATATATGAGCCGCGACTAGATGAGCCGCGACTCAACGAGTCGCGGACGTCAGCGGACTGAATGGTCGATGATCGCGCGAAGGTCTGGCGAATACGAAGCGGATGATGCAAGGCGCTCTCGGTGTTGGCTGCGGGCGCAAAGCGCGATGATCACTCCTTTAGGCCTTGGGCGTCCGCGACTCGTTGAGTCGCGGCTCGAGTCGCGGCACTTTTCAAAGCGCGATTACTCTTTCACATAAACCTTCGGCTGGGCCTTTTCCCATTCTTCTTTGCTGACGGTTTTGGTTTCGTGAATGAAGACGAACGCGCCGCGTTTGTTGCCGACGATGACATCGGGCAGGCCGTCGCCGGTGATGTCGCCAGCGGTGATCTGGGTGCCGACGCCTGAGGCATTGTCGATCAGGTGTGGCACGAAATCGACTTCGCCCGCCTTGCCGCTGCGCACCGTCTTGAACCAGTAGAGCACAGGATCAGCCATCGGCTCGGGGTCGCCGCTTGGGCCGTGCGCCCACCAGCGTTTGCCGGTGACGATGTCCTTGACGCCGTCGCCATCCATATCGATGAGGTCGATGGCGTGGGGCTGGGAAAACTTGACGCCGTATTTATTTTCTTCAGGCTTGGCACCGACGAAGCGATGTTCCTTGAAAGAGATTTCGCCCTTGTCATTTTTGCCGGTGTTTTCGAACCACGCCACGCCGTAGCCGTGGGCCTGGAGTGAGGTGATGATGTCGCTATCGCCATCGCCATCGACGTCGTAGGCGTACATCTGAGCGCCGCCTTGACCGAAGTTCACAGGGTGGAATTTCCAACCTTCTTCGACGTGTTTTTCCGGTTGTTCCCACCAGCCCTTGGCTTCGAGGAGATCGTTGCGGCCGTCGCCGTTGACATCGCCGAAACCGAAGCCGTGGGTATAGCGTTGCCAGCTTCCTTTTTTGGAGGCCTTAGAGAATTGCCAGTGCTTGGTGACATCGGCGGTGGGCGTCACCCAGCCGAGGTAGCCGCCGGTGTGGAAGATGAGGTTGTTCTTTCCGTCGCCGTCAAGATCGCCCCAGCGCGGCGATTCGTTATCAGTGACCGGATGAATTTCGTGAGCCTTCCAGTGGCCCTCTGCGCCCTTGGGGTTCTCGAACCACCGCGTCTCTTTGCCCGGCCAGCCGATGGTGATGACATCGTCCCAGCCGTCGCCGTTGATGTCGCCTGCATAAACGAGAAAAGCATCGGAATAAGTTTTGGCAGCGTCGAAGTCCTTAGGCGGATAGATCTCATGCTTCTTGTCGAACGCGGGGCCTTCGTACCAATAAGGCCCGGCAACGACATCGATCTTGCCATCCTTATTGAAGTCGCCGTAGAAAGCGCCTTCGCTGTAGAACTTTTCGGTGAGGGTGATCTTCTTGAAGGTGTGGAGCTTGTAATCCTGAGCAAGTGCCGGGCTGATGAGAGACACGGCGAGAAGAAGCGAAGAAAAACGAAGTGGACCGTTCATGCGAAGACTCCAGAGGAAAGGGACACTGGTGATTGCATTGCGAAGGTGTGCGGTTTCAGAAAACAGTGTAGCGATGCGGGACTGGGGCAGGCGAGAAATGCAAGGAATGATTCCAGCCGCGACTCAACGAGTCGCGGACGTCAACGGCCTGAAAGGGTAATAATCGCGCCTTGCATCTGCGGCCAAGGGCGAGAGCGCCTCGCATCATCCTCTTCGAATCCATCGGACTCCCGCGCGATTTTTACTCCTTCATGCCTCAGGCGTCCGCGACTCGTTGAGTCGCGGCTCGTTTTGCACCGCGAAGTCAGGTCTTTTGGCCTATTATTACAGTTTCTTACACTTCTCATCATTTTCGGGTTGACCGGCGGCGATCCTCTGCGACAATAGATGACTGAGGGAACGGTGGTGTCGATCTCCAAATGAGGTCGATTCATGGAAGAAAGAATTCCACTCGATATGGATTTGTGTAGGTCGCAATGAGCCTGCGTACTTGTGAATTGGAGAATTGTCATGCGAACGAAGATTTACAGCCTCGGCGTTGTCCTGCTGGTGACGGCCACCATGATCGCCGACGTGCCCACCCGGCCGACAGAACCGGTGCGCGATGGCAAAGCGCCCTATGCCGAGGTGCCTTTCAAAGGCCGCGTCAAGTTTGATCAGAAGTTTGAGCGCGTGCTCAAGATCAGCGTCGATCCCGAAGCGATGCCTTTCGACTCGGCCACGCTCACGACGGTGCTCAACAGCCCCGCTGTCTCCGGTGCTGCGGCGCGAGATACGTTTGGCCTGACCGTCGATGAATACTCGACCTACATCAAGCTGACCGCCACGACATCGGTGAAGGTCGGTGCAGTGATTGCGAAGCTGGACCTGGCCTGCCGTGCTGACGGCCGCATTCCGACGCCGGCGCTTAACGCCTTCGTGGAGAATCTTCGCAAGCATCTTCAGCTCACGCTCGAATCATCGATCAACGTCGATCGCAAGAGCATTGAAAAGCGACAGGACTCGCTGCTGGAACGCAAGAATTATCTGGAGAAGAAATACGTCGAAGTCTGGACCAACCGCGTTCGCGTGGCGGAGGATGCCGGCCTCGCAGAGCATTCGGTCGATGGTCGGCGCACTGTGGTTTCTTCGATGGAAGAAAACCTGCGCGAGACCGATCTGGACATCATCCTGCGCGAGTCGCGCATCGATGCGACCAAAAAGGCAATGGATACCTCGGCAGTAGATGCCCGCACACCGGCCCCTGATCCCTTGGCTGATGAACTGGAAAAGCTGGTGCGCATCCGCACGCGTCAACTGGACTCAGCGGACTCGGATAAAGATGAACAGGATGCTGCCGAGGCCCGCATGCTCGAAGCCAAGCTGCGCTGGATCGAGCGCGTCGAAGAACTGGAAAAACTAAAACCCGAAGCCAGACTCAAAGTGCTGGAAACGGAACTGACCGAACTCAAGCTCAAGAGGGATTACTACAACAAAACGCTGACGACCAGCATCGACGAAGCCCGCTCGCTGTTCCGCTACAACGAGCACGTCCTGCTGCTGACGAAAAAAGAACTGTCGCTCGATAAAGCCATCGACCGCGTTGATGAACAGTTCGATGAACTGGCCAACTACTCTGATAAGCTCGGCTCAATCACGGTGACGATCATCGGGCAGTAATGAGGCGGGTGGATTGGTGAGCCGCGACTCAACGAGTCGCGGACGCCTACGGCCTCGTCGGGTAATCATCGCGCGGCAGTCCGACGACCTATAAAAGGATGAAACAAGGCGCTCTCGCAGATTCGTTGTCGCAGATGCAAGGCGCGACGTTCACTCCTTCAGGCCCTGGGCGTCCGCGACTCGTTGAGTCGCGGCTCAGGAAAAATTCCAGGGGTTTTACATGGTCGGCTTCTTCACCTTTCACGCTTACAAAAGCTGGATGCCCGATCGTGATGAAAGGCTATGTACGACGTGGCGAAGGCGTGTTGCCTCCTGACCCAGAAATGGCCCACCAGTACGACCGAAATTCAAAAGAAGAGGGTGTGTTCTTTGATGAGCATACACAGAGACTGATCATTCAATCTGTTCTCGATGCGGCACCATTTCAGAGTTTTCGCACGCACAGCATCAGTACCGACAACACGCACATCCACATCCTGGTGAGTTGGACCAGCGGCAAAGAACTCGCGAAAGTGAGTCAGTCAATCAAGACCTCGATCACCCGCGCACTCAACACCGCTTTGCATAAACGAACATGGCTCAGCGACGGCGGCGATCAGAAGCAAGTAGTGGATGCTGAACATTTCGATTACCTGATCACCGACTACGTTCCTAAACACACAGGGTTGAAATGGCGCGAAGGAGTCGGGTTTTACGGGTGAGTATTGTGCAGTGTGGTGAGCCGCGACTCAACGAGTCGCGGACGTCAACAGCCTCGTGGGGTAATCATCGCGCGG
>CAZYQL010000101.1:11167-15148 GCA_964650055.1 uncultured Phycisphaeraceae bacterium | reverse complement strand
TATCGAGTGCTCAAGCAATCCCGCGCCTCCGCAAGCTTACGCTTTACGGCTCGGACAGAATTTGGCCCACGCAACTTATCCGCTCAGCTATATAATCGATCCTTCCGCATCCACGCACCACCTACCTGGAGTTCATTTCATGATCACCCGCTTGCCTCACCTCGCATTCATCCTCGCCCTCGCCTCCTCTCTACCACTACTCGCCGCTGAAGAGGTCAAGCCGGTACGCACCGGCAGCGGCGTGATGACCTTCGAAACCGTGCCCGGCTGGGGCCTGCTCCCTGATGGCAAGTCCGCACTCGGCGCAACCCACGGCGCAGTCGTCATCGACAAGGAAGGCAACATCTACACCAGCGCTCAAAAAGGCGTCGTCGTTTTTTCGCCCGATGGCAAAGTGATCCGCTCCTTCGAAGGCAAAGACTACAGCAACATGCACGACATGGAAATCCGTGATGAAGAGGGTACGGAATTTATCTACGCCGCCCGCAACGCCAACGCGGAAGGCATCAAGTTCCAAGCCAAGGATGGCAAAATCGTCATGAAACTGCCCTACCCCCGCGAGTCCGGCCTGACCCCCGAAGGCAAAGCCTTCCCCTTCAGCCCCACCGCCATCACCGTCGCAGCCAACGGCGACATTTTCCTCTCCAACGGCTACGCCACCAACCACATTTTCAAGTTCGACAAGACCGGCAAATATCTCAAACACTTCGGCGAAAAAGGCAACGGCCTCAAGCAGTTCAACACCGCGCATGGCATGACCCTCGACACCCGCTATGACCCCGCGCGCCTGCTTGTCTGCGATCGCAATCACACCCCCAACGGCCGCCTCGTTCACTATGACCTCGATGGCCAATTCATCGGCGAAGTCATCACCGGCCTGGGCCAGCCGACCTCCGCCGCAGTTCAAGGTGAGTACGTTTCCATCCCCGACCTCATGGGCAAGCTGACCATCATCAACGGCAAAAACGAAATCGTCGCCATCGTCGGTGCCAATCCTGATGCAGGCAAAGGTCGCAACTACAACATCCCGCAGGACCAGTGGGTCGAAGGCGCATTCAGCGGCACGCACGGCTCCTACTGGGACAAAGCTGGCAACCTTTACGTGCAGGATTGGAACGTGTCGGGCCGCATCATGAAACTGGTGCGCGTGAAGGAGTGAAGCGTGAAGGTGAAGTTGAAGTTGAAGTTGACTTCGCTGATCGTGTGGCACGCGTGCCTTGTGCCGCACTAAAGCAACATCTGATTGCCATTGACCCCGGATCATGCCGGGGTTTTTCATGCTCCCATCCTTCGCCAAGGCGAACGGCTGATTATGGCTATAATGCACCTGTTTCCCCGCCATGAATGTCGAACTGTTCCCGCCAGATTTCACAGGGTTTTTCATGCGATTGAAGATCACGCCATCACCCTCTCGCTTACGCTCGCCCTTGGCTGCACTCGCCTCGCTCTTGTGTACTGCGCTGAGCATCTTCAGCGCCAGTCACCTGACCTGCGCCACTGCCCAGGCGCAGGAGAATTACAAGGTGACGCGCAGCGGCGCGCAGTATGTCCACCACATCCAGCTCTACGACGCCAGCGGCGTGCTCATCGATCCGACCGCGCCCAATGCCAAGCCTTATTCGCCCAAACACACGTGCATGAAATGCCACGACTACAAGGCCATTTCGCACGGCTACCACTTCAATGCCGCGGCGAAAATCGCTGACGGTGACAAAAGCAAAGTCAGCGATCGCCCCGGTGAGCCTTGGATTTACACCGACCCGCGCACCGGCACACAACTGCCCATGTCTTATCGCGATCGCGCAGGTCTGTTCAAACCCAGCGATGCAGGCCTTTCACGGTTCAAGTTTCTGTTGGAGTTCGGCAGACAGATGCCCGGTGGCGGTGTGGGTGAAGAACCGTTGGATGTGAAGCCTGAGACTGCGCCCACTGATGGCGCTACGCCGCAAGCGGCGGATGAAATGCGATTCAAGATTTCGGGCAATCTCGATATCGACTGCATGATGTGCCACAGCAACTCGCGGCAATACAGTCACGAGAATTGGATCAAGCAAGTCGCTGAGCAGAATTTTGAATGGGCATCGAGTTACGCCTTGGGCATCGCGTCGGTGAAGGGTTCGGTCAAGACGCTGCCAGATGATTTTGATCACAAGGCTGAAGGCGCAGCAGAGAAGCTGCCGGTGACGCAATATTACACGCACCTGTTTGCCGAGGATAAATCGATCTTCCTCGACATCATCCGCAAGCCGCCCAACAACGCCTGCTATCAGTGTCACACCACGCGCGAGGTCGGCGAGAGCGCTCCCGCACGATGGGTGCACGATCAGGATGTTCACATCAAAGCAGGCATCGCCTGTGCGGACTGTCATCGCAATGACATCGGGCATCACACCGTGCGCGGCTTCGAAGGCGAGCAGCATCCGACAGGTGTCGATGTGCACACGCTCTCGTGTCGCGGTTGTCATATGGATGAAAATGATGGCGCACTGCGCAGCGAAATCGGCGGCAGACTCGGCGCTCCCAAGCCACTACACAAAGGCATTCCGCCGGTGCATTTTGATCGCATGTCCTGCACCAGTTGCCACAGTGGCCCGCTGCCTGGCGATACAGCTCAAGCGATACAGACATCAATGGCACACGCTTTTGGACTGGCGAATCAGACGCGCACGGATAGCGATCTGCCCGCCATTGTGCAGCCGGTGTTTTTGAATGATGCACAAGGCGTGCTGACGCCGCATCGCGTGGTCTGGCCTGCGTACTGGGCGTGGCAGGAAGGCGAGAAGCTTTCGCTGATGGATTCGAATGAGGTTTATTCGAAGACGCTTCGCCGGGTGCTGCGCATTCGCAGCAATTTCCGCGATGAAGCGAGCAAGGCCACGCTCACAGCGGATGAGCGCACAGCAGCGCTGGGTGATGCAGCAGCAAAGCCCGATGCTGAATTGGATGCGGCACAGAAAGCGAAACTCGATGAATCGCTGAAGAAAAAATCAGCGGAGGTTTTCAGCGCGAATCTGGCCAAAGTGTTTGCGGAGATGAATAAGACGAGGCCCAGCGACAAGGCGGAGCCGGTCTATGTTTCGGGTGGCAAGATTTATTCGCTGGATAAAAGTGATGCAACAAAGGTGACGGCTGTCGCCAGCGATGCGGGGAAGTTCTACGCCTGGCCCCTGGCTCATGATGTCCGCCCTGCGCGGCAGTCGCTGGGCGTCACCGGCTGCACCGAGTGCCACGCCAAGGACTCACCGATTTTCTACAGCACCGCCGTCGCCGTCGGCCCAGCCGCCGATACTCAGCCAATCAGCACACCGATGTACGAACTGATGGGCGAAGACCTGAAACTCCTGCAGGCGTGGGAACAAAGTTTCGGTGGTCGGTCTATTTTCAAATGGGTCGGCTTCATCAGCATCGGCGCAGTGGCGTTGATCCTCGTGCTGTTCGCCCTGCTTGGATTAAATGGCGTGTTGAAACTCGTGACCCGCCGCTGACGAGCCACGACCGTAAGGGAGTGGATGAATCATAGCGCAGCCCCGCTTCCTGACGGGCGCGGCTCGTTGCGAACAGTGATGAAATGACATCGATTGAACAGTTGATTTTCCCCATGATGCAACCCACTCTCGCCAACATCATTCAAGACCTGGGCAGCGCCCCTGCTGCCATGTATTCCAAAGCGATCGTTGCCGCGCTCATTGCGACCGGCGCCCTGCTGCTGCTGCATCTGCTGGTCAGTCTGGCCAAGGGGCACAGGCCGGTGCGGCCGCGCTGGCACATCATCACGAAGCTGATCTATATAGGTGCGATTGTGGCGGTGCTGATTCTGGGGGTGACTTCGTTCTATGCCGTGCTCAGTCACGGCGCGATGCATGGCTGGTTTCTCTTCCTGCATCTGATTGGAGCGGGCGCGTTCGTCGTGTTCTTGCTATTGATTGCTGTGATGTGGGCGGTGCCTTCGAAGCTTTGCACCGGCAGCTGCGCCACCTCGCC
>CAZYQL010000101.1:6345-11067 GCA_964650055.1 uncultured Phycisphaeraceae bacterium | reverse complement strand
GGCACCATGCTCCTAAGCATGCTCCCGGTGCTGGGCACGCAGCAAATGAATCAAATGATCACCATCCACCGCTACGCAGGACTGGTGCTGGTCATCGCGACGATCGTGCACCTGTACACGGTCGTGCTGTCGAAATTACGGAGGCTGTAGAGATCAGTGCAATGGCTCTTCGCAGCGGTTTGTTTATTTGTAATTCTACTATTGAAATTACGTTCGATATATGCTAAACTATGCCGGGTATGATTGGCGTGACTGGTTTGATCGTTTCTTCAGATAAGAGGGCAGCGGGTGGACGTCTACCCGTTTACCCCTAGACACAGGCTAATCTCAGTACAGAAAACGACTTACAGCGGCAAACGCAAATGAAAAATCCCCAAGGTAGACAAAATTCGACTGCAAGAAAGGCTTTGTCGCATCCTTCATGCAAATCGTCCTGATGTAGAAGTCAAAGCAGTAGGCGATCACCAACCCACCTGTTACACTTAAACGCTCGATTGTGCGTGTTCCTGGCACGCCGACTTGAGAAGCTTGAGATCGATCGAAACCTTTTAACGGAGTTCATCCCATGACAGAACGGACAGAGCCATCGAACGAATCAGCGAACGCCACACGGCGTGACTTCATGAAAACGTCAGCAGTGCTCAGCACCGCTGCGATTGCCGCCAATCTGGGCATCGCTCGCAGCGCTCATGCTGCCGGCAGCGATGAGATCAAGATCGGCCTCGTGGGCTGCGGCGGTCGCGGCACAGGTGCGGCCGGCCAGGCGCTTTCCACCGAAGGCAAAGTCAAGATCGTCGCCATGGCTGATGCCTTTGGCGATCGCCTCGATGGTGCCGCCAAGCAGCTCAATAAATTCGGCGACAAGTTCGGCGTCGATGCAGGCTCGCGCTACGTCGGCTTTGATGCTTACAAACAGCTCATCGATCGCGATGACATCGGTTTGGTCGTCCTCGCCACGCCGCCAGGCTTCCGTCCGATTCACTTTGAATATGCCGTGAGCAAGGGCAAGCACGTGTTCATGGAAAAACCCGTTGCTACGGATGCCGACGGTGTTCGTAAAGTGCTCGCTGCCGCCAAGATCGCTGATGAGAAGAAGCTGAAAGTCGGCGTCGGCCTCCAGCGTCATCACCAGAAAAACTACATCGAGACCATCGACAAGATTCGCGAAGGCTACATCGGCAAGGTCATCGCCCTGCGTGCCTACTGGAACAACGGCGGCGTCTGGGTCCGTCCGCGCCAGGAAGGTCAGACCGAAATGGAATACCAGATGCGCAACTGGTACTACTTCAACTGGCTCTGCGGCGATCACATCACCGAGCAGCACATCCACAACCTCGACGTCGCCAACTGGGTCATGAACAGCCACCCGGTTTCAGCGCACGGCATGGGCGGTCGCGAAGTGCGTACCGGCAAAGAGTACGGCGAAATCTTCGACCACCACGCAGTCGAATACACCTACGCTGACGGCACCAAGCTCTTTAGCCAATGCCGCCACATCGCCGGCTGCCGCAATGATGTTTCTGAATGGGTGCATGGCGAAAAAGGTGCAGGCAATCTCAGCGGCGCCCTCCAGCTCTACACCGGCAACAAGGAAGATGTGTTCCGCGCCAAGGGTGGCAAGGATGCGTACCAGGTCGAGCACGATGACCTGTTCGCCGCAGTGCGCAATGATAAGCCATACAACGAAGCGTACTACGGTGCGACCAGCACGATGACGTCGATCCTTGGCCGCATGGCGACCTACTCGGGCAAGGAAATCAAGTGGGATGACGCGATGAAAGCTGCTTCGATCATGCCCAAGAAATACACCTTCGACGCTGAGCCGCCGGTGCTTCCGAACAAGGATGGCTTCTACCCGGTTCCGGTGCCCGGCAAGACGAACGTGATCTGAAGTGGAGATCAGAGGTCAGAGAGCAGAGAGCAGGGCATTGATAGCCGCATCGTCCGCGATGCGATCAGTAAAGAAAAAGCAAGCCCACGCACAGGAGTGCGTGGGCTTTTTTCGTTACATCGTCTCCTGCTACTGCCTCTGCTTCTGCCGCTGATACTGAACTAGGAGCGCTGGGAATCGAACCCAGGACCGAGGGATTATGAGTCCCCTGCTCTAACCGCTGAGCTACGCTCCCCAAGGAGGTGGAATGCTACCCGTTGAGCGCGGGCGTGGCCAGTGGAGGGGAGGAGGGCAAGCGAGCGGCTGCGGATCAGCGCGCTTCGAAGAAGCGCGAGTCGGTGCCGCCTTCGCCCACGGCTATTTTCAGGTGGCGCGAACAGCGCGGGCAGCGAGCTTCGTAGGCAGCGGCATCGCGCTTGCGGTAGACCCGCGAATAGACCGAGCAGCAGCGCCACAGTATCGCCAGCCAGGGTCGGCCTTGCGCTGGCGAGTTGCCGCTGGCCGTCTGCGCGGAAGCCTCGGCGGCCTGGGTGTTTTCAGTGGCGCGAAGCGAGGCGATGTCGAGAATGTAATCCGGTTGAGCCATGGTCTATTTCGGAGCCTGTCCAGAAGCGATGAAACCAATATCGGCCAAGTCGGTTCGTCTTATCGATTAGAATCGCGCTGGGATTGTGAAATCGCCAATAATTTCGGCGAGATTTGAAGAGACCGTTCACCATTAGCCGACGATAGAATGTATGCTTGCAAAGCTGCGCACTTTTTTTCGCTTTTGTAAATCTCGTTCGTGAGATTGAATTCGTGAGACGCTAGGGGATATTGGCAAGATGACTCAGTTCGCCAGAGATTCGGCAATTCGAAGCAGGCTGCTGCCCGCCGTGGCGATGGTGCGCGATCCTGGTCGGTCCGGAACCCTCAAGGTCAATGTCTCTACGGTCGTTGCTG
Organism: uncultured Phycisphaeraceae bacterium; assembly: GCA_964650055.1. Taxonomy (GTDB): domain Bacteria; phylum Planctomycetota; class Phycisphaerae; order Phycisphaerales; family Phycisphaeraceae; genus JTS-RE9. The sequence goes on along the minus strand of CAZYQL010000101.1, from coordinate 8,234 downwards.
ATGATAATCATATTCTCATGGTTCGCGAAGGTCACGGCCGTAAGCGTGGCTGTTGGAACCTGCCCGGCGGCAAGGCTCACGCTGGCGAAAAACTCATCGACACCGCTGTCCGCGAAACGTTCGAAGAAACCGGCTACGACATCAAGGCTCTTGGCCTGCTCGCTTTGTTCATCAATGCCCGCGCCGGGTTCAAGCCTTCCATTCGCCTACATCTGTCCGCCAAACTCATCGGCGGCGATATGGAAATCGATGGCGATGAAGTGCTCGATGTCCGCTGGTTCACCACCGCTCAGCTTCGCAGCCTCAGCCCGAAGAAACTCTGGAACCCCGGCATCATCCACCAGACCCTCGATGAAATGGATCACTGGATCGGTCACCCGCTTCGCGTCCTCAAAGAAGTCGATGCGAAGCTGTGGGTGGCGTAAATTAAGTTCCGAGTTCAAAGTTCAAAGTTGAAGGCAGTGCGAATCGCAAACGCGCTTTCAGCCTGCGCCGTTTAGCGCCGGGCCAAAGGCCCGGGTTCTTCTGCCTTGAACTTTGAACCTTGAACCTTGAACTCCGATCCGTCCCGAACTTTAATTTTTCTCTCTCTCGCGCTCTTCTTGCGCTGACTTAACACTTCTCTCACATTTCCTAACTCAACTCTAACGTAGCAGGTTTAGCCTTCTGTTCGTTCTGTTTCGTTGCGTTTGAAGTTCCGTGATTCATTTGAACATTGAAACCCCTTTCAGGAGACTCGAACATGAGCATCACCCGTTTCTTCACCGGCGTCGCGATTGCCGCCGCCACCACCGTTGCCGCGACTTCGGTCCAGGCCCAGTCCGGCGTTGACGCCAAGCTCCCCAAGTACAGCCAATCCTCAGGCGTGTCCGGCTCGATCAAGAGCGTCGGCTCTGACACGATGAACAACCTGATGACCTACTGGGCTGAAGGCTTCCTCGCCAAGTATCCGAACGTGCAAGTCGAGATCGAAGGCAAAGGGAGCACGACTGCTCCGGTCGCTCTGATCGCAGGCACTGCACAGTTTGGCCCGATGAGCCGTGAGATGAAGTCGAAGGAAGTCGATGAGTTTGAAAAGAAGTATGGCTACAAGCCCACCCCGATGGCGACGAGCCTCGATGTGCTTTCCGTCTTCGTTCACAAAGACAACCCGATCGCCAGCAAGGGTCTGACCCTTCAGCAGGTCGATGCGATTTTCTCCAAGGGTCGCCGCGGCGGCTTCGCCAAGGACATCAAGACCTGGGGCGATGTCGGCCTCACCGGCGAATGGGCTGACAAACCCATCGGCCTCTACGGTCGCAACAGCGCATCAGGTACCTACGGCTTCTTCAAAGATGTCGCCCTCTTCGGCGGCGACTACAAAGACGAAGTCAAGGAACAGCCCGGCTCCTCCTCCGTCGTTCAAGGCATCGCCAGCGACAAATACGCCATCGGTTACAGCGGCATCGGCTACATGACCGCCGACGTCAAGGCTGTTCCCCTGGCCACCGACGCCAACGGCAAGTTCGTCGCCGCTGCTGCGGAAGGCGCCTACAGCGGTGAATATCCCCTCGCTCGTCCGCTGCTCGTTTACGTCAACCACAAGCCCGGCAGCACCATGGACCCGCTTCGCCGCGAGTTCATCAAATACATCTACAGCTTCGAAGGTCAGTCCGATGTCGTCAAAGACGGCTACTTCCCCATCCCCTCTGCACTGGCAGCGGATGAACTGGCGAAGTTCGGCATCAAGTAAAAAAACATCCTTCACGAGCCGGCGACTGAAAGGTCGCCGATTCGATTCTCGATCGCATATAGAGATCGCTTGTTTAGCCGCAGAGCAAAGGTCCTCCGACGCTCTGCGGCTAAACGAAAGCATTGCCTGCCTTCTGACCTCTGCCTTCTGACCTCTG
>CAZYQL010000101.1:0-6245 GCA_964650055.1 uncultured Phycisphaeraceae bacterium | reverse complement strand
TCTGCGGCTAAACGAAAGCATTGCCTGCCTTCTGACCTCTGCCTTCTGACCTCTGTCTTTTGACCTCTGACCTGGAACTACCCGTGCCTGGAAAGACATTCACCGGCATCAAGCGCACACGAACGACGCGAACCTCCGTCAAGGTCGCTGATCTGCTCTCGCGCATCTTCATCACTGCAGCAGGCATGGGCACCATCCTCGCGGTGTCGCTGGTCTGCATTTTTCTAGTCGCTGTTGTGTGGCCGCTGTTTCCAAATGGTGAAGTCACTTCGAGCACCGTACTCCAAGCGCCGGTCAGCGACACGACTGCGCAGCCGATCCATATTGAAGTCGATGAATATCAGACGATGGCCTGCGCCATTTATCCCGACACGACCGCCAAGATTTTCCGTCTGGACACGGGCGAAGTCGTGGACACGAAAAAAATCATCACCACTGGCAACCCCACCTGCTGGAGCTTTGGCCTTCGCGGTGGTGATGTGGCTTTTGGCTTTGAAGACGGTCGAATTCAGTTTGGTTCGCTCACGTTCAAGACGTCCTACCTTGAACTGAAGGACATGGATGTCAAGCATCGCGCCATGAAAATGGGCGAGCTGGCCACGCTTGACAACGGCGTGGTCGAAGTCACGCCGCTGGGTCAGTTTCGCTTGCAGCAGCTCACCGTTGATTTGAAAGATCCGATCGATCTCAAGTCCAATTCGCCGGTGAAGCTGATCGATCTGAGCATGCTCACCAGCGGGCCGGTCTTTGCGACGATCACCGCCGACGGCATGTTTCGCATCAACAGCGTTCGCGAAATCCGTAACATCGTCACGCGCAAAGTCACCTATCAGCCTTCGGGTGGCCAAGTACAAATTCCGCAGATCAAAACCAGCGGCATGCCTTCGCATCTCGTTGTTGAAGGTCGCGGTGACTCGGCGATGGTCGTCTGGAAAGATGGCAAATCGCTTCGCATTGATACGCGTGACAAAGCAACGCCACAGATTGCTGAGCAGCTTGATCTGACACCCGATGACGATGCGCAGATTGCAAAGATCGACACGCTCATCGGCAAGATGACACTGGTGGTCGGCGATTCCAAAGGCCACGTTTCGACTTGGTTCCGGGTGAAGCCCGAAGCAGTGGCGACGACAAAAGATGGCCATCCGGTGGTACGGGCGCACGATCTGCATCCGCCGGTCGCCTCGCGCCTTCGCAGTGCTCAAGCTTCAGAGCTGGTGGGCGACATGGCGGCAACTCCTTCGGACTGGATGGTGTGCGAAACGCCTGATGCTTCGGTGCTGGTGCATCAGTATGTGCTGCCGACCTCGCGCGAAGGCCAGGCGGTGACCGCACTGGCATCGTCCAAGCGAAACCGCATGATCGCCGTCGGCTATGCCGATGGCCACTTCGATCTGATCTACGTCACCAGCGAACGGTTGCTCGCGCAGCACCAGGTTTCCGCCGACGGCAAGCCGGTGGCATCGATTACGATGTCGCCCAAGAACGATGGCTTGCTCGCTGCTTCCGGATCGCAGATTTCCATGTGGAATATCAAGGTTCCGCATCCGGAGACGACGCCTGCCGCGATCTTCACCCCTGTCTGGTACGAAGGCTCGCTCAAGCCTGAACAGGTCTGGCAATCCAGCGCCGGTGATGATGCGTTTGAGCCCAAGTACGGTCTCTACCCGCTCGTGTTCGGCACGCTCAAGGCCACCTTCTACTCGATGCTCTTCGGCGTACCCATCGCTCTTCTAGCAGCGATTCACACGAGCGAGTTTCTCCATCCGCGCACCAAGGCGCGCATCAAGCCGACCGTTGAAATCATGGCGAGCTTGCCTTCGGTGGTGCTCGGCTTCCTGGCTGCGCTGGTCTTCGCCCCGATCATTGAAGACATCGTCACCGCAGTGCTGCTGATCTTTTTCGTCGTGCCTTCGACCGTCGTGCTCTGCTCGTTCATCTGGCAACTGGTCCCGGCTCATCTGGTGATGAAGCTCAATCGCTACCGCCTGCTGATGATCATCCTCACGCTGCCCTTGGGTTTCTCCATCTCGATGTCGCTGGCAGGCGTGGTTGAGGATGTTCTGTTCGGCGGCGACATTCGCGGCTGGCTCGCATGGAAGCCAAGCCTGATAGAGACCAAGCCATCGGACTACGCCTCGCCCATCGGCGGCTGGTTCATGCTGCTGCTTCCGTTTACAGCGCTGGTCATGACATTCTTCGTTGTCACCTTCGTGAACCCGTTCCTGCGCACGCGCACCATGACCATGGAGCGATCAGCTCAGGGCATGTTTCATCTGATCAAGTTCATCGTCGGCAGCCTTCTCGCCATCGCGCTCAGCTACGTCCTGGGCGCGATTCTGTCGGCTCTGGGCTTGGATCCGCGCGGCAGCATCGTCGATACCTACATTCAGCGCAACGCTCTGATCGTCGGCTTCATCATGGGCTTCGCCGTGATCCCCATCATCTACACACTCGCTGAAGATGCGCTCTCTTCCGTGCCTGATCATCTGCGTGCCGCTTCGCTTGGTGCTGGTGCGACCAGGTGGCAGACGGCGATTCGCATCATCATTCCCACGGCGATGAGCGGCGTCTTTTCCGCAGTGATGATCGGCCTGGGCCGCGCTGTCGGCGAGACGATGATCGTGCTGATGGCAGCAGGCAACACGCCGATCATGGACTTGAACATGTTCTCCGGCTTCCGCACCCTGTCGGCCAACATCGCCGTCGAACTGCCCGAATCGGTGCAGCATGGCACGCATTATCGCATGCTTTTTCTCGCCGCTCTTTCGCTGTTTGTCATGACCTTCATTCTGAACACCGTGGCTGAAGTTGTAAGGCTTCGCTTCCGTAAGAGGGCGTTCCAGCTATGAGCACCGTGTCTGACCCCATCAAGACCGGCATCGCCCCGCTGCCTGCACCGGTGCTGACCAAACGCCGTGCCCGCGCAACCACTTCGCTGGCAGCGCAAGGTGAACCTTGGATATGGCTCACCGGCGGTGCGCTGGGCCTTGCCGTGATCATGATCATCGGCCTCTTGAGCCTCGTGCTCTGGCAGGGTATCGCCACCTTCTGGCCTGCGCCGCTCAAGCAGATCAAGCTCACCGATGGCAAAGTCATCATGGGTGAAGAATCGCGCGATGAATGGTTTGTGCCCGGCGAATCGCTCATTGAATCACTGAGTGAAGATCAGAAAAAACTCGTTGCCGCAACGCAAGAAGAACACGATGGCCGCATTCATCGCAGGCTGATTCGCACAGCGAATTACGACCTGACTGAATCACACTTCACGTGGGTGAGTGATTATGAAGTCGCTGCTGAAGGCGAAAGCCGGCCGCAGTGGGCCGTCACGATCGAGCGCATGTCGTGGGGCCGGTTCTACGGATTTCCCAAGGCGCTGGAGATCGATGGCAAAGTGATGGGCAACGGTGAAGCGGAGACCTGGGCCAAGTTCAATCAGTATCACAGCCAGGTGCGCGATCTTTTTGAAGAGCGGCGGAGCCTGGAGAAGCACGACATCGGCAAGGTGAATCGCATCATCGAGTCAGCCCGTCTGACGGTGCGCGAGGCGGAGCTTGATGAGCTGCCGCCGCCTGCGTGGGTCGCTACGTGGCGCTCGCTCAATGAAATCAAGACCTCCGGCTCCGCTGAGGATCCCGCCGTCGCCCAGGCCATCGCCAAAGGTACCGAGGCACTGAAGATCATCGAGCAGGACATCGGCAAGCCGAATCAGGCTTTCCTCGAAGCAATCAAGACCTACGAACAAGCACAGGAAGTCGGCAAAAAAGGCTACAAGGAAGTCACCGACAAAATCGCAGTGCTCAACAAGGAAATGGAGCGCTACCATATCCTGATGACTGCCGTCGATGGTAAAGAGAAGAAGCTCGCGCTGGCGGATGTTGTGATTGCGTACCCAGCGAATCAGCTCGGATTTGGCGGCAAAATCAGCATCTTCGCCGAACGATGGTGGGAGTTCCTGACGCAGGACCCGCGCGAAGCCAACAGCGAAGGCGGCGTGTTCCCCGCGATCTTCGGCACCGTCGCCATGACGCTCATCATGTCGATCGCCGTCGTGCCCTTCGGTGTGCTGGCAGCTCTCTACCTGCGCGAGTTTGCCAAAGGCGGCCTCATCGTCAGCGTTGTTCGCATCGCCATCAACAATCTGGCCGGTGTGCCTTCGATCGTGTTCGGTGTGTTCGGCCTAGGCTTCCTCTGCTACGGCATGGGTGCGTTCATTGACGGCGGCCCATCGCGCATCTCCGTCGCACCTTGGCCCCCTGTGACTTGGTTCATCATCCTCGGTCTTCTTGCGGCGATGGCGGTCGGCGCGTTCTTCCTGAGCATCACATCGCTGAGGCCCAAGAAGCCCACCGAAACAGGCTCGGGCCGTCTTTGGATTTCACGACTGGCGACGCTGCTCTGGATCGTGCTCACTGCGTCGTTCGTACTGCTCATCGTCAAGACGCCATTCTTCGACGGTTTTAACCGTGCGAAACTGCCCAGCCCGACCTTCGGCACCGGCGGCTTGCTCTGGGCTTCCATGACGCTCGCGCTGCTCACCTTGCCCGTCGTTATCGTGGCCACCGAAGAAGCGCTGGCCGCTGTACCCAGCTCGATGCGCGAAGGTTCGTATGCCTGCGGCGCGAGCAAGTGGCAGACGATCCAGCGCATCGTGCTGCCTCGCGCACTGCCTGGCATCATGACCGGCGCGATCCTGGCGATGGCGCGTGGTGCCGGTGAAGTGGCACCGCTCATGCTCGTGGGTGCAGTGAAGCTGGCACCGGAACTGCCCATTGATGGCGTGTTTCCTTATGTGCATGCCGAGCGAAGCTTCATGCACTTGGGCTTTCACATTTACGATCTCGGCTTCCAGAGCCAGAACTCCGAAGCCGCCAAGCCGATGGTCTTCACAACCACGCTACTGCTGATCGCGATCATCATCGTGCTGAACCTGACTGCGATCACCCTGCGAACCCGTCTGCGAAGGCGCTTTGTGACGGGACACTTTTGAGGAAGCTGAGGGAAGCTGTCAGCTATCAGCCGTCAGCTATGAGCCAAAGACTACGGAACAAAACCCCGCTGAAAATGGATATTGAACTGACCCGCAACGCTGTGAAACAACTGCCTTAAAGCTGAATGCTGAAAGCTGATCGCTGACAGCTTCGCCGGAGCCACCTATGCCCAACATCAACGCACTCACACCACCGATCGTCGGCTCTGCTTCTGTCGGCGACATTACTGCCGAGCGCCGCTCTGCTGGTCGCCTGGAAGCTGTCGCCAAGGGCGAGAAGGTTGAAAGCGAAATCCACGAGTCCCTCGCCAAGGAGCAGCACGTGCTCGATGTGCAGGACTTTGAGCTGTGGTACGGCAAAGCCAAAGCGCTTCACTCGATCAACATGTCCGTGCCACGCGGCAAGGTCACCGCGCTCATCGGGCCGTCCGGCTGCGGCAAGTCCACGCTCCTTCGCTCAGTCAATCGCCTCAATGACCTGATCGATTCCGTCCGCATCGGCGGCGACATGAAGCTCAACGGCGACTCCATCTACGACGCCTCCGTCGATGTCATCGAACTTCGCAAACGCATGGGCATGGTCTTTCAAAAGTCCAACCCCTTCCCCATGTCCATCTACGAAAACATCATCTACCCGCTTCGCATCGATGGCATCCGCGACAAGAAACTCCTCGACGAAGTCGTCGAAAAAAGCCTGCGCGGCGCCGCGATATGGAACGAAGTGAAAGATCGTCTGCACGACAGCGCACTGGGACTCTCCGGCGGTCAGCAGCAGCGCATCTGCATCGCCCGCGCCATTGCCGCTGAGCCGGAGGTGCTACTGATGGATGAGCCTTGCTCGGCACTTGATCCCATCGCCACAGGCAAGATCGAGGACCTGATTCAGGAACTCAAAGGTGATTACACCGTGCTCATCGTCACGCACAACATGCAACAGGCCTCGCGCTCCAGTGACTACTGCGCCTTCATGTATCTGGGCCGACTGATCGAATACGGCGCTACACGTGACATGTTTGAGAAACCGCATCTGGTCGAAACTGAAGATTACGTCACAGGACGCTTTGGATGAGAACAGAAGTCAGAGGTCAGAAGTCAGAAGTCAGAAGTCAGAGGTCAGAGGTCAGAATATTTAGCCGTTCGCCTTGGCGAACGAAGTCGTCGCAGAAAACCTGCCCACTATGAAACGCACCATCACCATGAACGCTCTTACAAAGGAACAAACCATGAACACTCGCCACGCACAACTCACTTCCTT
>CAZYQL010000100.1:0-15260 GCA_964650055.1 uncultured Phycisphaeraceae bacterium | reverse complement strand
ATTACAACCACCAGTGGTCGCCGCCGTCCATTTCGATATAACCAATAAGTATTAAGCATTAAGTAATAAATAATCGCCTTTAATGCCTCCTCATCCTTATGTCTTCATCGCTCCCCATCCCCTACGTTTCCCGTGGCGGCCTCAAGCTAGTGGCTGCTCTTGATGCGTTTGCCATCGATCCCACCGGCTGCACCTGTGCCGACCTCGGCTGCAACGTCGGCGGCTTCACCGATTGCCTCCTCCAGCGCGGAGCGACCAAAGTATTCAGTATCGATACCGCCTACGGCCAGCTCGCTTGGAAACTGCGCAGCGACCCCCGCGTAGCCACGCACGAACGCACCAACGCCCTGCACTTTGATCCCGCAGCTATTCCAGCTTTCGAAGGCTGCGATCTCGTCGTCATGGACCTGGGCTGGTCACGCCAGCAACTGGCGGTGCCTGCCGCAATGAAGTGGCTGCAAGACGGCGAAAACGCGAGAATCATCACACTAATCAAGCCGCACTACGAATCGACCTGGAAACAAGCCGGCCAAGGCGAAAAACGAGGCGTCCTCACCGATGAAGAATCGAAACAGGTCTGCGACACGACACTCGGCCAGATGGATTCACTGGGAGCGGAAGTCCTGGGTTGTATAGAGTCGCCAATCCGAGGCGGAGGCAGCCGAGGAAGAGAAGGAAATATTGAGTACCTGGCGCTGCTGCAACGAAGTGTGACAACGCTTTAGGAAGATAGCTATTACTTATTATTTAATACTTATTACTTATTACTTAATAGTTATTTCGGAGCAGAGTCGGTCGCGTTGTGTATTGAGGGCTATGTCTTTCAATAGCTGTTAAGTAATAAGCATTAAATAATAAATAATAGTCTTCTGCCTTTACTCGCGCACCGTCGTCTCGTATTTCACCCCCGCAGGTACCGGCACCGGAACAGGCACCGTGGTGCCCGAGTTGCCTTCGGTGCGACGGGAGCTATCGACGGCAACAAACGCGGTGTACGCTGACATCAGGCTGTAATCGAGCGCCAGCTTGCGGATGACGCCAGGCAGTTCGCCTTGCGGGTCAGATGTGTGCGTCATCTGATCCGAGAGCGACTGAATCTGCATGCGAGCCCAGACCGCGGGGAGTCCGCCGATGGCATGATTGTTGACCGTGGCAACAGCGGGCTGATTGATCGCCTGCACATTGACATTCATCGCCACGCGCTCGCCGCCCGCATTGCCCGTCACACGAATCTGCGACGGCGGCTCGCCTTCGAAGCGACCGACAAGCAGCACAGGGCGGCCGACAAAAAGATCAGGCAAACGGTGTGGAAACACATCGCGCACTTTCATCGAACCAAAATCGATCTGAAGATCAGCCAGCGCCGGCTTACTGATGCGCGAGAAAAAGTGATCCATCACATCGGCCCCGCTATCATCGGGGCCGACGTAAGCAACCGCGCCGCGTCCCAGGCGAGCCATGCTCTCCATGAGGTAGCGATTGACGGATGAGCCGATGCCGAAGCTGAAAATACGTGCATTACCAAGGCGTTTTTGCATCTCGCCGAGAATCTGCGATTCGTTGCCGATGTAGCCATCGGTGAGGAATGCGACGACGCGCTGCCGGCCTTCGCTCTGCGGGAAATCAAGTGCGGCCTTGATGCCGGTGAGCATTTCCGTGCCACCTTCACTTTTCAATGACTCGACATAACGCAGAGCCTTGGTGATATTCGCCTCATTCACATGCAGCGGCTTCGCGCCAAGCTGCGATGCATCGTTGGAGAAGTTGATCACCTGGAACGTGTCGCTGGCGTTCAATGATTGCAGAGCGTGGCGGATGGCATTTTTGGATTGTTCGATGGGGTAGCCGGACATCGAGCCGGAGCAATCGAGCACGAAGACCATCTCCATCGGCCGGCGCGCAAGATGCTGCAAATCCTTGGGCGGATAGAGCATCAATGTGAAGTAGCCGCCGCGACTGTCACGATGCACCAGCAGATTCGACTTGATCGTGTCACCGGCCACGCGATACCGCAAAACGAAATCCTTGTTGGGAATCGTGTCACCCTGTGCGATGGCGACCTGCGTGCGATCCGCTTGAACCGTGCGAGTGATCTGATGGGAGTTGCAAAGCAATTCCTCGACCTGCACGCCTGCATGAAGATCGACGCTCAGACTGATGTCGTGGCCGCTGCGCTCATTGGGACGCAGGTAGCTGACTTCTGTGCGCTGCCCCGAAAGCCCGCTGCTGCTTCGCCCTACTGCGCCGATGCCTTCGCCTTGTGCGGCTACCCGTGGGCTTACGCCGCGCGGCTCGGATAGTGCAGCCGGGTTGTAGCGCGGGCCTACAACCATGGGGAAGTGAAACTCGTACCAGCCGTCGGCGTAAGCGAGCGTGTGGAAGTAGCGAATCTGGATATCGATCTGTTTGCCCGGCTCAATATTGGCTACTTTCTGCGTGAAAATGTTCGGCCGTTCCTGCGTCATCAGCGCAGCATTGAAGCCTTGTGCGCGAGCCGCGTGGTAAATCTTTTCTGCCTCTTCGCGCTCACGGATGATGCCACGAATCTTGCGATCACCGATGGTCATGATGAATTCATTCACGGCGGCATCGGCGGGAAGCGGAAACACATAGACCGCTTCGATCTTGCTGTCATAGGGATTTTGAAACTGCTGCGTGACATCGACGGTGGCGATGTAAGCATCGATGCGAGCCTTCACATCGGTGTGCTTGAGCGGCACGGGAATGGTGATCTTTTCGCCATCAGGCTGCGCTGGATCGCGGGGCTGTTCGATGACGAGTGCGCCGCTGCCGGGGGCTTCGTCATTGAGGTCGCGAACACGTGCGACAGGTTTGGCGATGATCCAGAGTTCATCGCCGGGGGAGATGGCGGAGGCGATGGCACTGTCCTGAGGCATGACACGGGCCAAGGGTGAAATTGCTGACAGCACACCTGCCTCACCGTTGCTCGTCAGCGACGAAGCATATCGACTGTCCATCGCGCAGTTCAACAAGATCGCAGAAATGAGACCCATGAACACGAGAAGTAAAATCGCAGACAACACGCTGGAAAATTTCGACTTCATAACGGCAACCTCCTGGTTTTAATCGTGACCTTAGCCCCGGCAATCGCTTCGCCATCCACAGTGGCGATGACGGAAGACTTCACATCAAACTCCGGCTCGACATCGCCGGTGACTTGCAGATGAATGGTGGCGATGCGCACCTTGCCGCGTGGCAGTTTTTCAGCGCCAGCCGTGTTGAACGCGCCGAGAATCACACGCTCACGCTGAATCGCAAGCGGGTCATAATGTGGCGGATCGCGAAAAGCTTCGTGCTCAGAACCTTCGATGCCCACGATCTTCACATCACCCTTTTTCGCTGCGACTTCAAGCTGATAAACGGCCAGTGGTGCGTCGGCGGTGTCGATCATCACATCGATAGCGGCGAAGCGAATGTCAACCGCTGCGATGAGCGAGGGCGCAACGCCGTCGCGGACGTGAGCAGCCTGAAGGGGTAAAAGATCGCGCGATGTGTTAGAGAAAACAGCAGAAGCACTGAGGCCGTCGGACGAAGTTACAACAGTGCGGGCCAACGTAGTTGTTGACGTCCGCGATGGCGCTACATCGCGGCTCACCGCGGCGGCTGCCGCGACTGCTGCAACGATGACTGCTACTGCTACTGCCGCTGGCATTCTCATGACCTTGGCCCTCCATCGAGCTTGACCGACTCGGCAGCGATGACGCTCACATCCTGCGCATCCACCTGGCCATCGAGCGTCAAGTCCCATGCCGCTTCGAGGGTCGCAGCAGATTCAATGCGACGCTGAAGCAGGTAGGCATCGAGAATGTCCACGTGGCCATCGCGATTGATGTCGCCAGGTAGTACGGCGATCGAAACAACCGGCGGCAACAGAGGGGAATTCTTCTCGCCGTTATTCGTCAGCTCGCCTTGATCAGGCGCGTTGCCACCGCTGCTGAACCAGAGCGCCGCAGCAATGGCGACCAGCGCCGCCAGACCGGCTGCGACGCGCGTGATCCTGCCGATGCGACCGATGACAGCGGGCTGCTCCTGCGATCCAAAGTACGCGGCAGCGGCGCTGCTGATGCGAGCATCCACCGCAGACCACTGGGCTTGCGTGGGCGAAGGCGATGCGTGCATACTGCGCAGTTTTGCCTTGAAATCAGCAGGCAAATCGCGGGACGCGTCGTCATCGGGCAGGTTGTCTTGCGGGTGCGTCATAGGTGTTCCACTGTTGAAGCGTGGCGGAGGGTTTAAAAGTTCAATGGGTTGGAAAATATTTTCTTGACCTGTTGTGATGATCAGTACCGTGATCCACGCGGAGCGATGGCGGACCTTTGCTCTGCGGCTAAACGGGAATATCGAAAAACTGTTTCGCTCTGGGGTCTTCGCGCAGCGACGCCAGCGCGTGATGCAGTCGGCTCTTGACAGTGCCTACAGGCAAATCCATCGCGACTGCAATCTCCTGCATCGAAAGGCCATCGACAAAGCGCAGCAGCACAACTTCGCGGTGTCCCTCGGAAAGGCTTTCAAGCAGTTCGCTCAGCTCGCTGCGATTGTCGGATGATTCCTGCGCAGCATCGGGCACCGAGGCCAGCGCTTCATCGTTACCTGCAAAGCGCTGAGCCTTGCCGCGATGGGTCATCGCCAGATTTCGCACTGCGGGGTAGAAGAAAGTGGTGAGCCTGGCGGTGAGGGAAAAGCCCGGGAATTTTCGGAGAAAATAGAGGAACACTTCCTGCGTGACATCCATCGCCAGATCGTGCTGATGCGTGAAGCGCAAGGCCAGGCCATAGACCCAGTCGCGGTGACGATGGTAGAGGGCTTCGAAGGCGAGCTGCCCCGGCTGGCCGCCTTCATTGGCGACGGCGATCAGTTCTTCATCCGAACGTGCATCTTTCATAAATGAACCATTTTGGGCGATTCAGTGCGCTGTCTCAAAATCAATAGCTTGTCTGAGCCGCGAAGCGTAAGCGAGCGATGAGCGTGGCATTGACTGTGGCCCGTGGCATCCGCTCGCTTCCGCTTCACGGCTAGGAAGGATTCTCAGGCAACGCCAAAAGCCCGTGCGCCATGCTAATGTGCCTGCATGGAATCGGTGTGCGACATTGCGATCATCGGTGGCGGTGCTGCGGGCCTGGCAGCGGCGATCTTTGCTGCGGGTCATCGGCCAAACCAGCGCATCTGTATCCTCGATGGTGCCCGGTCGCTGGGCGCCAAGATCCTCGTCTCCGGCGGTGCCCGCTGCAATGTCACGAATCACCGCGTCACACCCGACGATTACAACGCACCTACTACTTTTGTTCGTCACGTTCTCTCCGCATTCAACGAAAAGAAAACTGTCGAGTGGTTCCGCGACATGGGCGTCGAGCTCAAACGCGAAGAGACCGGCAAGCTGTTTCCCGTATCCGACAGCAGCAAAACGGTGCTTGCCGCCTTGCTCAATCGCTGCGAGAGACTGAACATTCGCATCCTCGCCAATCACCGCGTGAGCAGTATTGAAGCGATAGACACAAACTCCACCGACACCCGAAACCCGACACCCGAAACCCGCTTCAAAATCACCCACTCGCAAGGTTCGCTCACCGCCACGCATTTGATCATGGCCACCGGCGGGCGCTCGCTGCCTCTGACCGGCAGCGATGGCGCGGGCTGGGCGATGGTGCAGCGACTGGGTCACACGGTGACGGCGACGTATCCCGCGCTGGTGCCGCTGCTGCTGCGTGATGATTTTTTTCACGCCTCGATCTCCGGCCTTTCTCTCGATGTCGAACTCTCCACCTTCGCGCAAGCCAAGCGCATCGACCACCGCGCAGGCAGCATGCTCTTCACTCATTTTGGAATCAGCGGCCCAGTGGCGATGGATGCCAGTCGTCACTGGGTCATCGCTCACGCCAACGGTCAGCAGGCGAAGATGACCTGTTCGCTTTTGCCTGGACAAGATTTTGCAACGGTTGAAAAGATGATCATTGATCGCGGCCAGAAGCATGCGAAGAAGGCGCTCATCACGACGATCAGCGATCTTCTGCCAGCGCGGATTCTGGAGGCGCTGCTGGATCATCTGCGAATCGACCTGCGCACGCCGATGGCGCAGTTGGCCCGTGAAGAACGGCGGAAGCTGGTGCATGGGCTGACGTCGCTGGAGCTGCCGATCGTGAAGGATCGCGGGTGGAATTATGCAGAGGTCACCGCAGGCGGCGTGCCGCTGAGCGAAGTGCATCATCGCGATATGCAATCGCGACTGGTGGCAGGGCTGTATCTGATCGGCGAGATTCTGGATTGCGATGGCAGGATTGGCGGATTCAATTTTCAGTGGGCCTGGTCCACGGGCTATCTGGCGGGCAAGGCGGCGGCGCAAGCATGAGGCCAACGCATGCAGGTCTCGCATCAACGCCGCAATATCTCTATGCTAGCTGCGCTATGAGTACGAACATTAACGAACGTATCGCCCAGTGGGAAAAAATGACCCGCGAGGCGCCCGATGACATGAGCTGGTTCAGCCTGGGCAAAGCCTACCGCGAGGCAGGTCGGCTCGATGAAGCGGACAAAGCTTTGGCGCAGGCGATTGTGCTTAATGATGGCATGTCCAGTGCGTATCAGCTTCGCGCTCAAGGGCTGATTCAACTGGGGCATCTTGAGGAAGCAGCCGAGGTGCTGTCGATTGGTTATGTCAAGGCGGCAGCGCGCGGCGATGTGATGCCTCAGCGGGCGATGGAATCGCTGCTTCAGAAGTTGGGGCAGCCTGTGCCATCGACGGAGGAAGTGGCGGCAGCGACGCCACAGGTCGATCCGACTGATCCCAATGCGATCATCGACAAGCGCAGCGGCAAGGCGGGCACGAAGCTGCCTGATCCGCCGATGCGCGGCGCGATCGGCAAATACATCTACGCGCACTTCTCGCAGCAGACCTGGAACGAATGGATTCGTCAGGGCACGAAAGTGATCAATGAACTGCGGCTGGATTTCAGCAATCCCGAACATCAGAAAGTTTACGAACAGCACATGATCGAATGGCTGGGCGTGAATATGGATGAAGTGGCTGCGTTTGCGGCGAAGGGGTGAGCGAAGCCGCAAGCGGCGATGCGTCGCGAACCACTAGCAGCCGATCTGGAGTCGCATGACTTCTCAATCCGTTGAAAAACGCGTGCAGACGGTCTGCCTGCTCATCCTGAGCACGGTGGCGATTGCGTTTTCGCTGTACTGGCTGCGCAATGTGCTGATTCCGGTGGTGCTGGCGTTTTTTCTGACGATCCTGCTCAACCCGGTGGTGAGTGTGCTGATGAAGCGTTGTCGCATGTCGCGTGGCGTGGCGGTGGTCGGTTCGGTGGCACTGGGATTTGCAGCGATGCTGCTGCTTTCGTTCATCGTTTCGATTGCTGTAAGCCAGTTCACCGCGAACGTTGGTCTCTATCAGGAACGAATCGAAAAGCTCTCTTCGGATGTGATGTCTGCGTTGCCTTTGCATCGCTTTGGCATCGATGAGAAGAAGCTGCTCAATCCGCTGGCCGCGGGTCCTCAGGGGGGCGTTAGCGAGTTGCTGGCCAATGTGCTGCGATCGGTGTTCAGCATTGTGTCGCAGGCGGTGCTGGTCCTGATATTTCTTTTCTTTCTGCTTATCGGAAAACACCCGACGCAGCCGTCGCGTAGCACGATCTGGGAAGAGATCGATGTGCGGGTCAAGCGATATCTGATCGCCAAGACGTTGCTCTCGATTTTTGCGGGCATCCTCGTCTGGTCCATACTCGCGGTGCTGGGTGTGCCGCTGGCGCTGACGTTTGGCCTACTCGTCTTCCTCCTCAACTTCGTACCCAACATCGGTTCCATCATCGCCACGCTGCTGCCCATTCCGATCGTGCTGGTCAATCCCGACATCTCGCTGCCTGTCGCGATTCTCGCCATCGCTTTGCCTGCTGCGGCTCAGTTCATTCTGGGCAGCTTTATCGAGCCACGTGTGCTAGGCAATTCGCTCGATCTGCATCCAGCGACGATTCTGCTCGCTCTGATTTTCTGGGGCACCATGTGGGGCATCGTGGGCATGCTGCTGGCTGCGCCGATCACCGCCATCATGCGAATCCTGCTGGAAAAACTGGAGATCACCGCACCGATTGCCAGAGTCATGGCGGGCCGCTTGCACGAAGCGCCCAGTGTCATGAAGACGTGACATGTGATGGCAATCAATCCATCTTCATCTTGGCGATGTCTCTTCATCAATCTTCGCCAGCACTGCCGCTCGCAACGATTTCGTCACCTCACCCGCACGGCCATCACCGATCACCTTCTTCTCCACCTTCGACACCGGCAGCACCTGCCAACTCGAATTGGTGAGGAACAGTTCATCGGCCTCCAGTAACTGCTCCACCGTCAACATTTCTTTACGCACTTTGATACCCAGCGAATTCGCACACTCCATCACAACCTTTCGCGTGATGCCAGGCAAGACCGGCGCAGCCAGCGAAGCATCCACTTCCTCACCGCGCGCCATAGGCGTGAGCAGTTCACCATCTTTGACGAGAAATAGATTGCTCACCGCTCCGCTCGCCAGATGGTTGGTGATGTTCAAGATGATCGCTTCGCCCGCGCCCAGGCTCGCTACCTGTCGAAGCAATCGCAGCCGACTCCAGTAGCTGAGCGATTTGTGTCCAGCGAGTGGATCAAACGGATTGGCCATGGGCGGCGCGATGAGGACTTTGATGCCTTGCTCGAAATATTCGGGGGCATACGCGGTCGGCTCACTGGGCACAATGAGCAGCGTCGGCAGAGGCGGATCGAGTTGCGGCTTGAGCAGCGAGATCGGCCCGGCAGTCATCGTCAACCGAATCCGCGCACTGATCAGTTCGTTATGCGCGACCGTTGATTCCACCGCACCGGCCAGTGCGTTGACATTCACATTCATCGCCAGTCCTAAATGGTACGCTGACTCGGCGAGGCGGGCTAGGTGTTCGTGAAGGCGAAAGACGCGGCCGCCTTGGACGAACATCGTTTCAAACAGGCCTACCGCATGCTGAAAGCCAGCGTCTTCAACGCGGAGAGTGGCCTGATCGATGGGAAGGAACTTGCCGTTGAGGAATATGTTCATGGAGAGTCAGAGTACAGGGATTAAATCTCAAATTACAAATTTCAAATCACAAACAAATTACAAGCACCAATCAAACACCAATCAATCCAATCGAGGCATTGTGCAGATGCTCTCTGATTGGCTCGATTTCTTCCAATTGGAATTTATTTGGGATTTGGCACTTGATCATTGGAGCTTCCCTTTTGGGCCGTTTTGCATCCGGGTTGAAGGGCGGTTATGATACTCGGCTCGCATGAAAGGGTTACGCCATGAAGAAAGACATTCATCCTAAGTATCGCCCGGTTGTGTTCCAAGACGTTTCCGCTGGCACCAGCTTCCTGACCCGCTCGACGATTAAGAGTCACGATACGGTCAAATGGGAAGACGGCCAGGAATACCCGCTGGTGAAGGTGGATATTTCGTCCGCTTCGCACCCGTTTTTCACGGGCAAGCAGAAGTTCGTCGATACCGCCGGCCGCGTCGAGCGGTTCCAGCGCAAGTTTCAAGGCGACTACTTCCAGAAGGGCAAAGCCGCCGAGGCCAAGGCAGCCGCGCCAAAAGCAGCCGAGCCCAAGGCTGAACAGCCCAAGGCTTAGCCATCAACACCGAAATCAAAGCCGCAGTGCGCGATTTTCGTGCTGCGGTTTTTTCGTGCGCGGGAAGTAATGAGTTCAAAGTTCAAAGTTGAAGGTTCAAAGTTAGTGTTGAATCCGAACTTTGAACTCAGAACTTTGAACTCAGAACTTTGAACTTACCCCCATGTCCGACCTCAGCGCCAATCTGATTGCCAAGCTTGAAACCTTGGCCTCGCAGTTCGATGAGCTTGAGCATCAGCTTGTCGATCCAGCGATCGCATTGGATCATCAGCGCATCCGCGAGATTTCCATCAAGCGGTCAGCACTCGAAAGTATGATCACGCGATTTCGCAGGTGGCGAGCGTTGCAACAACAGATTACGGACAACGAAGCGATCATCGCGGAAAAAGCTGACGCTGATCTGGCTGACATGGCGGCTGCGGAGTTGCCTGAGCTTCGCCTGGAATCCGCGCAGCTACTCGATGCGGTCGCCAGCGAACTCGTCACTGCCGATGATCTGGCGATAGGTTCGGTAATGCTCGAAGTGCGCGGTGCAGCAGGCGGCGCGGAGGCGGCGATCTGGGCGGGTGATGTGTTTGAGATGTATCAGCGCTACGCCAGCAAACGCGGGTGGACGCTGGAGCTTCTCGAATTCTCCGAGGGCGAAGCGGGCGGCCTTCGCAATGTGCTGGCCAATGTGCAAGGCCCGGGCGTCTGGCAGCGACTGGGCTACGAAGGCGGCGTGCACTGCGTCAAGCGTGTGCCTGCCACGGAAACGCAAGGGCGAATTCATACTTCGACGTGTACGGTTGCGGTGCTGCCTGAGCCGGAGAAGATCGATCTGGTGATTCCCGATTCGGAAGTGAAGATGGACATCACCACCGCGCAAGGCCCGGGCGGCCAGAACGTCAACAAAGTCGCCACCGCAGTCAAGATGGTGCACATCCCCACCGGCATCGAAGTGCGCATGCAAGAGAGCAACAGCCAACAGCAAAACCGCGCCAAAGCCTGGCAACTCCTGCGCACGCGCGTGTTCGACCTGTATCAGAAAAAGAAGAACGCCGAGCGAGCGGAAAAGCGCTCCACCATGATCGGCTCAGGCGAACGCAGCGAACGCATCCGCACCTATCGCTACAAAGAAGCCATCGCGGTGGATCATCGCTTGAATCAATCCTTCAACCTCGCATCGCTACTCGCTGGTGACATGGATGAAATGATCGAAGCGCTCATCACCCAGGACCGCACCCAGCGACTGGCGGCACTATAAAAATCGCTCGTAAATTTCAATGATCTCTTTCGGATCGGCTTGGGGCGGGTAAAATTCATTGTTCGTGTTTGCTTCGTGTTCTAATCGGATCTCACCATGGCCCGACCCAAAAGTAGCCAGTGCGCTGTTGCTTGTGCCGTCGCGGCAATCCTTGTGGCATGCGCTGCGAACGCTTCGCCAATGAGCGAAGTGGATTTTCGGGGAATAATTCAGCAGCACTGCGCCGGTTGCCATGATGCCGACGTGAAAAAAGGCAACCTCAACTTGGAAGCCCTGCTTGGCAAATCTATCGCGGAGAGCAGCCAGACCTGGGAGAAAGCACTGCGCATGATCGATGCACGGCAGATGCCTCCGGTGGGCAAAGGGCGACCAACCGATGAAACCTATGAATCAATCTCCGCTCATCTGGTCAGCAAGCTCGATGGTGCTGCTGCGGTGAATCCGAATGTCGGCCGGGTTGATACGTTTCGCAGGCTCAGTCGCACGGAATATCGCAGCGCCATCGGCGACCTGCTCGCACTGGAGATTGATGTTTCATCGCTACTTCCCGCTGACGAATCCAGCCACGGGTTTGATCACATCACGGTCAGCGATCTCTCGCCCGGCCTGCTGACACGCTATGTTCAAGCAGCACAAAAGATCAGTCGCCTTGCGGTGGGCGCACCACTGAATCGCCCCGATGGCTCCACCTACCGCATCAAGCCTGACACCACGCAGGAGAGCCATGTGGACGGCCTGCCTCTGGGCACACGAGGCGGCGCGCTCTTTCGGCACACCTTCCCGCGCGATGGTGAATACGAAATTCAAATCAGACTCACACGCGACCGCAACGATGAAGTGGAAGGACTCACCGGCACTCATCAACTCGAGATTCTGCTCGATCGCGAGCGCGTCGCTGGCTTCGCCGTGACTGCACCCCAGAACAGACGCGCTGCTGACTTCGATGATTCAAAGCTCAACACACGCGTGAAGGTTGCCGCTGGCACGCGCGACCTGGGCGTGACCTTCATCGATGGCGGCAGCTCAGTTGAAGAGACCACGCGGCAGCCGCTGAATGTGCATTACAACCTGCACCGCCATCCGCGCCTGTCACCAGCGATTTATCAGGTCTCCATCACCGGCCCTTTTGCCAGCGAGCAGATGCCTGATAGCGCAGGTGACACCGCAAGTCGTCGGCGCATTTTTGTGACAAGGCCCGACAGCAAAGAGAAAGAGGAAGCTGCAGCGCAGATCATCCTCACCAAGCTCGCGCGGCTCGCTTACCGCAGGCCCGTCGATGATGCGGACACCAACAGGCTCATGGGGTTCTTTCGTGAAGCCAACAAAACCAGCGGATTTGAAGCGGGAATCGAAGCGTCGCTGGGCGCGATCCTCACCAGTCCATCGTTCCTGTTCAAGATCGAAATGCAGCCCAAGGATTCAACAGCGGGCAAGCCTTATGAGATCAGCGAACTTGAACTTGCCTCGCGCCTTTCCTTTTTTCTGTGGAGTTCGATTCCCGATGATGAGCTCCTCAAGATCGCAGAGCAAGGCAAGCTGCGCGAAGCGGGCATCCTTGAGGCTCAGGTAAAGCGCATGCTCGCCGATGCGAAGGCATCCACTCTGGCGACTCACTTTGCAAGCCAGTGGCTGCATCTGCGCAATCTCGATTCGATCACGCCTGATGGTCGCCTCTTTCCGGATTTCGATGACAACCTGCGCCAAGCCATGCGGCAGGAAACGCAGATGCACGTGCAGGAACTACTCGATAAAGATCACAGCGTGCTTGCGCTCATTCGCACGGATCACACTTATCTCAACGAGCGCCTCGCCAAACATTATGGCATCCCGCACATCTACGGCAGCCGGTTTCGGCGCGTCGATCTTCCGCCACACAGTCAGCGCGGCGGCCTGCTGCGCCAAGGCTCCATCCTCACCGTCACCTCCTACGCCACGCGCACCAGTCCGGTGATTCGTGGCAACTGGATTCTCGAAAACATTCTCGGCTCACCCGCGCCGCCTCCGCCTCAGGATGTGCCTTCGCTCGATGAATCCGCTGTCATCTCCGATGAACTGACCGTTCGCGATCGGCTCAAGCAACATCGCGAGAACCCCAGCTGCGCCAGTTGCCACAACCTCATGGATCCCGTCGGTTTCGCGCTGGAGAATTTCGATGCAGTGGGCCAGTGGCGCGAACTCGAAGCGGGTCGTCCTGTTGATGCGGCGGGCGGCCTGCCCGATGGCAGTAGTTTCACAGGCGTAGCTGGCTTGGAGGCAGCTATACTGAAGCGGCCGCAGCTTTTTGTCGCCACCGCGACCGAAAGGCTCATGACGTTTGCGCTGGCGCGCGGCGTTGAACTGAGCGATGGCCCCGCGATTCGCAAGATCGTTCGTGAGGCGGCAAAAGAAGAGTATCGGCTGTCATCGATCATTCTGGGCATCGTCCGCAGTGCACCTTTTCAGATGAGGACTTCGCAATGAGTTTCATCACCGGAAAATCTATTTCTCGTCGCACGCTGCTCCGAGGCACCGGCGCTGCGATTGCTCTGCCGCTGCTTGATGCGATGATCCCCGCAGGCATGGCGATGGCGAAGACGCCCGTCAAACCGGCCAAGCGACTGAGCTATGTCTTCATGCCCATGGGCTGCGATCACACGCGCTGGACACCCAAGGGTGACAAACTCGATGAGCTTCCGTTCATCCTCGAATCGCTCGCACCAGTTCGCGAACAGGTGAGCATCATCAGCAACCTCGAATTGGCCAGTGCCTATCCCGGCTCGCACGCCACCTCCAATGCTGCGTTCCTGAGCTGCGCTCGCGCCAAGCACACGGAGAGCACGGACTATCGTCTGGGAACCACTGCTGATCAGATTGCCGCTCAGCACATCGGCCAAGCGACCAAGCTGCCGTCACTGGAACTTTCGATGGACTTGATGCAGGTCGTCGGTCAATGCGACAACGGCTACGCCTGCGTCTATCAGAACAATCTGTCGTGGTCATCCCCGACAACGCCGTTGCCATCGGAAGCTCATCCGCGCATCGTCTTTGAAAGCATGTTCGGCGAAGGCGGCAGCGCTAAAGAGCGCCGTGATGCACTGCGAAAACAGGCCAGCCTGCTCGATTCAATGGCGGATGAAATCGGTCGGCTCAAGCGCGATGTCGGCCCGCAGGATCGCCGCAAGATCGATCAGTACCTCGAATCCGTGCGCGAAGTCGAACGTCGCATTCACAAAGCCGAAGCGGATGTGAACAAGGGGCAACTCGCCGACCTGGAGCGACCGCTGGGTGTGCCTGCTTCTTATGGTGAACATGCCAGGCTCATGTTCGATCTTCAGGTGCTGGCCATGCAAGGCGACATCACACGCGTGATGACGTTTCAACTGGCGCGTGAAACTTCCAATCGCAGCTACCCCGAAATCGGCGTCTCCGATTCGCATCATCCGCTATCGCATCACGGCAACGATCCCAACAAAATCGCCAGAATGGCGAAGATCAATCAGTTCCACGTGTCGCTCTTTGCCGGATTCCTGAAGAAGCTCAAGGACACACCCGAAGGCGAAGGCACGCTGCTGGATAACACGCTCTGTCTCTATGGCAGCGGTATGGGCAATCCCAATAAACACGACCACACCAACCTGCCGACGATCGTCGCCGGCGGCAAGGCATCGGGCATGAAAGGTGGTCGCCACGTGCAGTACAAAGATGTCACCCCGCTGGCCAATATCCATCTGTCGCTGCTCGATCGTGTCGGTGTCGATCTGGAACGATTCGCTGACTCCAATGGCTTTGCTCCCGAACTGTTTGAGCCTGCCCGGCTCTGATTTTACAGATCGTGTATCGAAACATCGGATTGTGTCATATAGCCCCGGCCTTGGCCGGGGGACCGCTTCGAGTTCGCTGAGTCACCTCGGCTAAAGCCGGGGCTATATGAGGCGGATGCGCCGCTCGATGAAACGCGGATACAAACCGTGTGTGCTTTGATGATGTTCACGCCTAAACCAATCAACCCGCTGCTCCTGTCGTGCATCCTCTGCGCGATCGCTGTCACGGCATCCAGTGCAGATTTGAAAAAGGACACTTTGCTGGCAGATGCAGCCGAGGTTCGCGATGGAGCGAAGGTGATCGCGCTGCTCAAACAAGGCGAGGCTGTCGATGCACCGCAAGCCGACGGTATGACCGCGCTCATCTGGGCGGCTTATCACGATGATCTCGAAACAGCACGGGCACTCATCAGCGCTGGCGCGAACGTCAAAGCAGAAAACCGCTACGCCATCACGCCCATCTCGCTGGCTTGTAAGAACGGCAACGGCACACTCGTCAAACTGCTTCTAAATAAAGGCGCAAGTCCCAACACAACACCTAAGGGCGGCGAGACCGTGCTGAT